>NZ_AHMP02000003.1:1845000-2162500 GCF_000243735.2 Leptospira kmetyi serovar Malaysia str. Bejo-Iso9 | reverse complement strand
AATTCTAAATCAGCTTGGGCCATAATATTTCTGTCAATACTACAGGAAATAGAACGTTCGTCAAGGGTTTGGGAATATTCGAGGAACTGAAAATACGAAAGAATCGCTTCTACGGCCCGGAATTTAATGCGAAACGAAACTTCGGAGTTTTTTTTCGGTCTATTTAAGTAATGGAAAATCAGATTTCTCGTTTCCTCATATTTCTTTCCGTATTCACCCTGATTATCGGATTGGGTTATACATATACCGGCTTTCGTCTTATACCCGGCTTAGGCGCCCAAGGTTGGCTTTCTTGGTTCGCTTGGATTCTGATCCTATTGTTCACCTTGAGCATTCCCGTAAGTTATTACATCAGCCTTACTTCCAGACAGGAAGGAATTCAGACAGCGTTCTCCTATCTCGCCTTCACCGGGTTAGGTTTTTTTACGATCCTGTTCAGCCTCGTTTTGTTGAAGGACATTACCACCGTGTCCTTGCATGGAATCACCCGATTCTTTCCAAGCCCGTCGGGCTCCGATCAAGGCGGAGCGGAACTTCTTCAAAGGAAAGAATTTCTAAACCAACTCTTAAGTTTTTCGGTGCTCGGACTCGCGGGAGGACTTACCGGAATCGGATTCTATCAAGCTCATAAAAAGTTGAAAGTGATTCACGTTGACGTTGTGGAGGAGAATCTTCATTCTTCCCTGGACGGATTTAAAATCGTTCAGGTTTCGGACATACATATCGGACCTACGATCAAAAAGAGTTTCTTGGAATCGGTCGTAAAGACGATCAACGAACTCGAACCGGATCTCGTCGCGATCACCGGAGATTTGGTCGACGGGCCCGTAAGCAAACTCGGTCATCATATCACTCCTCTTGCGGATCTGAAATCGAAACACGGAACCTTTTTCGTAACCGGCAATCACGAATATTATTCGGGAGCCTTGTCTTGGATTCGGGAAGTTCAAAAACACGGGATTCGAGTTTTGTTAAACGAACACCAAATTCTCGAACACGGATCGGCCAACTTGACGCTCGCGGGCGTGACGGATCTCAAAGCGGGAACGATCATCGCGGAACACAAAACCGATCCGTATCAAGCGATGAAAGGCGGAGAAAAATCGGATTATAAAATTCTTCTCGCGCATCAACCCAACAGCGTGTTCGAAGGAGCGGACGCGGGATTCGATCTTCAGTTGTCCGGTCACACACACGGCGGTCAGTATTTTCCGGGCAATCTTTTGATCTATCTCGCGCAGAAGTTCGTAGCCGGACTTCATAAACACAAGGACACATGGATTTATGTGAGCAGGGGGACCGGATATTGGGGACCTCCGATCCGTCTCGGAGCTCCGTCCGAGATCAGCGTGATCCGATTGAAGAAAAATTCTTAAAACCCGCCGCTTGGGAAAGGCCCGCCGTTTTCCGATATTCTAAGAAAGGACTTAGAATTGGAGGACGGTCATGGTCCTTTTCGGATCCAATCAAAGAATCATTCTCGCGTTAGGAATCGTTTTAATCGCGTCCTTCGTATCCGTACACTGCGGAAAGAAAAACAAGACGACTTCCAAAAAAGAAAATTCGAAAACCTCGTCTTCTCAAAAGAAAAACGATCTGGACTTGGAGCCGGAACTGAAGGAAAGAAAATTCTTTCAAGAAGACGCGCTCGGCCAACCCAAAAAATACGTGGAACCGGAAGAATCGAACTCCGAAAACGATTCCTACGAACCGCCCAAAAAAGAAACCAGATCGCTTGCTTCCTACTTAGGATCGTCTCCGGGTTGTAAGAACGGAAATTGTAAAAACGGCCCCGGCGTCTATGTGTATGATACGGGAGAAGTTTACTCCGGAAGTTTCAAAAATGATAAGCGACATGGATACGGAAACATCCAATACAAGGACGGAGATAAATACTCCGGATATTTTCAGAACGATAAGAAGGTGGGAACGGGAACGTATCGTTTTGCAAGCGGCGCGGTTTTTAGCGGAAGATTTTTCGACGACGGCGAAAGCGCGGAAGGCCATCTAACCGTCGGCAAAAAAAGAAAGGAATGTTCCATCATCCGCAACAAGATGAATTGTCACGGATAAGCGTCTGCGGTTTGTCCCAATTGATTTTGTAAATCGAGAACGATCGGCTGAGACATCTTCATAAGAACGTGGTTTCTGAATTCTTTCGGAGGTTTCCCCGAAAATTTTATACAAGCTCTTCTGAAAGAAGAGGGAGAATTGAACCCGCTCGCAAGCGCCACTTCCAAAAGATTGATTTCCGGTTTTTGTTGAATCATTCGCTTCGCTTCTTCCAATCTATGAAAGCTTAAAAAATCCGTGAAGCTTAGATCCTTGTAGTTGTTCAGATAATACGAAGCCTGGTGCAGAGAAAGGCCGATGTAAGCCGAAAAATCGGACAAACGAATCTCTTCGTCTAAAAATTCCCGATCGTCTATAAACTTTTGAATCCGTTCTTCGATTCTGGAAATATCCAAACGTTCCACGAGATTTTTAGGATTGGTCTGAAGGATCTGCGATTTTAAATCCTCCGGTTTGAGTTCCATGAGTTCGCTCGAAAAACCCACCTTCCAAAAATCGGGATGATTGTACTCGAGAACGAAAAAATAAACGATAAAGAATCCCGGAAGCGAAAGCGCGGTCATGATGATCAAAGGAGACTCGAGCCACATTCCTAAAGAATGCAGAAAAACCCCGCCGCACAAAACGAAGTTCTGAAGTGGATAGTTGAAGTAGATCTTTTTCATTCGATTCTTCAAAACTTGGGAAGAAGTCCAAAGCCCGGCCCACATTTGCAGAGTAAAAAGCATCACTTTCGCGAAATAAACGATGGAGATCAATTCGTCAAAAAGTTGGGAAATTGCGAAAATTGCAGGAAAGGAGGCAAAGCTGTAAACGCTGTAACGAAGCGGATTTTTTAACGTACCGAAAAGGTGCATAACGTAGAAAGTGGAGGAGAACGTTGCGACCGCAGCGAAACCGTAATAGTAAGAATAAAAGAGCCGGTTTTCAAAGGTGAGATTGCTTTTTGAAAAAACGGTAATCAGCATAAAAGACTTACCGTGTCCCAATAACATAAAACAAACACTCAATAAGAAAATTCCGCGAACGAGATTCAAACGGTCCTTTTTGGCTTTATAAAGCCCGGAGATTCCCGTTAAAAAACTGATCACCACACTCGCAGAGTAAAAATATTCCAAGTATCGATTGAAGGTGTCCTTTAATAAAACTAAGTAGAATAAAAGGTTCCATTCCGAAAAAAAATCCATCACACTCACTCCTGTTCCTTGTTCGCTTTCGGATCCCTCGTTTTTGGACGAATGAGAAAGCTATTTCTTGGGTTGCAGTCGAACTAAAAATAAACATATCATATTTTCAGATGACAAAACTTGATTCTCAGTGATTCCGAACGTTTGCGATTTCGTTTTAAGATTGGAACGACAAGGGAATAAGTTCTTGATAAAACTTACTTCGATCTGGATCAAAAGTCTTTTCATGATATAAGTTGAATTAAATAGAAGAATCGAAATGAGTAATATACGAAATGTTTTTTTAGGGAACGAAATAAATCATGAATTTTATATGTCAAATTTTGTTAAACGAAATGGACTTGATCCCAAAAAAGTCTTGTTTAGTGCGATCTATAATCATTCTAAATCTTGAGAAAGAATAAAGATGCGCGTTGTGCGAAACAGAAATCTGGATTCTTTTTTTATTAAATTCTTATTTTAAAAAAACTTTAGATTCTTTATTTAATATATTCGAAGTTATAAAAAAAGAAAATTGAAAATCCGGTCAAATTGGCGGCTCCCATCTGCGGCATCCTTTGCTTAGATTCGAAGATATTGTTTCAATTTGACAATAAAAAGAAATGATTCGATGATCTGTTTATCTTCTCATCAGTAATCCTATTCACTTTCAAAAAGCTGAATGTGTTTTTCTGCCAATCGTTGAAAGTAACCTCGTGAATATCTCGCAATCTATAGACTGAAGGGATGTTCAACATATATTCTGGTATTCTTTTTTTAACGAAGTCGGCGATCGCTTCCGTAAAGAAGTCGCATAAGATCTTTATAATTATAGATCGAGCGTTGAATTCGGTTAACAATTTTAGCAAAAAATTATTTCGGGAGAAGCGATCGTTAAAAAGATGACCGTAGAATCAAGAAACGAACGTATCTATAAATTTAAACGTTCGTTCAAAATACAGACGGCGGTTTCTTATACGAAAAAAATCTCTCGGGAACGGAGTTCCCGCTAAAAAGCCGAATTCTCGGAAAGATTGGAACATTTAAACAAGATATCGGGCGCAAATCGTATCTCCAATGTGAAAAGAATCGTTTAGACGATCGAAGTGAAAATGTCGGAACACACAGTGTTTCAAGTAAAAATAAAACCATAGAAAGTTTGGATTTAGAGTTTGTGCAGATGGAAGTGTTTATGATGTTGTTTGACCTTTTTAGGAATTTCGTTTTATTCAGCGATCAGGCCTCTCCGTATTTAATTTGTATCCACGCAGGTTCGATCGCTCTGAGTTTTATCACCGGCGTCTCCGAGATTTATAGATTCAAAAAGAGTGAAATGAATCTGACTCGGGGTCTTGTGGCGCTGAGTGTTTGCGGTTGTCTGATTTTAAACACGGCTGCAATCAACTTTCTCGTTTCTCCCGCTTTAGAAAATCCCGCTTTTTATCATCGTTTCTATTTCGGTTTTTATTACGGAATCAATGTACTTCCCTGTCTTTGGGGTATGTTTTATACGATTTATCTTTTGGGTCTTTTGAAAAGCCCGGAAATATATTGTATCTACGCTACGGTCAGTTTGCCGATCGTTTTGATTCTCGCTTTCGTTTTTCCCGATATGGATTCGTATGTGCGTTTCGGAGACCTGCTCGGTTTAGCGATTCAAGGAACTACGGGCGTTTGGGGTCTTTATGCGATCTTCCGTTTAAAAAAATCCAAAATCTATTTCAATTACCCGGCTATGAACGCAATGATGTGCGTTACGTTTCTGCTCCACTATTACGGCGTTTCCGTACGTTCCGCGGATCTGATGTTGATCGCTTGTATGATTCCCGGGCATATCGTGGTTTACTTTTTCGTTTTGGAATATAATTTCCCGGGATTTACCTGGAGAGAAGAAGATCATCAACTCCGTAGTTTCGGTCTAAAGCCGTTTTCAAACGAACCGAGCGAAGAGATCGTCGAAGAAAAGGTTCAAAGAAGGAATCTGATGGAAGGCGTAAATCTTCAGGTGATCGAAAACCGGATCGAAAAGTTTATTAAAGAAAGGGAATATACGGACGAAGATCTGCGTCTTCCCGACTTTGCGGCGTATCTCGGTCTTACTGTACATCAGACTTCCTTTTATCTGAATCAATATAAGAAACTGAACTTTCCCGAATTTATCAATTATCATCGTATGGAGGAGGCGAAGAGGATGATTCTCGATCAGGCTCACTTGAATCTCCTCGAGATCGCGTTGGCCTGCGGATTCAATTCTCCGTCTTCGTTTCATCGTGCTTCGATCAAGTTTACGGGAATTTCTCCCCGGGATTTAAAAAAAGAGATTCAAAGAAAGGCTTTGACCGAAGTCGCTTTCGAACTTCAGGAAAAAACCGGTTAAGAACCGTTTGGGATTGGGAAAATTATGACCGTAATCGAATTTTTAAAGGACTTCGCATTATTGCATGAAGCCGCGCCGATCTATTTAATCTGCGCTCATGCGAGTGCGATCGAGGCGATTTCGTTCGTATATTTTGCGGACATTCTTGTCCTTGCGATTCAGATCTTCGTAGTTGCGTGGTCGCTCGATGCGATCTTTCGTTTGAAACAATCCAAGGTTTATCCCAATCTATCGATTCGAAATCGATTCCTAACCGGTGCGGTCCTTGTTTATCTCTACGGACTTTCAATCCGTTCCACGGATTTGCTTTTGCCGATCGGTTGGGTTTCGTCGCCTATCGTGGCCTATTGGTTTCTGCTTGAATACAATTTCCCCGGAATCACTTCGAAGGAATTGAGAAAGAAAATACAAATAAATCGGTTGGAAGGCGTTTTAGGATGATTCATATGATAAGTCAGCGAGAATTCAGATGCAAGTGATTCTACCGTTATGGAATACGTTTGAACGGATCATATTTTTAGATGCGAATGTGTCCCCGTTTTCCGCTTCGATGCAGGCGGCCGCATTGATTTTAACTCTTTTCTCGGGTATTTCCGATTTATACAGACATAGAAAGGTTCATATGAATTTGACGAGAGCGGCCACTTCTTTGAGCGTGTTCGCGACTTTGGTCTGTTATAATGTGGCAACGTATTTTATTATTTCTCCGGCTCTTTATGAACCGAGCTTGGGACATCGGATCTTTTTCGGAATCTACTTAAGTATATCATTATATAATATAGTTTCTAGTTTATTCTATTTTATGCATATTGCGGAAGCTATCGAAAAACCGGAAAAATATTCGAGTCTTCTGCTGGTCGTGTTCCCCGTTCTATTTGCCGTTACTTATTTTTCTAAAAATCTCGTTTTTCCCGTTTGTTTGACGAATGTTTTAATCATCGTTGCTCTCGTCTTCATGTCGTATTTAGTGATCCGAGCCGTTTATCTGCAGAAAGTTTCCAAAATTAATCTCAACTACGTTCTTTTTTGTTCGGTTCTGATCGCAGCGTATGGTTCCCGAATTTACGGAATTCAGGTTTTGTCCACCGATATTTTAGTAACGGCATACATGGCGTGTGTTTACGCCTTAATCTACTTGTTCTTCTTACAATTCTATTTTCCGGGATTCAGTTGGAAGAGTTCGTCCTTTCACAATGGAGAAACAAAATCAGATTCGATTCTTTTAACCGAAGAATGCGACGAAGATAATCTTGAAGCTAAGAGTTTTCAGAAAAGGAATCTTTTGGAAGGTGCGAATTTACACGTGATCGAAAATCGCGTCGAAAGATTTCTGCAGGAAAAAGTCTATCTGGATGAGGAAATTCGTCTTCCGGATTTTGCGGCGTATCTCGGTCTTACGGTCCATCAGACTTCTTACTTTATGAATCATTATAAGAAGTCGAACTTTCCGGAATTCATCAACTATCATCGTTTCGAAGAGGTGAAGAATATGATTCTTAAGGAATCGAATCTGAATCTCCTCGAAATCGCACTCGCCTGCGGTTTCAATTCTCCTTCTTCCTTTCATCGCGCTTCGGTTAAGTTTTCGGGACTGGTTCCGAGTGAATTGAAGAAAGGGATTCTCGAAAAAACATTAGAAATATCTTATGAACTCAACGAAAAGACCGGTTTGGAATCGGCGATTTGAAATTTTAGAATAGGAGAACAACGGCGGAACTATGACAGTGATCGACTTTTTAAGGGATTTCGTTTTAATACACGAAGGGGCTTCCACGTATTTGATATGCGTTCACGGGTGCGCGATTCTGATGAGTTTTTTGGGGGGAGTTTCCGAGTTTTATAAATATAGAAAAACGTATTTGAATCTGACTCGGGGTTGGGTCGCCTTTGCCGTTTGCGCTTGTTTGATTTTGAACAACGCGTCCGTTTCCTTGTTGGTTTCTCCGGAGATCGCGGTTTCGAATTCTTACCATCGTTTCTTTTTCGGAGTTTATTACGGATTGATGATCAGCCCTTGTCTTTCCAATATTTTCTCCAATATGTATTTGTTGAAGGCGGTAAAAAATCCGGAGCCGTATTGCAACGCTTCGATTTTGATGATTCCGGCTTTGATGATCCTTTCCTTTCTTTTTCCGAGTACGCTTTCTTTCGTTTATTTCGCGGATATTCTTCTTCTGGGAATCGAAGTTTTTCTCTGCGTATGGTCCGCTTATTCCATTCTCCGTTGGAAACGATCCAAAATTTATCTTAGTTTATCGTTTATGAACGTAATGATGTTCGCCTCGATCGGGTTTCACATCTTCGGTTTAATGACTCACTCCGAAGATTCTCTTCGGATGATCAGTTGGATTCCGAGTCACATGGTTCTTTTTTGTATTCTTTTGGAATACAATCGTCCCGGAATTTTTGCCTTTCCCGTGGGAGAATCCGATCAGAACATGAACGAAGCGCTATCCCTTTCGGATAACAAAATCGAAAAGAATGAAATCGTTCCCGGAAAAACCGCTTCTCCCAAAAAGAATCTGCTACAAGGAATCGATCTGGAAAAAATCGAAGAACGATTCGCTAAGTTCGTCGCCGATCAGGGATTTAAGGACGAAGAGATTCGTTTGCCAGACTTTGCGGCGTATCTCGGGCTTTCCGTTCATCAGGCTTCTTATTATCTAAATCAATTTAAGAAGTTGAACTTTTCCGAGTTTATCAATTATCATCGTGTCGAAGAAGTTAAGAAATTGATACGCGACAACGGAAATTTGAATCTTTTGGAAATCGCGTTGACCTGCGGTTTTAATTCTCCCGCGTCCTTTCATAGAGCCGTGTTGAAGTTCGAAGGCGTTCCTCCCCGGGAATTAAAACGGGAACTTCAAAAAAGAACATTAAAAATTCATTATACACTTGCGGAAGACGCGGGCTGACGAATATCATCGGCTGAATACGTAAACCGCGCCCGATTTTGATTTTGTGTTGTCTCCGATCGGAGCCGTCGCGGACGGAAACGTTTGAGAACTTTTTTCTTCGGGCGCTCCGAGTGCGATCGTATCTCCGGAAATCGAAAGACTTCCGTATTCTCCGATGGGCGGTCCGGGGCCTCCGACGGCGTTGGAGACTTGATCGCTCGGATCGGCGTTGCTCGTTTTGATAAACGATCGATAGACCCAATTCGTGTCTTTCTGAAATACGTACACCGCTCCCGACAGACTCGATCCGTTGTCCGTTGGATCGGGTAGAACTCCCTTATTTAATATGCTTCGTATAGAATTCGATTCTCTCGGTGCGGCGATCGCGACTGTGTCTCCCGAGATTGCGACCGCTTTTGCGAATTGATCGCTTGCTTCCGCATTGGGCGCTTTTAATCTCGCTGTTTCGGTCCAGGTTGTTCCGGTTCGCTCGAAGATATAAGCTTCTCCGGTGCCTGAGTTTTGTGTGTAAGCTCCCACGATGATCGTGTTCCCCGAAATTCCTACGGAGACTCCGAATTGATCGTTCGCGGCCGCGTTAGACGCCTTTAAGTAGGCTTCTTGAGTCCACGTAGTTCCGACTTTTCGGAAAACATAAGCCGCTCCCGAGTTGGTTCCTGATAAATCGTCTTGGCTTACGCCGACCACGATCGTATCTCCTGAAATTCCGATTTCGGATCCGAATCGATCGTTCGCGGCGGGGTTCTGGGGTTTTAAGTAGGCTTCTTGGGTCCAAGTAGTTCCGACTCTTTTGAATACGTAGGCGGCTCCGATATTCGTTCCGCTGTTGTCCGTGCTTGCGAAAGAACCGTTTTGAAGCGTGGGATCTAGGCTGGATTCTCGCGGAGCTCCGACCACGATCGTATCTCCGTCGATCGCGACAAAACGTCCGAAGCTATCGTTCGCATCCGCGTTAGACGCCTTTAAAAACGCTTCCAGGTTCCAAGTGGAACCCACTCTTCTGTAAACGTAAGCCGCGCCGGAGCCGGAAGCGGTTTCGTCGGAAGACGCGACTGTAGTGATCGAACGTTGCGCGCTGTCTTCCAGAGGAGCTCCGACTACGATCGTGTCGCCGGAGATCGCAACGCCCAATCCGAAAACGTCGCTCGAAGTTCGGAGCGGGGCCGTTAAGTAGGCTTCTTGAGACCATGTAATTCCGACTCGTTTAAACACGTAAGCGGCGCCCATAAACGAAGAATCTCCGTACGCGCCCGCGACAATCGTATCTCCCGAAATCCAAGTGCTGACCCCGAATGAGTGAGACGCCAATGTGTTGGAGCCTTTGAGAAAAAACTGATTCTCCCAATTGAGAGCTTTGATTTCCAAATTGAGTGTGATCGTGGAGGAACGGCCTTGAAGATCGTAAGCGGTGACTTGATAGGTCGATGTGCCTGCGGACCCGGGAGTTCCCGCAATTTTTCCCGTTATCGTGTCGAAACTCAGGCCCGTCGGCAGAGAAGGGGAGATCGAATAGTGGTTAATTGCGTCCAAAGAGGTCGGAACCTCGTCTGTAATCGCCTCGTTCTTTACGAATTGAAAGTTTTGGGAAGAATATTGAAATGAAATCGGACTGATTTGTGGTCCCGGGGAAGGGGCGGAACTCACATTTGAAAGATTCGTGTTTACGAGGGGGAGAATCCAAGAGCTCCCGCGTTCACCGGTCAAACAATTGGTTGTGAACGTAAAGAATAGGACCGATGAAACAATATTTAGAAAGGCGAGTAACGTCTTCATAAGTCCTCCAACAAAAATACGAATTTTTTCTATCTTCTCTCCGTGGATTCGTAAATTTTAAGATTCACTTCCGAGCGTGAGGATTGTTAGAAAAAAGATACGGAATAATCGCGGATTATTCTCCATGATTTATAATTGAGGAATTGGCTACTTGTAATTATACAGGAGGCGGGTTTAAGCCGTGTGTGAGTTCCTACATTTCGTTCGCGTGGGATTGTTGAAGAAGAATCAGGGTAATAGATAATTGATTCCACCGGCCTCGATAAAAAAGCGTGGAACTAAAAGAAGAATGAACAATGAAAGCGCGAGTAACGCGAAATAAACTTTTTTCCGAGCTTCGAATTCGGATTTTTCATCTCTAAAGAAATACAACCAAAGTAAAAACCAAGACGGATAAAACAAATGAACGAAAACTCTCGTCGTATCGTACGTGAAGAAGGTCACAACCGCCGCGATCGAAAAAGGAATCAAAATCTGGAACTTCCGTTTAAAAATTCGTTCTGCTAAAAGGACAACGTTTCCATTCAAAAAGGAGAATAGAGCCAGATGAGGTACGATCGTGTTGATCTCGATCCATTTGGAAAGTGGGACGTCCGTTACGGTGGTAAGACGAGAATCTTCGTGAACGATTCCTTTCCATTGAAACAGTAAGATCGAAAGAATTCGAGCGACCAAAAGAGTCCCTGCGACGACCGCCGTCAGCGGAACGTTCAGTTTTTTTTCGTGAATCGATCGCACGAGAATCAGCAGAAAAACAATAATCGAAAACTGATAAAAATGATTCCAGGCGCCAAGTAGCAATACAATGTATAATAGCGCATACCAAGAGCGACGTCGATCTTCGGAAATTCGATCCAGCAGAATGATCGTTGCGGAAGAAAAGAAAAACGTGAGATGATCCGGAAATCCGATCCACGTTTTTTGGATAAGAACGATCGGTGAGAGTAGAACAAAAAATCCGATGAATATACCTTCCCAATGTCCGAAACAAATTCCGAAATAAAAAACCAATAAAAGGCCGGAAAGAATCCAGATGTATGTGCAAAGACGCGAAAATTCTTCCGGGGATAAGTCGGCATTGAGTTTGTACAATGCGTAAGGAAATAAAAAAGAATCCGATTGGTGTTTTGAAGATAGATCGGTCTTCGTAAGAAAGTAAAGTCCCGTGTTGTAAACGCGCGCTTCCTCCTTGGATTGATAGAGATAAGAGGAGCCTTCGCGGAGGATGAAAAAGAATGCGAGGGTGAGGAGGAGGGCGGTGAGGATTTTTTTCACGATGGGGTAGGTGTATGGTGGGAGTAGGGCGTTGTCAAGGATTTGGAGAGAGGGGAGTCTCAATTTTGAAAGCATCGTTCTTTTTGATTCATTCGCTAATCCCATTCAGCTTTCTTTAAGCGCGCTACTACTGACATTTCGCATTTATCTAATACAACATTATCTAAATGAAAATGTGCACCTTCGAAATCTCGGTTTGTTAAGTCAAGAATAAGCGTGGCTGAGTGAACTAAGCCTTCTCGATTTCCATTGATTCGAAGATCATTGTCAGTTTTATTGTGAATTGTTTTAAGATAATTTACTGAAAATTCACCTTGAGTAGGTTGTTGGTCAAGTAAGTGGTAATTGATCTATTAACACTTCTAAGTCACTGTCCTATTTCAAAGTAATCAAAATGACTCTGGCTGGAATCTATGTTTTTTCACCTCGATTAAAACTATTTCCCATTTAGTGTCTTTATAGATTTGCGATTGATAAACAGAAGCAAGTAGGTAGAAGGAATATCACTTAGAAAAGAATTGGAAGAATTTGTCATTTTTATAATCGTCATAGTATTTAACTTGTTTTGAAAAATGGTAGTTCTATCCGTTTTCTTTTTAATACGTGCAAAAAAGGATGAAGTTATTTTCAATTTCTGTTTTCACCAAATTGTGTTGTATGTAATCTTGCTAATGGAAATATTCTTGTTTTTTTTACATTTAAAAATCATTATATTCTATGAAAGTAATTTTTCTCTTTATGGTTTATTTTCAGAATTGTTCTAATTTTACTGTCTGCTATTTCAATTTTTACGAGATTCTGGATCAGTATGATCTTTCCAAGAAATTAATCCCTTTTTATCTAAGAAGTAAGTTCTAACGGTAGTATCGATTGACGGACCAGTCGGAATTGAAACTATACATCCTTTATTTACCCAAAATTCAACTAATTTCATAAGCTTTGCATTAAGATTTTCTTCTTCTTTATATAAGCTTACTGCGTAATGGTAATCGTAAAAAAAAATATCATCCGCTTCTGTCACTCTAACTTTATTCTCTTTCGTTTTGAATGAATGATAAAAACCTGAATCATAATTACTGCTTTCTCTTACTTCATGGTCAAATCCTAATAATACTTTTTGTGTTAGTTTTGCAAATGCTTCTAATTTAATGATTTTTTTCGATGTATCAAAGCGAAAGTAGATCTGAGTAATCATTATTTATTTCCATAGAATATCGCAGGCTGATTTGGAACTTTACCTTTTTCAAAACCACCTACAGATATATCCCTATTAAGAATTTTCCCCCATTTTTCAGACCAAGAACCGAATTCTGGATTTTTACTCATTAATTTGTCAGGATGTACGAATCCAGGTATTTTCTTAGATGTGCTAAGGTTTTTTGTCAAAGAGGAACTTTCAACAAACACATCAATATCGCTTTTTGGACCAAATGGTTTTCCAGATTTAAAGCTTTGTCCCGTGATTGAACTACCTCGAACACCTAAGTTATAGTCGGGAATATTTTTAGATTTCATAATGCTATCTAATTCTGACATCGCTTTTCTATATTGGCTTTCATTTTTAAAGCCTAGAGGAATTTTTCCAGTAGAGCTAGCAGCCTTAGCTAATCCTTTTGCTGTTGAAGCGGCTAATTTTAAACCGTAGGCACCGGTCGCCATTTCTTCTAACTCACGACGATTCGACGGAACTAATGTAGCTGCAACTTTGTAAGCTAAGCCCATCGAATCATTAATTAAAGCAATCGAGTTTCCGACAAATGTGCCATCTTTTGACGCAGTTCCTCCATTGTAGGAGGAATCTCCAAGTTTATTTAATACGTGGTTAATGCCTGCTAAGGTATCTACTACGGCATCATGTCCCGTCGGATCCTTCGCCCCGATCGGATTTCCCTTCACATACGAGAATCGGTTCCAACCCTGAGTATCCCACTCGCCGTCGATTACAGTATCCGCACTCGTAAATCTCGCGATCCCCGGATCGTAGTAACGCGCATTGTAAAAATAAAACCCGGACTCTCTGTCTAACTCCTGCGAGTTGTATTTCGGAGCAAAGTCGGTGTCACCGCGTTGAACAAACGTCTCCCCATACGGAAGATATTGCATTTTGGAAAGAGTTCTTCCATCATCGTCTAACACGTGTGAAACGGAATCGACTTGATCGGTAAGATAATAGGCCATCGCGCTGTTTTCGGCAATGGCTGCGATTCTCACACCGTTGAGATACACGTTGTTAACGGAAGTGACGATATTCTCGCTTTCGATGTATTCCAGGCCGTAGAATTTGCTTGGATAAAGAATCTCTACGTTTGTAAATTGATTGTTCTTTTGTTCGAGCGCGGATTTTCGGACTCGGAACCCGCCTTCGTCATACCAATAGGTGCCGAGAGTCGCTCCATTTCCGTCCTGGATGTTTCTGATCCTGTCTTGAGAATCGATGCCGATGTTTTTGGTTAGATCTTTTGCGTTGTCTCTCTGGCGAGTTAAGTTACCTGTCGCGTCGTATTGTAAAGTAAGAGTATCGTTTCCGGTCTTAGTCGAATCGATATTCGTGACCTGGTGGTTATTATAAATGTAACTCCATTCGTCCGTGATGTTGCCGTTTGAAGGATCGTGGATACGTTTAGAAGTTAGATTTCCATTTTTCGCATAACTATAACTTTGTCTGAATTGTTTGGTAAGATTGTCCGCGGTTTCGACGTAACTTCCGACCGCATTTGTTAAGCGACCGAGGCCGTCATAATCGTAATTGTATTGAGTCGTGTGTTCGCTTGCGTTGTTCGCGATGCTCGTAATATCGTTTTTGCTGTTAAACGCATAGACCGCGTCCTGAAGAACTTTCGTGCTTCCGTCCACGTCACCGGAAGATTGGATTCGTACCATTCTCCCTTTGATATCGTAAATATAACTTGTACCGATTCCGTTGCCGAGAGTAAAACCGGCGGTTTGTCCGAATTCGTTGTAGATGATATTTTCTACGATGTCCTTATTGCAAAAACCGGGAAGAATTCCGCTCGTATCCACTTGAACCGCAATGTCAGTGATATATCCGGCGGTTCCGTAGTTGTAACAAGCCCGCATTCTCGCGTGAGAAATCGGATGTTCTGGATAATCGATGCGGCTGACGCGGCCGAGTAAATCATATTTTGTTTCCGTAATATACGGGCCCTGTGTTTCCGGCACGGGCGAGCTGAGAATCATACGGGTTTCTTTTTTGATTCTCCCCAGCTTATCGTAGCTGAAGGTTTTGTTTTGAACCCCGTCTTCGATACGAACGATCTTTCCTAAAGCGTTCTCGCTTCCCGAATAAGAATCGTATGTATAATGAATGTCGCCTTCCGGAATTTGTTTAACCGTGATCCTTCCGATGGAATCGTACGAAAGATTCGTTGTGATTCCTCTCGCGTTCGTGCTGGAAGTCAAATCACCGAAGGAGTTATAAGTAAAACTTGCAACACCGAGATCTGGATCGCTATCTTGACGTAATCTTCCGAACGCGTCATACAACCAATACGCTTGATTCTTCCCCGAAGTATCTTTTACGGTGACGCCGCTTGCAACGTTGAAACAAGAAAGAGGAATTCCGTCGTTGAGATCGCTCTTCTTAACTCTATGTCCCGCGAGATCATAGCAGAATCCGATCTTTGCTTGCGTTCCATCGGAAGCGAAGTCTTCCACATAAAGAATCTGACCTCTTGCATCCTTTACGATTCGTTTGCTCGTGCCTCCGCTATGATTTTCAGTGCTTTCAAACGGATCGTTGTAAACGGTTGTGATCGTCGTTGCGGATGTTTCTCCTTCCGCAGTCGGCATCGTTGTCTTTTTAATTCTTCCGATCGGATCGTATTCGAAAAGAGTCGGATTGCGTTCTTCCAAATGTAAAGCGAAATGGTCGATCTCGCCGCCGCTGACCCAATTGGATTGGCTTTTTCGGATTAATTTCCCGGTTCCGTCGTACACAAGACGTCCCGTCATCGTATAATTACCGTTAGATGCAGTCTTTACGGTATAAATTCCGCGCCCCATTCCGTCCGCATACGTGCGGGAAGCGAAATCAGGATCGCCGGTTCCCGAAGGAAGAACGGTCTTTGCACTCAAAGGAAAGGAAGAACTGTAAGAATGATTCGTAACTACGCGGGTCCCATCGTCCGTATCCGCGCTGGAGCGAACGATTCTTCCGTAAGAATCATATTCAAAATAGCTTTTATTTCCGTTGGCATCGGTTTCTTCCGTTGCGGAACCGAATGCCGAGCCGTAATCGATTTTATACTGAGTCGGAAATTGAATCGAACCGCCGAAACTCGTTTTCTGAGTTACGAATTGATGCAGTTCGTTATCGTAAGAATGAGATGTTCCCCGGTTCGGACTTCCGCTGGAATCTTTTTCCAAGGTCTGATTGCCGTACGAATCATAATCATATTCTAATGTTTTGGAAGAAACGGCGGGAAGACCGCCTCCGGTATAAGTTGCAACGTTCTTGATTAGATTTCCGATGCTGTTGTAAGAAAGAATGGAGATCGTTTCATGTGCGCTTCCCGAAAAAGAAACCTGACGCGTCGCTCTTCTTTGATTGGTTGTGTCGTCGGTTTCAAAATCCGTACTGTTCGAAATCGTGACGGAAGAATGCGCTCCATCGCTGAAATGGTCCGTCGTGCTGTCCGTTTTTCGGCTGATTTTGTAGCCGTCCAATGTCGTATTAAAATTTTGTGTTACGGTCCGCGATCCGTTTAGAAATTTTTCGATCTTAGTCGTTTCATTGAGATAACTGACGACTCCCGGAGTCGTTTCGATCCGATTGATTTCGTAAGAGGTGAGAACGTTTCCGTATTCTCGGTTGTCGTTTCCGATAATCTTCGTTTCTTTTTCCGCGCCTCCAAGTGCGCGGTTCATCATAAAATCGGAATATGTATTTGCGTGATACGTGTGGATCGTTCTTGCGCCGTACGCTTCTTGAACGGTAAATTCTCCGAAACCGAAAAAGTCAGTTTCTTTTTTGCCATTGATAAAAGCGGAGAATGCGAATCCGTTTTTGTATTGATAATTCTTTGTGATCCGATTGGAAAAACCGTCGTCCAGTGTGATCGAAGTGCACACTCTGTAACTCGTTGGAAGATCGGAGATGTCGTCGTCGCCCGTGTTGTCGAATTTCGTCGAATGCTCGTATGTGAGTTCGTAAAAACCGCCGATCCCGTTTTTTACTTTTTCGATTACGTCCGGAACGGAACCCGTAGAAAGCGCAAAATACCAAGTCGGCTCTTTTAAATGAATGATTCCTACATCGGCGAGGCCGTCTCCGTTGTAATCGCCTTGGATCCATTGAAAAACGTACACTTGAGCGATTAGATCCGGCCTTTCCAAAGTTTTCACAAGAACGTTGGATGGAAGAGAAACGATTTTGCTTTGCGCGAGATCGTAAAGTTTATCGTCTCCGCTTGAAAGAATGATTGGATTTCCGTTGTTGTCGAATCGATCGCTGAACCCAATCGTTCCCGCGTTGTATTGGGTTCGTGCAACCGATGTCGTATTAATTTTTATTTTGTAAAACGAAGTCCCGTTATCGAGCGTTTTTCCGAAAACGATCGATCCGTCCGAAGTCAGAGAATAGATGATTCCGGAAGGACTTGTCGCGTTGTAATCGGAAGTCGTGATCGGAAGGGGAATATCCCCCGTTAATAGTTTGAATTGAATCTGAGTACCGCTGATCGTTCCCAGATACCATTTGTGAGTCGAGGTCCTTCTATCCACGAGAGCAAGTTGCGCTTGGGTTGTCGTAAACTTTCCCGAGAATAAGCTGAATTCTTTTCTGCGCTGACGGTTTTCTCCCGTGCCCGCTTGAAAAAGATCGTTCAGAGAAGTGGAGGAAAGATCGCCGCTCGGAGTTAGAGCCTTCGTTCCCCCCAATCCGCTCAAAATAAAACGCGCGTTCCCGGAAGAAGTCTGATCGTCCAAGATCAAAGCCGATTGAGAACTGTTCGTTTCGAAGTGATCGATCACATAACCGCTGTTTTGCGGATCGAAGTTCGCGACGTCTGTGTCCGTAAACGTAGCTAAATAAGAAATATCGAATGCGGTTCCGCTCGTATTCTTGATTACAAAAAGCTGATTCGTGTTTCCTTGTTTTTTGTAAAAAAGAACCTCGTCTTTGGTTACGTTCGTATAACGATCCGGTTTGCCTCCGAAAAGAATCGAAATTCCGGACGCTTCCGGATTTAAAGTTGTGTTGACCCTTTCGGTGAAAGAATTTCCTTGTTTGAGATCGAACGCGTTCGCCTTTCGATCAAAGATCAAAAGTTCGGGAGAAGAGGAACAATCGTCCGTTGTAAAACAACCGGCAAACGCGAGTTCTCCTTTGCCTGCGTTTAAGTTCCCGTCATACTTATATTTGAGTAAGATCGATTTCGTACTGGAAGCGGCGATAAAATTGGAAGCCGCTTGTTCGAGCTTCACCTCGTCTTTAGGAAGAGGAGTTTTCATGATTCGGTCCTGATCGGGGCCATAACTCATGTCGCTATAAATTTTATAACGGAATCCGTTTAAAGTGGATTCTCCGATCCAAAACTTTCCGTCGTTTGCGGAAAAAAATCCGATATCCGTTCTTCCGTCCCCGTTGAAATCTCCCTGAAGCCAGCGGGTAATCGGTTTAAACTGAGGGGTTTTGGACCAGATTCTAAAATTGATCGTTCCGTCTCCGGTTTCGCCTAACGTCCATTCTCCGGAGGAACGATCAAAGAAGAGAAAATCCGAAAAGCCGTCTCCGTTGAAGTCTCCCGAAAAACGATCGTTTGTAAAGAGGGATTGTTCTGCGATCGTGAAGACTTTATACAATTTCCATTGCATCTTAAAGTAGATCGGATCGCTTTTGTTGTCGTTGCGATAATTCTCGCCGACGAGCCATCGACCGGATCTGGCGTCATACAAAGAGATGTCCGTTCTTCCGTCTCCGTTGTAATCGCCGACGAGAAAGTTGATCTTGTCTCGATTTTTTCCGGCTTTGGTGGAATCGTTCGTACTTGCGCTGTCTAAGTTTCCATCCGGAGAATAATCTCCGCGGAATAGGTTCTGAAATTTTTTTGCGAAGCGGAGGAATTCGAAACTTCCTCCTTTGTTGAGCATCAGCGTCCATTGACCGGTGGGCTCGTCGAATAAAACCGAATCGGATAATCCGTTTCCATCGTAGTCGCCGGGAAACCATTCCATACGAAAGATGTCCGGAACACCGGCCATCAATCTTCCGTACGATTTGAATTGAAACACGCGACCGTCGTGCTCGGCTACGATAAAGTCTCTCGTTTCGGGAAGATAGAATGCGATGTCCGAACGTCCGTCTCCGTTGTAATCGCCGCTTACGTTCCCTTTGAAGAATCGAATCTTTTCGTTGTTATTGTATCCTTGATAACGGTTTGCATAGATCTTAAAATTATATCCGCCTTCCTTTCTTCCTTCCGCAGCTTTCCAATTTCCGGACTTCGGATTAAAAAAGAGCATATCGGAGATTCCGTCTCCGTTGAAGTCTCCTTCAAAGTATTGTGTGGATTCGGGAGTGTCTTCCGATTCGGAAGAAGCCTGATTGGCGATGTTCTGCCAGGTCAAAAGTCTGCTGGAAGTTTGGTATTGAAATTCCGGTTGTGTAGTATGTCTGCTGGATTCGATCGTTTTGATTCTCGGTCTGCCTGAATCTTCGGAAGTTTCGTAAACGGGAGTATAATCCCAAAGTTTTCCGCCTCCGTCCCAACCCACTTCGATTCTTTCCAAGACCTTATCCATCTTCATCAAAAATCCAGGTGCGTTGGAAACGTAAAAATCGTCCCTTTGTTTCGTATAGAAACGCACGTATTGACGCGCGGAAGCGCCGCTTTTGGAATTTCCCGTATAGCGGATTTCTTTTAGATATAAGTTTCGTTTATTATAATATTCAGAATTGTCGTATTGAACTTGAAGATAGTTTCCATTCCTATCTTCCGTTTTAGAAAGATACCAGCTGTATGTCTGACTTGGGTTTGCCGGATTGTAAATCCTGCTCGCGTTGCTTTCGCCGAAAGTGTTCTTTGTTCCGGAAGAATCCAATACTTCCCAAACCCCGCCGCTTTCGATATTACTGAGTCTTAATATAACTAAGTCTTCGCCCGTGATCTCGGGTCTATAGGTTCCGTTTTCATTCGAAGAGCCACCCGCGACTTTTACGAGTCGAGTTCCATTCCAGGTGAATGAATCTCGATTGTCATAGTAGAGTGCTCCGTATTCCGGCGTTCGAGTGATGGAACCGAGGCCGAGATTCCATCCCACGCCAAGCCATCCGTCTCCTCCGGTCGAAGAATAAGAAATTGCTAATTTAGGTTCGATACCCGCGCGCCCGGCCGGTGTTTCGATCGGATAAGAAAGGGAAACTCCGCCGAAATGATTCGGCTCCGGCGGTGCGATAAAAACGGCTCCTTCCAACGGATCCGCTTTGGTCGATGGATCATCAATGGCGCTACTATAGTTTGTCGAGATGGAGAATAGATCGCTGCCTTCCGGTGCAGGCGCTGAACCGGGTCCTATGCCGGAACCGGAAGAGGGAAGTCCCGCTCCCGAGGGAAGACCTAACAAAGCCCATAGCCAATTGTTAGAATGTCCTTTGCCTCCGAATAGTTTACACGAAGGCATAAGTAGGACCGTGGCCAAAGCCGCAATTACGATTTTTCCGCGCATCTCAAATCAATCCAGTTTCGATATTTATTGTATTCTAAAGTTCGAATGTATTGTCTTCGTTCGAGATCGTATTTCGGACGCTCTCGAACGAAGACGTTTGGAACATTCGGATCAGTATTTGATTCGAGCTCGGACCGTGTAATCTCTTTCGATCAAAGGTGCGACGAAGAAGTTATTAAGTCCGTATTTCAGAGAACCAGGGTTGTTCAGATCGATCTTTGCGCCCCGAATTCTTTGTTGCGTTTTATCTTGTGATACCCAGGTGGCGAGACCTGATCCGTTATTCACAACAGAAATCGGATTGAACTGAATCCCTTCATTCGTAGTGCTTAACTGAAATTCTTTCGGTCCATCCACTGTGAAGGTGCTAAAATCACTGATTCTTCCCCAAATGGTTCTTTTGGTTCCATTGATCTGGTCCCAAGTGGTAAGAATTTTATTTCCAGCAAGGATCGAATTGCTTGGTTTTCTACCGTCGTTATCCGTAACACCGAGATTCAATGATATTGGATAGAGCGGTTGACTTGCTTGAAGGTCGATTGCTCTCAGACGAATTTCTTTTGTATTTCTACGATAAGTAACAAGGCCCGTATTGCCAAACGTTGAATACTTTAAAAAGTCTACGCCACCGGTTTCGATTTCAAAATAATTACTACCGACTAAAGTTCCATCGGAGGTGTTTACGCCACGACCCATTATATAGCCGTCGCTTCTACGCCAAAAAATCATTCCTTTGCCGTTCGTTGCACCGACTTGAAGTGAATCTATTGGACGAGTTGACTCGTTTAGTACAGTTTGATTGGAACCGATTAGCGTTACGTTATTCAGATCATACACTGCACTCCAAACCGTATGGGCCTCAGAATCACGATCTTGGAATATCCAGCCAATGACTGCTTGGTTATTGTCATTCACTTCGACGGCGGGAGTAACATTGTAATGTGAAACTTGATCGTGTTGGTGTGATGAGTAATCCCAAACGCTCGTTTGAGTTGAATATCCTGCGATTGAGAAGCTAGAGTTAATTTGGGCGCCAGTGTCCAATCGAATTACTTTACCGTCGACTCTATAATTTCGTACGTCATACCAGAGACACGGATAGCCCAAGGAGCATCCGGAAGCATATGTAGGATCCATGCTCGTCGTTGTATAAAGGTCCGACCAAACGAAAATTGCCCGGTTATTTCCTATACCAATGTCAAGAATTGGATCAAAACTATTCTTAGGGAATGGGGTATAACGATTTCCAAGAAAAAGTTCGGACACAGGTGTTCCAAAGGTTGCTAAATCTTTGATTGAAACATACATACTTTGACCATTTTCCCAGAGAATGACCACTTTTCCGTTTTTTGCCTTAACTATATATTTTCCTGTAGTAGGGGCAGTAATTGTTGGGTTGATTGCAAAAGGATTGCCAAGTGGTTGCCCTGTACTGATCGCATAATATCTTCCTAGTATTGTTGATCCTTGTCTCCAGACTGAAAGAGCCACGTCTCCAAAGCTGACGGTAGTTACATCGCCCAATGTCTGTGCATTCACATCTGCGCTAACGGTAAAGTCTGTGTTTGCACTTTCTAGGCGGTATACTTTGCCCGTTAAGGCTGTTAGACGGGAAAGACCATTGTACAGAAAATTTACAAAATCCCCACCATCTGCCCAAGAGTTCCAGAGTGCAACGCCTTCGTTATAAATTCCCATCCAGTTGATCGCATTCATGTCCGGACTAAATCCTAAACAAGATGATGGATGGAACGGGTTAGTCGAACAGCTAACTGAACTACTTTGTAGGAAAGGTCGATACTGGATTTGATCGAAAGCAGTTGAATTGAAAGACGATGATACAAAGTTATTCCAATCGGTGACGAACCCTGTATCCATGACCAATCTTACGTCCGGCGATGTCAGGGTGCCAGGTATATAAAGAGACGTTGTTTTTGGTGCATTGATTGATACGGCACTTTCTAACTGAACATCAAAGGATCCATCGCTTTGCGGAGGTAAAACCTGGAGAATTCGATAAGAGGAAGAATCTCCTTGAATATAAAGTCGATCGCCTATGTTTGCGGGACCATAAGAATTTGCGATTCGTACAGTCGTAGTTCCAACTATGATTGGCAACCCCGCTTCTCCCCTCATTTTTCGAACTTGAGAATAATGCAGAGGCCAAACAGTACGACGATAAGCTGTATTTAAGGAAGGGCGAATATACAGTTTTACTAAACTAATTGCAGGGTCTACAGTCGTGCTCAAAGTAGGTAATTGAACACATAAATTATAGACTTGGTTGATGAAATCTAACGTCGTTCCACAATTTTTTAGTTTATATGGATCGCTCGTGCTTAGGTCTTTGATTATGTGAAACCAATCGGTTCGGCTTCCGCCAAATCCCATACTAATTTCAAAGTCTGCGGCCTGATTGATATTGTATCGATCAGATGAGGTTTGTAAGTTGTAATTGAAATTCGTAAAATATTGATATGTTCCCGTGTCCGTTGCAGTGCCAAAATTCGGTGCTAAATATTTTGTTTTATCCAACTGGATCTTTAGTTCGATTTTTTCACCGAAACCTACCTCTCCTAAA
Organism: Leptospira kmetyi serovar Malaysia str. Bejo-Iso9; assembly: GCF_000243735.2. Classification (NCBI taxonomy): domain Bacteria; kingdom Pseudomonadati; phylum Spirochaetota; class Leptospiria; order Leptospirales; family Leptospiraceae; genus Leptospira; species Leptospira kmetyi. The sequence continues at coordinate 2,139,652 of NZ_AHMP02000003.1, read as the reverse complement.
TAAAGAGAATTCGTGTCCGGATAGTATGGATGAGCGCCTATTGATTTATTATCCCAAGCTGTATTAAACGGATAACCCATTCCAGTTTCCAAAGGGTTTGTACCAAATTTTTGTTCTGCTTTAATAAAATCCTTAAAGGAAATATATACTAAATCGTAATTATCTCCCGCCCAGATCATTGAATCTGCCCCTTTCACAACTGGCGCAGCTACCGCACCTCGCCATGGATCAAATTTTCTTACGCTTCCCGAGTCGGTCCAGTATTCAGTCGGAGAGTAGAATTTTCCTCTTGAATAAATTGCCCAAACTCCAGAAGTTCTTTTCTCAGTTTCAGTCCATTGACTGTAAGGTTTTTGAACACATGCTGTTCGCGTAACGCCGTCCGTACCTGTACTAGTTTCATCGACACAGGGAATGTTGGTACTAATTCCTCCAAAAGATTGGATTCCTTTTATATATACTCTTGATTCAGCTAAAGTAGGAGCTGATTCGGATAAATCGACGACATAATCTTTAAATACAATATTGTTTCCGGAGCAGGATATTCTTTCTAAAGCCTTTTTTAGACTAATACCGGGAGAGAATACGTCCGTCGTAGTTGTATTGCAGGGGTTAGAGACATTTGGTGTATCGAATGCAGTAACTCGATACATTTCTCTAATAGTAGGTCCAAAAACTTTTATTAAGGCTGTTCTGCCTTTTGCATTTTCTTCAATAATTTTCAAATTATTGCCTGAGAAGTTAAGCAGATTAGATTTATAATTTGAGTCGGCGACATGAGTCATCGCATAATCAACAATCATAATTTTCGGTGTATACCCTGCAGCTATAGCTTTCTCAACTTCAACTGTATTAAGGTTTGATAATTCAACAACGTAAGGTCCGAAATCGGTTCCACCGTAAACTTCTACCTCGAAAAGGGTATAGTCGTCATTTCTCAATCTGAAAGAAGACATTGGCACCAATTCGCCAGCTGGAGTTTCGAACATTAAAGAACAAAGGATATTCGAAATCTTAACTGGCATGTTTACGGAAAGATTTTTAATATAGAGTGCTGCTCTGACTACACCTGCATTTGGTTCAATGGTGGAGGTTTCATTGATTTTTGAAGATTTATCAGATCGATATTTTCTCGCTTTATTGCTGGATGAATCTGACTTTAGATTCCAAGCGTCTTTATCAATGTTGTTTTTAAAGGGCCGATCAGCCCATTTGGTTGTAGTAGCCGACACTGCGTTCTTCATTGACCAGCTATTCTTAGAACTTTGGCTGTAATCGAATCCAATGTCTGACATTGGTATGTAACTAGCTTTTACGCCAAAACTTGTACTTACTTCGCTGGAAGTTCCGGCCTCCGTATCGTTACTAAAAGAATCCTGAAATTGAACCGTCCTTTCGTTCAGTTCGTTTTGATGAATTTTTTCCGATCCTTCGTTTTTTGAAGCTTCAAAATCGTTCGAATTAATTTCACTCACGATTTGGTCACTTTGGTTACTAGAGTTTTTAAGGATTTGAATCTTTAGTGTAACTGGAGGAGCGATTGCAGTTTCAATCTGCGGGTAATCGGCGACCCATACGTTGGATAACGTTTCATTTTGATTTAAGATTCCATCGCCGTCAAAGTCATTCACGATGGTTGTTCCGGTTGGATCGATGGTTCCCATAAGCGCGGCAGCGGCTACGGGTTTTCCAGGAGGAAGGTTGAACAAGCCGTTTACCGGAGTAATAACTGTTGAAGGATCTCCCGGTTTCACGGGAACGCCTTCTTTGTCCACTTGAGTTTTCACTTGTTCCGCAACCAACCAGGTTGCAGCGGCGAGATCGACGTTTTCCATCGTGCCTTTATCCTTACCGAACCAACCACAAGTGATTACAAAAGGTATTAAGAGAAATAAAATTCCATAAAAACGCATCTTACTGAATATCCAACCGCTTTGAAACATGATCCACCTCTTCGTTTATGCTTTTGTTTTTAAAATCATAGGATCCACACGTTATCCGAAGTATAAGCAAACTTATAGCGTTACTCTTCTTCGCTTAACAAAATAGACACAAGTTTTACAAAATGCAAAAGTTTCAATTCGACTAAGTAAAAAATGAGGCTTTATACGGCTATAGAAAAACCTAAAAAAAATATTTTTTGTTTTAAATACGTTTTGTTAAGCGAAATGATATTGAAATTGAGAATACTTTGAGTTACGTAATTTTCATCTTTGCGAATGGTTATATGCGACGCTATTTGCCACTTATTCGCGTCTGCGATTCATTAAACTCAACGGGATCTATAAAAATGGGGCATCTCCGTTTTCGCTTTTTGATAAGGTGAACGCTCGTATTTTGCATTATAAAAATTCTTTCATAATCTTTATAACTCAGGTATTTGTTTTTTTCAGAAATGATCGTGCCCATTGAAAATTTATAATCTAACTTAAGTTGTTTTTCTTTTTTTACAAGAGTCAAAAAAATTCTTTGATTCTGGCTGAATTGAAAGATGAATCGGATACAATTCTCGCTTGAAATCAAAGGAATGCTTTCCATTTAACTGATTGTAATTCAAACGTTATTCGCATCTATTGAATCGTTTGTTTGTTTCTTTGAGTCTTAAAATATTTTCGTTATATTTTTTCATTATATTCAATAATTTGAATTTACTCAAAATCGTTTCTTCGTTTAACAATTTCGATTCAATTGTTTTTAAATTGACACGGAAAACCTCTTTAAAAACGATTCCTTTCAAAGGAGATTTGTTTTTAAATGATGAATAACGTCCGTAAATACGGAATGATTTTAACTCCGGCGTTGGCTTTGTTGCTGAGTGTCGCGAACTGTGTTACCGCTTTGGGTAATGTTACTATTACCGGAAAGAATTATCCTGCCCTCACTGAAACCGATCATATCGAAGTAATTATGAGAGCCGTTCCCGATTATAAAGTGGAACAAATCGGACTCGTAGAAGTTCGTTGCGCGCAATTGAACTATTGTGTAGAATATGTAAAAGGAAAGGCGAGAGAAGTGGGAGCGGATGTGATTATTCTTGCAAACACTGGAACCGTAACAACGGTAAGCACTCAGCCGGGAAGTCATGCAGGAAATGCGTCTACCCCCGGTCACGTTTCTTATAGTTCTCACCAAGTTCAAACTTGGGAAATCTCAAAGAAAGTAATTTCGCAAACGCCTTCCAAACCTACGAAAGGAAAAAAATCCGTTTCTGAAGAAATATAAATTTAAAAACTTGAGAATATTTTACTATTCTCAAGTATAAAAAACAAATCCATCCGCTGAAAAATAGAGAGCGGATGGAAAGGATGAAATCCGAATAAAACAGAAAGCCCGTTTTTTACTTTTCTTTTTCCTTTCCGGGCAGAAGCAAACCCTTTAGCTGATCGATCAATTGGATTCCGCCGGTCAGAGTGATTTGGCTGATCTTTTCGCTGATTCTTTCCACATATTCCAATTCTTTGAGTTTGTATAAAGTCGCGTTTTCTTCCATCAATTTGGCGGTATTCAATAAACTTCTTGTGGACGCGGTTTCTTCTCTTCTCATGATCACGTTCGCCTGTGCTTTTTTCTCAGCGATCAAAACCTGATTGAGGATATCCTTGATTTCTCCCGGTAGAATTACGTCTTTAACGCCTCCGAAAATAATTTCCAAACCCATAGAAGGCATGAAAGTTTTGATCTTCTCGACAACGTAAGAGCCGATTTCTTCCTTTTTGGAAAGAATTTCGTCTAACGTTAATGTGCCCACATATTCCCTCAAAACCAATTGAAGATGAATGTAGAGCTGCGATTCGTAGTCTTTTACTTTCACGAGACATTCGATCGGATCGACGATCTTGTATTGACAAACGAAGTTGAGTCGAAGAGGAATTTTATCCTTCGACATGATTTCCTGTCCGGTAATTTCCGTTTGAAGTTGTCTTAGATCGGCTTTTAAGACCGAAATGGATTTGGTTCCTTTCCAATAAAAATAGTTTCCCGGTTCCAAAACTTTCACGAAAGAATTTTCGACGAACAATAATCCTTTTTGAAACGATTCTACCGCATACGAACAAGTGAAATCTTTTACTTCGGGTTTCATAAGAATGGAACGATCGATATTTTCGTCTATGGACGGATCGTTCAAGTCGATCTTGACGAAGGATATTTTCTTTCCGCCTTTCCAAAACGCATGTGTTCCCGTTTTTAAAACCGACTTGAATTTATCTTCTTCAAAAAGAAGTGCGATCTCGTTGTCTTTGAGATCGACCACTTCCAATTCCTTCAAAAGAATCGGATCGTTTTTTAAAAACGTAAAGTTGACTCTTGAAAAGAAAGGATTCAGGATCTGATGAATTTCTATATCCTGACCCAATAGAGAAAAATAATTTCCGGGCATCAGGAGCTTCACATATTCTCCTTCTTTGAATAAAAGACCTCTTTGATCCTTTTTAATTTTCATACAAACCTCTGTGTAAATTCAATGATTGCGATTTTTTTTATTCTTCGCTTATTCGCGTTCAACGCGATTCTAAAAATAAAAAGAATAAAAGGAATCCATCCGATGTGAGCGGAGAACGATTTGAGAATCGCCGCATTTCATCGCGTACGATTTCTTTCTTTTCCTTTCGAAAAAGATCCGAAACCGTTTTGAATCGAATTCTCGACTCGGTATCCATCGTTCTGCAAGGCGAACACCCGATTGCCTTTGAACCAGTCGCGGGCCGGACGCCTTTTATTCTTTTTTTGTTTCGGTCTTTTTGCGAAGAGACCAACTTCCGCACCTGAAGCGCCTGCTCTACCCACTGAGCTACTTACCGTAGTAAGGAAGGATTCGAACCTTCGACCCGGTGTTGGTGGCTCGGATTCCGATCTCCTAACGTTAAACCAACCGCACAGGGTGCGGAGGAACCGACGGGCCTTGGGAAACCCTGAAAGACCGTTGGAACCAAAGCCGAGAGCAGATTCTTCCTAAAGGAAAGAAAAGGAAATAATTTTTCTTTGTTTTTTCGGTTTAAATTTTCGATATCAAAAGCGCGGGAAAAATCGAGTTAGACGAAATGGACTTGTAGGTCGGCATTTACGGCGAGGTTTTGAATTTTACGCGATCAATGATATTTAAGAATATTCTAAATAACTAATGTTAATTCGGAGATTCCGCGCGTCGATTCGAATGAGAGGTCTGCTTGTGATTTGTTTCGAACGGCGCGGATCGTTTTCAAGAATAGCGAAATCGAATTCCGCTTTTCTTGATTGAACTCAAACGTATTCCGAAAGATATTCTTTGCCTTTGAGATGACTTGGAAAAAAGATCGGGAACTTCTTGCCGGTTTTGGCGCGAGAACGGCGATACGACTTGGAAGAATTCCAAAACGTTTCGTATTCTGAATCCAAACGAAACAAAAGTTTTTCCCAAAAGATGAAATGTGAATCCACGAATTCTTGACGAACGTCCTTCGCTCTCAAGGTCAACGGACATTTGCCGGTGAATTCTTTCATAAAAACGAGGCCGACTAAAACTCCGCGCGTGTCCAAATACGGTTCGAGAGGAAAGGTCCGACAACTGATCGAACGATTGTCCCTTTCGCAAAATTGAATTCCTTTGCATTCGCAGAAAAGAGTTTCTTTGGAATCGTATTCCGCCAACATTTTCTTGTCCGTTTCCGTTTCGGGTTTCCAAACCTTCCAAAGATCGGTTCTTTTTTTCAACATGGAGAATTCGGAACGATACAAGGTCGGAACTGCGTTGTCCGCGATACAACAAAAAGGGACGCCGTCGTTGTCGGGTTTACACAATTCTCCGCAATCGAAGTCGGTCAATTCTTCTTGGAGAAGGGAATAGTAGTAGGAGATCTCATCTTCGGCGAGATGTTTAGGATCGTTTTTTTTTGCTGTCGTCTTCAATGGATGGGTTGCTCCGACTTTTATCGATTCGGTTTTTTTTAGGAGTTATGATCCTTCGAAAGATCGCGTATCCCGAAAAGAGAATTCCCGCAGAACAAAGAATTCCCCACTTTCTGTAGAACAACTCGACGCCGGGAGAGAGAAAACCATTTTTCTGAGCCAAGGCCATCAAAAGGGCGAAAATCGTTAAGAGTGAAAACGCGCTTAAAAAGAATAAAACCGTGATCCGAAGATTCTTCAGAGTGTTTTCCAAATCTTTTTTAAATTCCAAAAATCTTGAATAGAATTCTCTCGTTTCTTCTCCTTCGGATAACTTCTGCACGTTATAAAATGATTCGAATTCTTCCGGGATCTTCGTCGTGTCCAAAAGTAGAAATTCGTAATCCAAGGTTTTATCATATTCTTCCCTGGCTTCGGGCGAACTCAATGTGAGATAGGCGCGCGTTCCTTCTTCCCGATCCAATTCCCGGGACGGGTTCCAAGGATCGGAGTCCAATTTTTCGAGATAATCCCGATACGCGGACTCGATTCTCCCGAAGTCGGAACTCCGGGAAACATCCAGAAGTCTGTAATAGTCCGGTTTGGTATTCACTGCCATAGGATTTAAACAGGGGAGAATTCCCGGATTCGCTCCAAAAAATTCCCTTTTACTCTCTATGGAAAACCCCTTTACAGTCGGTCCTGCAAGCAGAAATTCAGTCCTATGAACGTTCTGGAACTGGAAAAAAAGGCAGGAAAAGTCTATATCGAGACCTATGGCTGCCAAATGAATGAATACGACTCGGGAATCGTATCCAGTTTGATGAAGGACGCCGAATATTCTTCCTCCCCCGACCCGGAGGATTCCGACATTATCTTTTTAAATACCTGCGCGATCCGCGAAAACGCCCACGCGAAGATTTACAACCGCCTTCAATCCCTGGGTTATCTCAAAAAAAGAAACCCGAACCTCGTCATCGGGGTTCTCGGTTGTATGGCTCAAAATCTCGGGGACGATCTGTTTCATCAGGAACTTCCTCTGGACTTGGTCGTAGGACCGGACAACTACAGAAGTCTTCCGGAACTCATTCAAAGAATTCGAGGCGGCGAGAATTCCATCGCGCTGACCCGTCTTTCCAAGATCGAAACCTACGACGAGATCGAACCGAGGGTCGTCAACGGAATCCAAGCCTTCGTAACGATCATGCGGGGATGCAATAATTTCTGTACTTTCTGTGTCGTACCTTATACGCGCGGCCGGGAAAGAAGCCGAGATCCGAAGAGCATCGTTCGCGAAGTCCAGGACTTAGCCGACAAGGGAATCCGTCAGGTAACGCTTCTCGGCCAGAACGTAAATTCCTACAAAGAACAAGGCGAAGACTTTGCCGGTTTGATTAAAATGCTTCTCGATGAAACTTCCATCGAAAGAATCCGTTTTACTTCTCCGCATCCGAAGGATTTTCCTACGCATCTTTTAAGACTGATGGCGGAGAATCCCCGTTTTTGTCCGAACATTCATCTTCCTTTGCAAGCGGGAAACACGAGAGTTCTCGAAGAGATGAAACGTTCTTATTCCAAGGAAGAATTTTTGGAAGTCGTAAAGGAAATCAGAAGTATCGTTCCCGATGTCGGAATCACCACCGATATCATCGTGGGTTTTCCGAACGAAACCGAAGAAGAATTCGAAGACACACTTGCGGTCGTTCGCGAAGTTCAATTCGACATGGCGTTTATGTTCAAGTATTCCGAGCGCGAAGGAACGATGGCCCAGAGAAAACTTCCGGACAACGTTCCCGAAGAAGTGAAGTCCGCAAGACTTACCAAACTCGTGGACTTGCAGACTTCGATTTCTCACGAACAAAACCGAGCTCGTATCGGAAGAGTATATTCCATTTTGATTGAGAACACTTCCCGCAAGTCGGAGAAACAACTCTGCGGAAGAACTCCTTGCGGAAGAATGACCGTGTTTCCTCTTCCCGAAGGAAGAATCGCTTCGGAGATGATCGGTTCCACGGTTTCCGTGCAGATCGAAAGCGCGACCAGCGCGACCCTCAAAGGAAGGATCCTTGCTTGAAGGACGGAGACAATCGAAAGAAGGCTTCCGCTAAGAAGTCGGCGTCGCGTACGTCCTCAAACAAAACCGATTCTTCCGCTACCAAGTCTTCTTCCGAATCCTCGTCGAAGAAAAAAATAGATTCTTCGCTTAACAAAAAGAATTCCAAGATCAAAAACGAAGATAAGAATTCTTCGTTCGATGTTTCATCGGATTCTCCCTCGAAAAAAAATACAAAACGTGCGGCGACCGCTTCTACTTCCTCCGGCGCTTCCGGTCGTGGCGCGGGTTCCGGCGCTTCTTCGAATTCCGGTAAGGATTTAAGAACCGTTCGTCTGAGCAGCGTGGAAGATCTTCCGCCGGACTTCAAAGTTCACACGGACAAACGAAAATTTTATATGATCATTCCGATCTTAGATCGGTATATTTTGAAGGAGATTCTTTCTCCGTTTTTGGTCGCGCTCGCGTTCTTTACGATGGTTTATATGGTTCTCGCCCTTCAAAAGATGATCGGTCTTTTTGTGGGGAAGGGCGTGGATCCGCTTCGTCTTCTGGATTATTTCGGTTATCTTTTGGCGAACACGCTTCCGATGACGATTCCTATGGCCTGTTTGATGAGCGGGATCATGGCCGCGGGAAGACTTTCCGGTGATTCCGAGATCACCGCGATCCGATCGGCGGGAGTGAGTTTTCCGAGAATCTATATTAACTTTCTTGCATTCGGTTTCGTGATGGCCATCGCGGTCGCGTATTTGAACTTCTATCTTTCTCCCGAAAACACGAGAAAGATGAACGAGTTCAACAAATGGGTTCTCGCATACAATCCTCTTTTGGCGATCACACCGGGACAATTCAGCGGGGATAAGACCCAGGACCTTTTCGAAAAACGCGCGCGTACGATGTACACGGACGGAATGAATCCGGACACGGGAGAACTCAGAGGAGTTCAAATTCGGGAATGGGAAATTTTTCTCGAAGGAAACGAATACTTTCATATCGGCGGAAAGATGATTCCTATGGGCGGTTCGAGAATCATCCAGATCATCAACGCGGGCAAGGGAAACCTCGTAGAAAAACAAGGACCCGATGGGGATTATGAAAAATCCATCCGTCTCAAAGACGGTTGGATCTTAGAATGGAGCGACGATCGTAAAAGTTTTTCCGTAACCGATTTTAGAAACGGAGAAATGGATTACAACATTCCTAAAGGAAAGGAAAAGAAAACCCTGGAGTTGAACGTAAAACCCGAAACGTTCTCCATGCCGGTTCTCTTTCAAATCCGAAACAATATGGAGAGCGAGGGACTTGAAAAAATTCCCGGACTGGAAACCTTAAAGGAGATGGGAATCGAGATTAAAGGTTTAGTTGGACTAAAGCAAATGGTGGAGCAGATGAAGATCGATCTCGCCATGGGAGCCGCAAACGGAACGCTTACACCCGATCAGATGACTCAATCGTATTCGGTTTTAACGCAGTTAATGGCTTTGATGCAACAAGGGAAGAAAGTTTTAACGGATTTTAACGTCGAAATTCACAGAAGAATCGCGATGCCGATCTCCTGTTTGATTTTTTTCTTTATTTCATTCCCTTTGGGACTTGTGGTCAAACGTTCAGGAAAAGGAATGAGTTTTACGCTTGCAGTCGTTTTCCTTATGATCTACTTTACATTTTTTACCCTCGGGAGTACGATTTCCTACAATGACAAGGTTCCGGATTGGATTGGTCCTTGGAGCGCGAACATTCTAATCGCGCTTTTAAGCATCAATATCATGATCAAAAGAACCGATATGGATTTACCGAAACCGATCCAAAAGGTTCTGGATAAAATTTCTGATCAAAAATCAAAATTGACAGAGAGATTAGAAAGTTTAAGTATATGGGGAAAAATAAAAAAGATCTTGAAAAGAGGTTCTTGACCCGGGAAAATCCGCTGGTTAGTGTTAGAATTAATACGATGAGTCAAAAAAACGCGATCATTTGGCATCTCACTTCGGGAAAAGAATTTCCGATCCAAATCTGGAAACACCCTCGTGTAAACATCGAGCTGAGCAAGGTTTCCCTCGACGGACTCGGCGCGATCGATTTGATGAAAGCCGACATTCATATCTTTTTCCTTTCCGTAAGTTTGCAGGAATGGAATCAGATCCGCGAGTTCATCCGCAAATTCGAACTGCACCCGTACGTAAGTTTAATCATGGTTTACTCGGACGACGCGGAAAAGATCAACGGAGTCGTTCCCGAAAGCGGCAAAATCGAAGTACTCGAACATCCGGTTCATCCTAGAAATTTAAGACTGATCCTCGATAGAACGATCCAATCCGAGTTCTACAAACTCGCGGCCAACGAAATCGGAAACAGTTGTCTGACCAACATCGGATTTTTCGAAGGCGTATTCGAACTCGCTCAAAAAGAATACAAGGACGCGACCAAGGCCAACGAAGCGCTTCAAGCCATCTTAGAATTCGAGTCCAAGGTCAAAAAGAACAACGAGGAAATCAACAAGGCCCTCGAACGAGTCAACGAACTCAAGAACAAGGAACTTCTCGCGCTTCACGAAAGGCTAAAAGTTTCCGAAATTTTGGATTCGATGAAAACTCAGGAATTGAAGGACGCGCTCGATTTCAAAAAGGCGACCGAACAAGCGTTGAATTATTCTCATATAGAAGAGATTCAACTCGATAAGATTTTGGAAGCTCAGGACCGTCTTTTCGCTTATACCGAAAAGGAAATCAAGGACCTGATCGAAGAGAATCGAAGTCTGAAAAAACGTCTCGGAATCCAGTAAACTTTCACGATTCGTCCGTATAACGGCGATTAATCCCGAAACAGTTCTCTGGAAAATTCCTTATAATCCGCGGAATTCTTCCCGAATTTATACTCCGCGTATAAAAGTCCGTGTTTCTTCCGTAGAATATCGTATTTTTCCCGAGCCTGATCGTCCCGGTTCTTTTTGGAAATACGATAGGCCCTTTCGTAACAGTTCGCAAGAAAACCCTGCGCTTCCGAATCCTCGTAGAACTTGGTTCCGATTTGAATGTATCTTTCCAAAAGATCCATCGCTTGCAGAAAATTCTTCAGAGCGAGTTGGTGTTTGATGTATTCCCTGTAAATTCCGGCTTGTAGTTCCCGATACGCGTCGGCGTCCCGGACTTTTTCGTTTTGAATTCTTTCCAAAGAATTCATCGAAGCGACGAGAAGATGGATCGAATCCGATCTCGCTTTGTTTAAATCTCTCGTAAGGGATCTTTCGAAATTCTCCTTACGATTTTTTCTCTGCCACTCGTAACGATCCGCTTCGAAGGTAAGTTGATCGAATTCTTTTCGTTTCGAATCCGCGAGATCGTTGGCTTTTCTAAAACGATCCATCGCGCTCAAAAAATCCTCTTTTGATTTTTCAAAAAGACTTTTGGAATTCTCTTCGCTCGCATCCCCTAAGATATCCAAGTCTTGGAATTGAAGACCGTCCTTGCCCCAATCTCCATTCTGATCGCTTCCGTCGGGAATCAGAATCTCGATCTTTTTCTCGTTCGGAGATTGTTCGCCAAAAAGAATCAGGGGAGAATGGAGAATGAAAAACGAAATCGTAAACGTGAAAACTTTATGATAAAACGAAGAATGGTTCATCGGAGATCGGTCTCGAAACAAAGAAGAAACGCTGAAGAACGCGGATCTACTTTGAAAAAAAATATCTTAGGTCAATTTAGGATTGGTCGCCGATGGCCGTCATCAAAAAATTAGATCGAAAACAAACGAGAAAGAGTAACAAAGAATGAAAGAAGTTTCGGTTCCCGCGACGAAAAGAATCGCACTCGTCGCGCACGACAATCGCAAGGAAGACCTGGTGGCTTGGGTCAAAACACATCGGGAAATCCTATCCAGACATCATCTATTCGGCACGGGCACGACCGGGAAATTGATAAACGAAGAGGCGGAACTTCCGGTTTATAGATTTCTTTCCGGACCGCTCGGAGGGGATCAACAGATCGGAGCGAAAATCGCGGAAGGGGATCTGGATATCGTGATCTTCTTCTGGGATCCGCTCACCGCGCAACCCCACGACCCGGACGTAAAAGCCCTTTTAAGAATAGCAGTACTTTATAATATTCCAATGGCTTGCAACCGTTCCACCGCGGATTATATGATCAGTTCTCCGCAGTTTACGAGCGCGTATAAAAAAGTTCTTTTGGATTACGATTCGAAAATCCGAAGAGATTGATCGAACGAAACGATGAGTTTTCTTTCACGCATCTTTTCGGGAACTTCCGAAACCGTTTTGCCATTGCATTTTTCACAGGAAGCGATCGAAGAGATACATTCGCATCTCGCAAGCCGTCCGAGTTCCGCGTTTCAAATCAGAATCGAAAGAAAACACAAACATTCCAACGTTCAGGTCGGTTACGATCAAAGGAAGAATGTAAAGACGATCCATTCTTACCCGATCCTCGTCGAGATGAACGAGATCGACGAAGTTTGTTTGGAGGGATCGCGTATCGACTGGGACGCGCAGAACCGGGAGTTTAGAATTCATCCGGACGTGGATTTGGATATCGAGTACGGAATGATTCTCAATCGATTTAAGATAAGGATCAATCGAAACCTATTCAAAGACGATCGGCCTCGCGTATATCAATACGTCGCTACGCTTCCGGATTGGCTGCCGTTGCAGATTCGAAAATTAGAATTTTCTAAAGTAGAAATTCGCGGACGGGTTTGGATTCTGGATTTGACGGATCGACACGAGGTCGAAGAAATCTTAAAGATCGAAAAGGAAATTGCGGATGAAATTCTGGATTATTTCAGCGAATTTCCGATTCGACGCGACTGAAAAACCGCGAGCAGAAATTTCGTCTAACGTTTCCAGATGACCCGATCCCCTTCGGAGATCGTTTTTAAGCCGTTGATTCCGTTGTCGGGAACGGCCCTCGAGAGAAAATAATCCGTTTCTTCGATCGTGGCCTCGCCGGATTTGCCGGAAGTGTTGTAGATCTGGATCTTACTTCCTTTTTTTAAACCGTCGAGAGTTCCCGCGTTGACGATGATGTCCTCGTCTTTGACTTTTAAAACGCTACCGGACGGAGGAATCGCGGCCAAAATTTTCGCAACGGATCTTGCGGACGCTTCCGGAATAAAATCTCTTCCCTTTGCAAAAACGCGGAACGTCGCAAGAATCTTTTCGTATTTCGAATCCTTGATCGTCCAGTCGATGTTCAAAGAATGATTTTCGTATTTTAGAGAACCGTAAACTAAGAATCTGGGTTTGATTCCGTTCTTCGAAGAATCCTTGATCTTAAGAAAAGTCGATTCCGTAAAAGGAAGAATCCCCGTATAAGCTTCCGGGTTTAAATCGAAAGAAGCGGGATTGGCGCGGGCGGATTCCAAAACGTTCGAAAGGGCGATCGTAGGACTTAAGGAAAGATTCTTACGAACGGAAGAAGAAACCAAAAGCGCCAGATCGGGATAATCTCCGAGATACGATTTATCGGAAAGATCGAAAAGCAAAAGAACGGGTGGGGTTCTTCCGTAGTTTTCCAAAAGATTATCGCCGGTGATTTCGACCATCCCTTCTTTGTATGCGATCGATTGTTTCATCGAACTGAGAAGGTTTTCGATTTCATATTGATACTTTTCGTTTTCCGGATATTTTTTTCTCAGAAACAAAAGCAGATTCAAATAGCGGGGAAAGAATCCGTTTCGTTTGTATTCGGATAACGTTTGAAACTGAACCTCGGGTTGACCCGGAATCAATTCTCTTGCGGAAGAAAGATGATGCGAAGCCATATCATACAGAAGAGAATTTTTCGAAGAACGAAAACGTTGCATTCTATATTCTCCGAGTTTTCTTCGGAAAGAATTATTTTCCGGGAAATGACCGAGCGCGACCGACTCGGCCTTTTGTCTCGATACGGAATCTAAATCGTCTAATTTTAATATTTCGGTGAGATCGTTTTTCAGAGCTCCTTTTGTGGAAGAATCCTTGTTCGCTTCTTTTTCTTCCGCGAACGCTTTCAGATAGAGATAGGAAGGATTTTGAGGATACAAAGAAACGAGTTTTTTGGAAAGAGAAGCCGCGGAGGAAAAGTCACCTTGCCAGATTCGGATTCTTACCAGAGAATCGATCGCTTCTTCGAAGTCGGGATATAAGGAAATAGCCCTTTCCAATTTTTCGGAAGCGATTTCCAACTTTTGTCTTCTGTCTTGAGAGGAATTTTTTTCGGACCAATCGATCAATAAGGACGCCATACTGAAAAACAAATCGGGATCGTCCGAAGAATTGGAAAGGATCGTGTTCCAAAGATGATATGCCTTGGAAAAATTTCCGGTCTTTCCGTTTACCTTCGCTTCCAGGATCTGAACTTCTTTGGAGCTTTGGAATTTGGATCGGGACGCTTCCAGTTTTTTGAGGGCCGATTCGTAATTTCCCATTTCTAAAAGAATTTGAATCTGAACCGGAGCCAACACCGGATCGAACGGATCGGTTTCCAAAGAAGATTTTAAGAGGTTTAGAGAATTCTGATATTCTTTTTTACGAATATACGCTAAGGCCGCGCCTTTGATCGCAGTTTTGTTTTCCGGCTCCAAAGCGAGCGCTTTGGTGTAGGCTTCGAAGGATTCGTTGTATTTGTGAATGTGTTTCGCGGCTTCAGCAAGTCCCAATAAGGATCGAACGGACATGGAATTGGATCGATACGCGTCCGTAAAGGATTGATACGCCGCGGCGTAGTTCCTATCTTTGAGAAAGGATTCTCCTTCCTGGATTTTTCGAATCGTTTCCTGTGAAGAAATCGGATCCACAAACAAGAATAGAATAATTAGAAAAACGGAATGTCTTTTTAAAAAATCGAATCTCATTTCGTAAAGAATCCCGTTTCGGCCTTACCCGAGGTGTTTCTGAAGTTAGCCTCCACGACTAAAGGAATGTAAAATTCCTTTTTGTCCGCGTCCACTCTGCTTTTGAAAGATACGATATAACGTCTGTCCTTATGTCCTAAGAAGGAATCGTAAAGATTCTTTTCCAAGCCTTCTCCCGGAACGAGGATAAACTTTCCTCCCGTTGAAGCCGCGATCGTTTTATACGTTTCCACCGCGGGTCCCGTATCCGATAGCGAAAGAAAGTATACCGGTATCGAATGCGCTTTGGAATATCGGATGATCTTTTCCGGAGAAATTTGGGTGAACGAATCCGAATAGGAATTTCCCGAGACCAAAACCAGGGCGATTCTCGGGCCAAGACGGTCGAGTAGATCCGACATTCCTCGGTAGATGGCTTTGCCCGTTTTCGAGGTAGTGTCGTTTGGCGACGTTCTTAAGATTCTAAAAATCTCGTGCATGGAATAGGTGAAGTCCGATGCTTTGATGAGTTCCGACCCTGACCGAAGAACTTCGATCCCGTCGTATTGTCTGAGGGATGTCAAAAGGGGTTTTAAGGACTTTTCAAAGACTGGATAGGCCGCTTTCACTTCGGGTGTATTCTCATAAACGAGAGATACTGAGACCCGATTGTTGAACTGTTGCATATCGGCGAGGCCGATCAGAGGGGATAGGTTCCCATATTCATAAACTCGAAAGGAGTTCCTCGGTATCGCTTTGATGTCGCGCCCAGATCTGTCTCTTACTCTTAGAAAAACGGAAATGTCGGGATACTCCCTATTCAGGACCTTTTCCACGACGAGATCCATGTTGGAAGACAACTGATTGGAAGGACTGAAAATCTCTACTCGGTGGCGATTGAAGTCTGCGATGAATTGAGTTCCCGTATAATCGAACGCAGATGAGAACGGTTGGTTGAGCTTTCGAACTACATTCTTGGAATCCCGGAAAGAATCTAGTAATCTCCAGGTATTGTCGAGAGTGTTGTAAATGATGAGTCCCGACTTTTCGTCCGAGATATAGATTTCGTTTTTTCGAATCGTAAGATTTCGTGGAGAGGAGAGGGTGTTTGGGTTTGTGATTTCCCTGAGAAAGTTTCCTTCCGAGTCGAATACGGCGATTCTGGAATTTCCACGATCGGCTACGTAAATTTCTCCTTTGGAATTTACTTTTAATCCGGATGGATTGCGTAGAATTCCGACACCGATTTCCTGAACGAAGGTTCCGTCCGTTTTTAATTTTTGAATTCGATTGTTTCCGGAATCGGAAATATAAAGATAACCATTCTTTGTAAGGAATATTCCCGTAGGTCCATGGAATTCCCCATTCCCTTTACCAGAAATGCCGAATCGGTTTCGATATTCACCTCTGGTATTGAATTCGTAGATTTTATCCGCTTTAAAATCCGAAACGAATATGGAATTCCCTCTCAATGAGAAGAATAGAGGGCCTGATAAATTCCGACCTAATGAGCCTCTAAAGTTATCTACTGGGTTTCCATTTGGGTCAAATTTCACGATGTTCGCTGTGTCGAAGGATAAAACATAAAGAAATCCGTCATCATCTATGGCGACATCCGATGGATTGCGAAAACGGAAGCGTCTCAGATCGTCTCCCAAAATTGCGGAGTAGTAGCGAACGGCAGAATCTTGACTGCCACCAGCAAGATTGATTCTAAGCGCGTCCAATCTTGCTTTCTGAATTTGGTTAAGCCCAGTGGTTCCTTCTATTTGTTCTAATTCCGACATACTTTCGGGCCAGTCACCGGAAAGATAATACGAGTTAGAGAGAAGTAAGCGTGCTAAGGTAAAATCGTTCTTTATTGAAAGGGCCTTAAGAAAGTTCTCTCGCGAGGAAGAATACTGTGAGTTATTAAAATACGAGAAGCCTCTTACGAATTGGGTTCTTGCTTCCTTTTCCTGTATAGAGAAATTAGGAAGCCCGTCGGAATTCAATGATAAGGTAATAAAAAGGAAAATTAAGATGATAGGAAATTGATTCAGACGGATCATTGAACTCTTAATTTGCCTCTATCTTCTCAATAAATGGTCGTAAGAGACATAATTTCAAGGATTTTTTAGAATATTAAGGGGCTAGAAACTTATCTTTCGCTGAAGGAAAACCTAATATTTGAGGTGTGATCCTGGTTTTTAAAGTAGGGGTCGGAATTCATTAACCAGAAAGGCTTTGGAAGGGATCTGGCTATAATTCGTTTCGATCAAAGGCTGAAGAGGACGGAATTCCCTGTATATTAACGCAGGTTCAATCGCAATATTTGGATCCCGAAAAGAATTCCGGGCAGATGGTCCGTGATTCTGCTTCCAGCTATCATGGTGTTCTTGCCACAATTCACGCTTAGCTCGATTTTCAGAAAGCTCGGTCTTGGTTTCTCTAAGTATAAAATCCAAGATTAGAATATAATTTCTAAATCTTTTTTCAATATGATTCAATTCTTCCAAGGAAGCTTCCATACCTGTTCTGAATATCGGATCGCGACATTGAAAAAAACGGAAAATTATGCGCTATTCAACTCGAAATTTTTTCCTCGCATCAATTTTTTTAAAATTAATTTCCGATTCGAAAAGATCGTAAAATAAAAGTGCAAGGGTCGCTCGTCCTCCCTGCCCAATTTAAAAAGTCCATCTTGAAGATTCTTAAATTGAAAATCTTCTTCTTTGTCTAAATCCACCAATCGAGAAAAAAATCTGCAAATCGATATCCCGAAATAAAAGCCGGCAAATTTCGCTTCGTACCAATCCTGATAATCGGGACGGAACGAATATCGAATTAGCTGTTGATTCTTTGATTGGTATAGAGTTTTTCTAAATGCAGAATCTTGAAATTTAGAGAATAGATTTCTTTTTTGGAATTTAAATAACAAGTAGTGAAAGTAATTCTTTAAATTTTTGTGTTTCTTGATCTGTTTCCGAACGAAACTCTCTAAATGCATTGGGACTAATAGATCGGAAGGTCCCGTATCTTTTTTCGATTTTCCCTTGAACTCAGTAAAATCTTTTAAACGATTCTCGATCATTTCACACCTCTATCGAGTACAGTTCCAAGAGTTGAGCGAAGAGGGCAGGAATGTAAAAAAAAATTAGGAAAAAGATTTTAAGACGGCTATGTGCGCTTCCACCGATTCTGCTAACGCCTTAAGGTTGTAACCCCCTTCTAAAAAAGACAAAACGTTCCCTTGGCAAATTTTATCCGCACTTTCGAGAACGATATGAGAAAGTTGTTCAAAGCCATTTGTTGTGATATTCATTCCACCTAAGGGGTCCTCCTTATGCGCGTCGAAGCCGGCTGAAATTAGAATAATGTTTGGCTCAACGTGTTCCATTGTCGGAATCACAATTTCTTTAAATTTTTGAATATAAGATTGATCGCCTGAATCTGTCTGCATCGGAATATTTTTAGTAGTTCCTACGCCATCCCCATACCCAATCTCTTCTGAATGGCCTGTCATCGGATAGAATGGAAATTGATGAATGGAAAGATAAAAAACATTTGGATCCCTGTAGAAAATTTCCTGAGTTCCGTTACCATGGTGAACATCCCAATCGATAATAAAGATTTTCTTGAATCCATTCTTTTGTAAATATCGAGCCGCGATAGCTACGTTATTCAACATACAAAAACCCATGATGCGATTGTGTTCGGCATGATGCCCAGGGGGTCTTAAAAGAGAGAATCCATTCTTTATTTTGCCTGAAATCAATGCATCGGCTAAAGTGATTCCTGAATTTGCAGCCGAATAAGCCGCTAACCAAGAATTCTCCGTAAAAGGAGTGTCAGAGTCAAAATAACCTCTCTTGTTTTTTGAATCTTCTATTCTTTGAAGATGGTTCCTTGAGTGAATTTCTTTATAAAATGTCGGATCAACGTCTTTCAGCTTTGGAGAATACAAAGAGCCGAAATAACTTGTTTGCGTTAGTTTATTAAGACAGGCAAGAATTCGATCGGAATTCTCGAAATGCGGGATTTTCGGGTTTGCATTATGGGAAATAAAATCCTCAGAGAATATAAAGCCTGTTGCCACTTTTGCCTCCGGATCAATTTGTTCAGGAAATATTAATAGTTTCTTTAGTTTATCCAAAAGAATGCAGATTATTTTAAATTTCGAACAGTCTTTTTTAGTTGAATGCGTTGAATTCCGACATTTTATAGGGAACTAAAAATTTTTTTCGATTCTTTCGAAACTTTTAACCACCGTGAATAAACTAACTTTTATATTTTTTTCTTTTTTGGTTTGGACAGTGTCCTTATTTCCTGATTTTGACCTACCTTTTCCAAAGAATCGAGCTCAAAAGAATACGGCTGAAATAAGTTTTCAAAAGGTTAGAGATGTTGAAGTCGGAACTCCGGAAGTCCTAACGAAAAATGTAGAAGTCGCATCTTCTGGGAAATCGGAATTCAAAACTCCTTTAACCCAATTCAAAACGTCAGCACCCAGCCCTAAATCGGAACCGAATGTAACAGCGAAAATAGAAGTCGTAACTAAACAGAAAGAAGAAAATGTAAAAAGAGAAACGACCTCGCAATCTGTTTTAAATGTAAGATCGCCGGAATTTTCCAGGGGAATTTATATTTCGCAAAGAACATTAAAGAAAATTAAAGAGTTTCACGAGCTTAGAAAAAAAAGCAAAGAACATGGGGTTAACTTGCTTGTCATTGACGTTCAACCAACCTCACCTTCAAAGCGCGTATTAGAAGATTTGATTGCCGAAGGTTTTTATCCTGTAGCAAGGGTCGTAAACTTTGACGGCGGGCTTCCGACAGAAAAACCTTCAAATCAAAGGATTACATCTATCCACAAATCGATTCGGGCAGCGTGTGAATCTGGTTTCCCTGAAATCCAATTGGATTACATTCGATACGCTGATAATCTTCAGCTAAAATTAACCTACGAAACCAGATATAAGAACATTTCGGGCATCATAAAAGATATTCGTAATGAAACTCTAAAATGCGATCATCTTCCGTATATAGGCGCGGACATTTTTGGTCGAATTCCTTTCAATCAAAACGATTCGATCGGCCAAAAAGTGGAAGTTTTTGCCCAGGTTGTGGACGTGCTTTATCCTATGCTGTATCCTTCTCACTTTTATGGGATGCCTGCAAGAATTAAGGATCCTTATCAAACCGTTTATGACGGAACTCTTCTGACAATTAAGAGATCTTTAAAAACTACAAGGGTAATCCCCTATATTCAGGGATTCAATATGTCCGTTGGAAAGTCGGGACTTACACTTTCCAATTATATTAAAGCGCAGGTTAAGGCGTCTTATGATAGTGGCGGGCACGGATTTGTGGTTTGGAATGCTTGGAACGACTACGAATCGACGTTCCAAGCTCTGAAAGATTACGACAATGAGACGAAAAAGGACTGATTAAATTCCTTTGAATACCGGTTTTCTTTTTTGCTCGATCGCCTTTATCGTTTCCTTGAAATCCGATGAGATAAAGTTGCGGGCTTGCGATTCCGCTTCTTTTCTAAGGGCGGCTTCCAACTTTTCTTTGTCGTAAGTATTCTTTTTTAATTCGCTGAGCGCTAAAGGAGCGCTTTCCGAAAGTGCGATCGCCATTTCCGTTGCTCTTCCTAAAACTTCTTTCTGAGGAACGGAATCATTGCAAAGTCCAAGTCGGAACGCCTCTTCTCCATTTAAGGTTTCGGCTAAGAATAGAAGTCGATTCGCAATATGAGTTCCGAACAATTCTTTCACGATATAACTTGAACCCATTCCGGGATGAATTCCGAGCTTCACAAAATTGAATTGGTATTTGGATTCGTTTGAGAATACTCTTATATCGCAGGCAAAGGCGAGCGAGAATCCGGCCCCGATGGCATGCCCGTTCGCAGCACAAATTACCGGAATGTCTAATCGTCTAACCGATAAGAATAGATTATAAAATTCGAACATAGTTTTTTTGTTCGTTTCATAATCTCTAGTTGAAAATGATTTGAGTAGTTCGAAATTTCCACCGGCTGAGAATATGCCATTTTTCCCGGTTAAAATGACAACTCTTGGTTTGTTTTTTTCGGGCGCTTCAATCAACCCGTCTATAATCTTTTTAAATTCTAAGCCCATTTCTCGGGTCATTGAATTTCTGGTTTCAGGGTTGTTTAAACTTAAGGTTAGAATCTTACTTCCTGATCCTAGATCGATTGTGTCTTGGTCGATTAATCCCATTAAATTGCTTTTTTCTCCAACTCAAAGCTTTCATACCAGATTCGATCGGATACGGTCAACGGTTTTTCTCCAATTCCCATCTGAGTATAATATTCGAGTAGAGTTTCAAGGTGGACGGCTTCCTCATCTTCTAAAGTCCAAAAGGAAGAATCGATTGATTTTGAAATTAAGGCCTGTCCCCGCACGGAATCCTTAAAGTATTCGGGTTTTCCTGAAAAGATCAAATGCGCTGAAATGAGGTCGAATCGGATCGTCTCCATGATTTTTTTGAATTGTAGTTCCGACTTTTCAAAATATCTGGATGCGATTTCGGTTTGAAAGTAGTCACCCCAGGTAAGAATGTCCGGTTCTACTCCGGTTTTCTCTTTGATTTGAGCGATTTTTTCTTCCTCAATAAACGGGGTGACCGCAAATCTATCAACGAGTTCTTTCAAGGCAATCAAATCCAGGATTTTTCCGGCTGATAGCTTTCCCTGTTTCATCATATCGAATAATTCTGGGTTGAGTTCCGACTTTCTTGTATCCATACATTCTTTTTCGGGCTAATCTCAAACCTTCCCCGGGATTTTTTTCCCGAAGTTTGCAATTCTAAGATTTAGTTTTCTCTGCATTTCTTTTCATCCGTTTTTGAAATGTCGGATCTACGCGAAATCCAAACTTCTGTGCATCATCGAAGGATCCATTAAGCGCCCATTGAGAATCTCGCTCTTGCGTCCAAACCCGATCTAAATTCTTCTTTCGACTTTTCTGTTCTGAACCCGCAATGTTATGTCACTAACCCTCCAACATCGAGACCTTACACGACTGAATTCCGACATCCCAAAAACCGATATTTAAGATAGAATTCTCCTCATACAAAAAAGAAAATATGGCAGTCGGAAGATCGGACAGTTTACAGGAACTTATCACAATTCTCGAAACCATGTTCGGGGAAACGATCATAGGAACCGACATCAATCTCGTAAAACATCTATTCTATTATCTCAAAGCCGACGACGTGGAGTTCCCTTTTGATTACGACGGGCAAAGATTCTTTGCGGTGATCGAAGACATCGCCGAAACGAGCGTAAATCTGCGAATCCCGGGAGCGACACAGGGCCTAACGCTCAGAGCGAAAATCAGTTTCGAAATCATGAATATACTCTATCAGTTCGAGGTCGTAATTCTCGAATTTTTAGAGGACTCGATCCTGCAAATCCGCATCCCGTCGGAACTACAAGCCGCATCCTTTCGGAAAAACGTCCGTGTCGCCGTGGACGATCTTTTTATGAATTACGTGATTCTTTTTAGATCCTTATCCGGGGGAGGCCGGGAAATCGGAAGAAATATCCAGGTCGAACAGAGATTCAACAATCTCATGCGGGAAATCAAAAAGGACAATCCGGATCTAAGACTGATTAATATTATGATTTCCGAATATATCTCGACCGTGTCCAAGGAATACGAGGTGGTATTTTTCTCCAAGGAAAAGGAGGAATCCTTTCTCCAATCGTTTATCAAAAGACACGATCGACCGGTTTATATTCCAGACACGTCCCTGATCATCAACTATATCCGTGAAAACGAGGATGAAAGTTCCGGCTCCGGAGTGGATAACTATAGGGAAGAATACATCCGAATGGTTCTCGAAAACGGACAGGACTATGCGGATAAATTCTTTCGGGAACTTCAAAAGAAGGAAATTCGCGAATTCGTCATTTCGTATCTCGTACTTCCGATCCGCTTGTTCAACGACGTTGTCGGATATATCCGCGTTTACACCTCGGCCATGGATCGATATTCGATCACACCTTCCCAGGTGGGTTATCTGATCGAACTCTCCGAGATTTTCAGTTATTCGATGACGAAAATCTTCATCCGAGAGGACAACTACAGAAATACGAAAGCCGGAACGAGAGTCGTCGATATCAGTATCAACGGGCTTTTATTCGAAATCGAAGAGGAAAGGATCTTTCAATATTTAAAAAAACATAATATTATAAAAATATTTATTCCCGTTTCGGAAAGGGTTTTGATCCTTCGGGGGGAAGTCGTTCGATACATCGTGGTCGAAGAGGGGAAATACCATCTCGGTGTGAACTTTTTCGATTCCAATCCGGACGATATGTTGATTCTTCAGAAATATATCTTTATGAAAACCAGAAAGGTTCTTTCCGAATAGATTTTTAAAAACTACGAAAGCGAGGTCTACTGGATCGGTTTTAAAACGTATGGATCTCCGGGAATCGAAGCGGGTTTAAACGTTTTATACTTTTCGAATGCTTCCGCGAACTTGCCTTTTAAAATACCGACTTCTTCGGATTCTCCTAAACCTGTCTGACCGCTTTCCGAAGTGAGTTCTCCGATCTTATCGAGATACAACTTACATGCCAAAAGATGAATTCTATAATCCGAAGGATCGAGTTTGTCCGCATTCTTCGTAAGTTTTTCGGCGATTTCGTAATACGTATCCGACCGTTTGCGGTTTGTGGAAGCGCCCGAAGGAGTTTTACCGGATTTGGATTCTTCCCTGTAAAGATAATAATAGGTCAACGCGGAACGTATTAGAAGTTCCGAATCCGATTTGGTGAGTTTAAACGCTTCTTGAATGACTTCCATCGTTTTAGAAAGAATCGCGGCGTTCTTAAAACCTTCGGTTTCGTATTTATGATTTAAGTAATCGATATACTCGGTGTAAAATTCGAGTTCTTCCTGGGAGTTTCCGAATCGTTTTCGATTCTTCCACGCCATGGAAAATTCCGCTCCGGCGGAAACGTAAGCTTCTCCCGTTTTTTTATACAGAAGTCCCAAACGATAATGACCCATCGGAGAAGACGGATCCAAGCTGATCGTATGTTTGTAAGAGCGGATGGATTCCGCGATTTCGTTTCTGGAAAGATGATAATCTCCTTTCTTTCTTTCCACGATCGCCGATTCGATTTTTTCGGAAACGAGAGGAGCCGCGACCATTAGGTTTCTATCTTTTACGAGTCCGAGGTTTCCGATTCCTCTCGCGCGTTTTCCGATAAAGGAAGTTTGAAAGATCGATTTGATTTCGATCTGCGCGACTATGTTTCCGTTTTTGTAATTCTTATGATCGAAATCTTTTTCGATGAGATATAAGATCTGTCCGACTCGCAGACCCGGATCGTAGTTGATCTTGATCGTGACCAAGTCCGCTCTCGTATCGACTCCGATATCGAGATTCTTATTCTTTCCTTCTTCTTCGATCGGTTTTACCTTATCGTAAAGAACCGTTTCTCCGATCAGAATCATCTTTTCCTTTTCGGGTTTGCCCGGTTCTCTGAACGCGTACACGAGTTCGCGCGCGCTTAACGTTTGTCCGAATAGGATGCAGAAAAGAATCGGAAAGAAAACTGGAAAGGATCTCACCTTCCAAAGATCGGCCGATTCGCGAGTCCCGCCCGAAAAAAAGAATCGATCCGATGCGCTTCCGATTCGATTTTTTCGGAGGGAGAATGGAGTCTTAAGGATTTAAACCTTCGAACGAGGAGATTCTCACGTGAGAATGTTGCGGTTGCGGATGATTTCCCGGTCGCTCCAAAACGTATGCGTCGAGTTTCGCATTCTTTGCCGCATCCGCTTCCTCTTTGATGTCCGTAAAGAACAGAATCTTTTCGGGAGCGACCCCGAGTTGTTCCGCGATCTTTTCGTAACTGTAGGATTCTCTTTTGGCGCCGACCGCGGTGTCGAAGTAAGCGGAAAAATATCCGGTGAGATTTCCCGCATCGGAGTATTCAAAAATTAATTTTTGAGCTTGAACACTTCCGGAAGAATAAACGGCCGCGCGTTTTTTCGCGGCGTCGATTCTTTTTAAAAATTCGGAAACGTCTTTGAACATGGAGCTTTTCAGTTCTCCGCTTTCGTAACCGGTTTTCCAAATTCTTCCCTGAATCTCTTTGAGAGGACCGCTCTTTCTATCCTGGGAAACAAGATATTTACAAAACGCGCTCAAGTCCTGGGGAGAATCCGAAAGTTTTCCCGAATAACTCGAATCGGATTTTCCCTCTTCGAGCAACTTGTCGATCCATTCTCTTTCGAGTGAATTCGTTTTGAAAAACGTTTCGAACTTTTCGATCGAATACGGAAAAAGAATCTTATGAACGAACTCGATGGGCGTGGTCGTTCCCTCGATGTCGAACAGATAAAATTCGAAAGAGCGAATGTTCAATTAAGCGGCCCCTTTGATTTTTTTGGCTTCTGAGACCAGATAATCATGCACGTCTTTCTCGTCTTTTTCAAAATTGTTCAGAACCATCAGCCAGAAAAGCGCGCACGGAATCCAAAAAAGAACGGAAATGGAAAGTCCGAGCGAACGATCGCCCGGAGTCAGTCCCAAAATCACAGCGCTCATCGCGGGTCCGAGTCCTTTTCCCAAATCGTCGGTCAGATTGTAGAGCGCGAACATACTACTTCTATTTTTTGGAATATTCACGTTGATTAATGTAGCTCTTACGTTTGGACCGGTCACCGATATGATAAAACCCGCGACGATGTTCACGACGATAAAGACGCCGGACGTCGCGATATTCTCGGCTTTCAAAAGATAGAGACAGGGTAATATCCCGAGAAGAACGCTCGACATACAAAAGATGGGAAGAAGTCTCTTTTTGTAATTGTAGATTTTTTGTCCGATGATTCCTCCGAAAAACGTTCCGGCAAAAACTCCGATGGCGGCGTAGGTCAGGAGCATCGTCGCGGTCGCCTTATCGAGATGATACGAGGTTTCGTAGTAATCCACCAAAAATACGAAGAACACTCCCCAAGGCACACAACCCGGGATTCCCTGGAGAAAAATTCCGATGTTCGTTTTATTTTGGAAAAGAAGTCGGATGTCGTTCCAACGAAGATGAAAACTTTCCTCCGGAAATTTTTCGGCGATCCCGGCCCATTCCGTTTCTCCTCCGCCTCGAATCGGTTCCTTACAAAAGATCCAATAGACCAGCGCGAAAAAGAAGGAAGGAATGGAAAGATAGATAAAACTCGTTCTCCATCCGTTGATCGGATCTGCGTTTCCTAAAATTCCTCCGAGAAGCTGACCGACCCCGAGACCGATTCCCATCGAAAGGGAAACGTAAGCCGCCGCGGTGGATCTGGATTTATCCGAAAAATAATCGCCGAGTACGGTGAAGAGAAGAGGAAAAATTCCTCCCAAACCGAAACCGGTCAGAGTTCTATAGACTACGAACTCGGAATAACTCGTCGCAAAGCCGGAAAGAAAACAGGGAATTTCTCCCAAGAATACGGAGAATATAATCAACGTTTTGCGCGAATACTTCTGCGATAAGTAACCCATACTTACGGAAACCGCTCCGCCTAAAATGAAGAATAGAATCGGAATGAGTCCGCCTATGTACCAATCGACTTCCTCTTGCGTGTTGAGTCCGAAGGACGCGCCTATGTTCTTTAAGTTAGGCGCGATTAGGTTCTGATCCGCAAATAGAAAAAACGCCATTCCCATAATCATCCAAAACGCGAGGATCGCGTTCCATCCGTGATTCGCCAATTCTCCCAAACCGAAAAAGCGAAGAAGGCTTTTCTCCGAGGCTCTTTTGTCCATGATTCTCTCCAATTTTTATATGAGTTCTCGATTCTTTGTGGGTTTCCGAAACGAATTCAAACAATGGAGAGAGCGGACTAAAACTCAAGGAAACTTTAAGTTCGATTTTAGAATTCAGATCCCTCGTTCGAGCGCGCTCAACGAGACATAGACCGTCGATCGATTCTTTTTCAATAAAAATCGTTTCGATGAAAAAATTCCCTTTTTAATCGGTTTAAGATTATTTAGTTGACCCCTATGGTTTTAATGATTCCTTTCTTCCAGACAAATCGGTTTCCGCAATGACCTTTCATCATAAAGAATTCTACATTCTATCCAGCTCCGATAAATCAAAGTTATACTGCCAATCGTGGACGAAGCCCAACGCGAATCGCGTGATGATCTTTCATCACGGGTTCGGAGAACATAGCGGACGTTATACGAACCTTCTTCGTTTTTTCGCGAAAAGCGATATTAACTTCTATTCTTTCGATATGAGAGGTCACGGAAATTCGGAAGGGAAGAGGGGACACGCGGATTCGTTCGATCTTTACGTTCGCGATCTTTCCGATTTTGCGAACGAGGTTCTCAAACGGGAAAGAAAGGATCGCTTTTTTCTTTTGGGTCATTCCTTGGGCGGTGCGATTACTCTTCGTTATTCCCAGGAAGGAATCAATCAGGACAATATTCTCGGGTTGATCTTGGGTTCTCCGGCGCTTCGGGTGAGAATGGACTTTAAAAAGAATCTGAAACGCATCGTCGCCGGTTTTTTAAGCAAAATTTCCCCAGCGACCATCGTCGACGCGGAGTTGGATCTTCAATATCTTTCCCACGATCCAGAAGTGATCGAAGCGTATCAACAGGATCCTCTCGTTCACGGAAAGGTTTCCTTGAAGATGGGAACGGAACTTTTGGAGATCGGACCGAAACTCATCAAAAAGGCGAACGTTCTTCGTTGTCCGGTTCTGATTTTGCACGGTCAGGAAGACGGTTTGATCGATTACAACGGCTCCACCGAACTTTATAAAAATCTAATTTATAGAAACAAAAGAATCAAAATTTATCCCGGTCTTTATCACGAATTGATGAACGAATTTCCCGAACATAGGGAAGTCGTGTTGGGCGATATCCGCGATTTTCTGGAAACCATTCAGAGGGAAAAGATTTCTTCGGATGCGAAGGATTCTTCCTTGAAGATGAAAAAGAAATCCGTCGCCCCGAGCAAAAAGAAAAGCGCGGTGTAAACCGATCGTATCCCTCAGTTTTTACAGTTTTTTAGAATATTCAAAAAGCTGAATTCTTTCTAAAAACGAAAACGAAGGAAAGAGTAAACAGAAATCCGAGGATCGCCACAAGTCCCAATAAGGATCGTTCCGTGGTCGGAAACCAGGTTCCGTTTTCGATCTTACGATTGACCCGTTCCGATTCCACTTCGGCGACGGGAGCTCCTCCCGCGACGGAAATCGAAACCTCGTATCTCGGCGCCGAATAACCGACCTTAAACGCTCTCATGTCGTTCGGAACGTCTTCCTGGATTCTTTCCTGTTTTGCCGCGCCGATAAAAGAAACTTCCATATCCTGCGGTTTGGAGAATACCGCGCGAAATCCTTCTTCTTTTTCGACGAGCATTCTATCCTTAAACGTCACCGTGGAAAGATTGCTCGCGGGAATCGTATAAGAAATTTGTAATTCGGAACTTCCGGGTAAAATCGCCCGATCCAACAACTTTCCGTTCGGTCCGTCTTGGAGCGAAAGAGGGATCGCCATTCTCGAATCGCCTTGAGTCAACTGACCGACGACGTCGGTCGCTTCGGATGGAACGTAGATTTCGAACGGGTTCTGTTCGTCCTGATAACTTTTCGGAGGAATGGTGTTGTTTGATATTAGATAAATCTTAAATACTCTGAGGAAATCTCTTCCTCTGGAAATCTGCATCGCCGATCTGGTTCTGACCAGGGACTTTTCCCTCGTCTTTTCGTAGACTACGATTTCCTGAACGCCGGAACGCATGACCGGAACGGGCGGCACCATTTTGTTGTAGTTGACTCCGGCGTATTTCGCCTGAAGAAGAATCGGAGTCTGATCGGGAACGGAAAGTTTGGATACTACGAAGGAGCCTTGGGAAGGGCCGATCTCCTTGATCGGAATCATCCCTTGTTGAAGGGCGATGATTCTTAAGGACTCGATGTTTCCTTCTTTGCCGGTGGTTCCGTTTTTGATGCGGATCTTGAGTTCGAGTTCTTCCGAATGAACGGTTGTTTGTATCAGAAAAAGGAAGAATAGAATCGTTAGGAATGTTTTCATCTCAGGCTCTACGGACAGTTTTTATTCCACCCTTTCAAAAAGAAAATCCTTTACACTCCCTTTTCTCCGCGTAACTTGTATTCTCTTTGAAACGGATAGATTGTCCGTTTAGACGATTTCTTAGGAGAGGAACGATGGGTTGGTTGCGAAAAATATTGGCGATACTGGGAATTCTTTTCGGTTCTCTTTTGATTTTAATCTACTCGATCACGTATCATCCGGATCAGGCGCAACCCGCCGACGTTGTCTGCGATTCCAAGGCTCCTCTTTTAAAACCGGATTCCAAGATCAAGATCTTGGTGTGGAATGTGCAATATCTTGCCGGTAAAAAAAGAGTTTTTTGGTACGACGTTCCGAACGGGGACGGACCGGATCTCGGTCCTTCTCGAGAAGAGATCGAAGAGACTCTTAAAAAAATAACGGACTATATCATAGCGGAGAATCCGGACGTGGTTCTTTTTCAGGAACTTCACGACGGAGCGAAGAACACGTTCGGAGAAGATCAGTTGGAAAGAATTCTTTCCCAAGTCGGATCTACGTTTCCTTGTAAGAGCGAGGCGTTTTACTGGAAGGCCGCGTTCGTTCCCCATCCTAAGATTTTGGGACGAGTCGGCATGAAACTCGCGACGATCAGTAAATATAAAATTTCCGACGGGATCCGACATTCTTTGCCGTTGATGCCCGCCGATCCGATTTCGACTCAGTTCAATTTAAAGAGGGCCATTCTTCAAAACGATTTTCCCGTGGAAGGCGGGGATAAGTTCACCGTATTGAACACGCATCTCGACGCATTCTCCCAAGGAACGGACACGATGCACAGACAGGTGGAAACGATCGCCGGTCTTTTAAAGGAACTCGATCTCGCCGGTCACTATTGGATTTTAGGAGGGGATTTTAATCTGCTTCCGCCTGGTTTTGATCGTAAGTCCATGCATCCGAACGGAGCTTTCTTTTATTCGGACGAACAGGAAATCAAACCTCTCTTCGACAGATGGAACTCCGCGGTTCCATTCAAAGTTTTGAATGGACCGGAACGGGAAAAATATTATACGCATTATTCGAACGATCCGGCGATCGGAAAACCGGATCGGACCATCGATTATATCTTTTATTCCTCCAATCTGAAACAAACCGGATATAGGGTCGATCAAGGGGAAATTCTTTGGACCGTGTCGGATCATTTTCCGATGATCGGAACTTATTCCTTGGCTCGTTGATTTTTTGTTTGTTGCGAAATCGGATGTTTGGGTTTGGAAATTGTGGGAACTCATACAAAGGGTAAGGGCAAGCAGTATCTATATTTATGGTCGGTTCCTCTCGGGGTCACGTAATGCCGCGATGTTGTTGCTCTTTTAGAATCTTTTCTTTTTGATTTACCGTTGAAATTTTGTGGGAACTCATACGTCGAAAAAGAAATGTCTAAAGTTCGCACGTAGGATGTAGCCGTTTCTCATTTTAGGATTTAATATATAAAAAAAACGGATTTTTCTTTGGAAACTGTGCCGGACCGATCGGCGGTAAAACCGTTTAGAGTATGGGAATATTATTACTCAATTCGGATCAGTGCATTCAGTCGAAACTTCAAGAATTGAATTCGCATGTGGTTACTCTTTTGGTTCCGGAAAATACGTTGTTGCGATATCGTGAAAAAGATCGAAAAAATCTTCCGAAACGAATTCCGCAACTCTTGAGAAAATATACAAAATTTCTGAGCGCGTCTCCGCGTTTGGGAAAAAAAGCCGGGATAACTTTATACCAACCTTCTCCCGGAAAACAAAAGATGAAGCGAATCAATGTTCGACTTAGCACCGGAAGTTGGACATTGTTTGGGGTTCTCGCGCAGACGCATGGTGTCTCCCGTTGTTTTTTGTTCAATTATCTATTGTGGCTGGAGGAGAATGAAATCGGAGATTCCATCGTGTCCATTGTGAACGAAGGAGGTCCAACATTTCACAAGAAATACAAATATATTCTGGACCTCGACCTACTGAACAATCGCGCTTCGAGAATTCTAAAATGCGAACCGGAAAATTGTTTTTACGTTTTAGACTATCGAGATTGGTACAACTTCGAAGACGGGCGCCTTCGTTCCCGGCCCGCAAAACTAGATCCGCGACCACCGTCGTCGTCCTAAAGAAACACAAAGTCGTCTCAACAAACCCTTCTTCCCAAAACAAACCGATCGGATTGAAGTTGCCAAAGAAAATGCAAAGAATTCTCTGGATGCAGATCTCATTCACGCAAAAAGCACGGTTGAAAAATCCGAAGCGAAAAAAAGGAAGAGATCGCATTCAACGGAACGGAAAATTCATGAGACCTTTTAAAATATTAGGAATTCAACAGATCGCCGTGGGCGGAGAAGACAAAAAGAAACTCGAAACGTTTTGGGTGGATATTCTCGGTCTTGAAAAAACGGGAACGTTTAAAAGCGAAAAGGAAAACGTGGACGAGGACATTCTGAGAATGGGCAAGGGCGCATACGCGGTCGAAGTGGATATCATGCAACCGATCGACGCAAACAAAAGTCCGAAGGTTCACGAACCGAAACTCAATCATATCGGACTATGGGTGGATGACATTCATAAGGCAGTCGAATGGCTTACCGCAAAAGGAGTTCGTTTTACGCCGGGCGGAATCCGCAAAGGCGCCGCGGGATACGACGTGTGTTTTATTCATCCGAAAGGAAACGAGGAATTTCCGTATTCATCCGAAGGCGTGCTCGTGGAACTTGTGCAGGCTCCCGCGGATGTGATCGAAGCTCTTCGATAAATTCTTACGAGACGACGGTGGGTTCCCGAATCCGCAAGCGGATTCGGGAACCTGTTCGTTTGTTGAAATTCCGAAAAAAGAATTCAAGTCGGAGAACCCCTCTAGGTTTTTAGGGCGGGAAGAACGAATTCGATCAATTCCTCCATAACCTCCCAAGCCGGTCGTTTGCCGTATTTCAAATTGAGAACGACGTGATTGACTCCTATTTTTCTAAGAATGAGCAAGATATCCGTGACGAAGTTCCGACCGGAGCTGAAGCCTAGATGAATGTTTTTAGGAAGTGCGTTCGGATTTTTTTGCAGGTCGATATAAAGCGATTGTGCAAACGGAAGAAATCGATCTCCCCAAACTTCCTCGACAACGTTTCGCCATTGCGAAACGACAAGCATTTGTTGGTCCGGAGGTCTGGGATAGGAAATCCAACCGTCCGCGTTTTCAGCGATCCATTTCATGGATTGTTGGCTACAACCTGTTACCAAAACGGGAATTCCTAAAGAAACCGGTTTTGGGACGAGGTCCACTCCGGAGATTTTTCCGAAGGGCGTATGAAATTCCGGAAATTCGGATTCCAGATAAATTTTGAAATCCCGGAAGTAGTCTCTGAATATTTCCCCCCTATTTTCAAAATCGATTCCTAAAATCGGATATTCGACGGGCCGATCTCCGGAGGCGAAACCCAAAACCAAACGGCCGTGGCTCAATTGGTCTACCGAGGCTGCGGCCTTAGCCGTATGGATCGGATGACGAATCGGAAGAATGACGGAACCCGTCGCTAATGCGATCGATTCGGTCTGCGCGGCTATGTATCCGAGATAAACCCAAGGATCAAAAATCTGCCCGACGTCTCCGAAAGCCGGATCCAAAAGCGGAACGTCCCGAAACCAAAGCGCGGAGAAACCTCCTTCTTCCGCGCGTTTTGCGAGTTCAACCTGATTTTGCATCGTAGGTTTTGTTCCTTCGAAGGCTTCAATAGGGAAGAATAAACCGACGCTCAGTTGATTCTTTCTGAACATGGAAGAATAACCTTTGTTTTTACTGTTCGTATCTGAGTTTAGTGTAAGCATAGTAGTCTCTAAGATTTATATATTTAAATATCTAAATTAATCGATATTATAAAGTAAAAAAGACGAGGGCGAACTTCGACTCGATTCCAGTCGTTCTTCCGCAAAATACGAACGACCCTCAAAGAAACGATATCAACTCCCGGTCTTCACTGAATTTTACGCTTTAAAAAATTCAAATATTCTCGGATGGTTTCCTCGTTTCTACTGTAGAACGTCCATTGACCGATCCTTTTCGACTTCAATAGATCGGCTCCCAATAGAAGCGAAAGATAATGGGAAATCGTGGATTGCCCTAACTCGGTTTTTTCCTGGATTAGGGTGACGCAAACTCCGTCCTTCCTAAAATCGCCGATTTCCTGTTTTCCGAAATTGGATTCCGGATACTTCAGCCATTCTAAAATGTTCAAACGGGTTTCATTTCCGATGGCTTTTGTGACCTTGAGGATATCCATACATTCTACATAATCGATATATCGAGATTTGTCAATATGAAAATCGATTAAAATCGAAGTGCCGGATCGAAAGGATTATTTTTTTCCGATCAGAAAGAAGGTTCTCATCGGACCCTTTCCTTTGATCTCGATGATTCCTCTGTCTTCGAATTCGAAAAGATCTTTGAGGGCTTCATACGTCGCTTCGGAACAGTTGATCTTGCCCGGTTGTCCGTGCGATTCCATTCTCGAAGCCGTGTTCACCGAATCGCCCCAAAGATCGTAGACGAACTTGTTTTTACCGATCACGCCCGCCACGACGTCTCCGGTGTGGATTCCGATTCGGATATTGAATTCGTATTTCCAGGATTTCTGCAGATCCTTGAGACCTTGGATCATTTCGATTCCGGCTAACGCGATTTTTTCCGCGTGATCGTCGGTGGCGTTCGGAATTCCCCCCGCCATCATATAACAATCCCCGATGGTTTTGATCTTTTCGAGTTGGTGTTTGCTCGCGATGTCGTCGAAACACGTGAAGATCTGATTTAGGATTTCAACGAGAAGGTTCGGAGTGGGGATCTGCGTGGAAAGTTTGGAAAAACCCACGATGTCCGCGAACAAAACGGTGGAAGTCGGGATGTAATCTGCGATCACGCTTTCTCCGGATTTCAATCTTTCCGCGATCGACTTTGGTAGGATGTTCAACAAAAGACTTTCGGACTTCTGCCTTTCCTTCTCCAGACCTTCGTTTAACATATTAATCTTTTCTAATGAATCCTTGAGCTCCCGATTTCTTTTGGAAAGGGTTTTGTATGCGTCGGCGTTATCCACGCCGATCGCCACGTAGTTCGCAAGAGTTCTTAAGATGCTGAGTTGGTTTTCGTTAAACGCGTTCTTTTCGTAACTCTGGATGGTAAGAATTCCGATAAAACGTTCCTCCACTTTCAAAGGAAGATAAACCACCGAGTTGGATTTTTCTCCGAAATGTTTTTGAATCGTGGTGACGTATTGCGGGAAATCCTTTTCGAGATCGTTCGTGATCAGTTCCTGATTGTTGTGAAAACAAAAAGAGGAAGGATTCTCCTCCGTAAGCGAATCCACGGAGGGCGCGGGCGTATAACGTCCTTCGATCAGACTGAACTTGTATTTGATTTCGTTTTTGCCTTCTTCGACGATTCCGAACGCGAGAACGTCCATCGAAACCATGGACTTCGTGTTTTCATAAACGGAAGTAAGAATGATTTTCGGTTCGAGACTGGCGGTAATCATCTGGCCGATCTCGCTCAACTGTTTCAGGTTTTGATACGAAGATACGAGTCTTTGATTGGAATCCTGAAGTTCGTTCTGCGTTTTGATCAGACGATTCTGAGTGGAGTCGCCGATCTTCATCAGTTTGGAGGATTGTTTTAAAAGCGATTCGTAAGCCTCTCCGATTTTTCTCAGCTCCTGGAAAAGATTCTCCTTATCGAGGGATTCTTTCTTATCCAGGGTTTCGTTGACTTCGTTTAATAATTGGAATTCGTTTTCGAAAAAGGAATTGAAATCCTTCTGAGTTGAAGATGTGGGTTCCATAAACAGTTCCGGGGATTACCGTTTTACTTGTAGGATTTCAGTTCGAACGGAAGAGAAAGATCGGAAGAGAATTCTTCTCCGGTCTCCTGCATATCGTCGTCGTCTTCCTTATACAACCAAAGAATCTTCACCTTTCCGCTTTGATCGTGGTATTTCTGAAGAGAATCCAAAATGTCCATGATGACTTTGGAGGAACTCGTATTGAAATAATCCAGCTGAAACTTTACTTGGATCTGTGTCTTGGAACTCATCGCGGAGTTCAACCAGTCGAATACGGGTTTGTAGAACGCGATCGCGTTTTCAGGATAGGATTCTCCTATAATTTCAACCGCTCCTTTTTCCGTGTCTAAAATAACTTCCGGAGAAGTTTTGGTCTGTTGGATATGTAATGATTCCATTCTCAATTTTCCTTTGTGAAGTATGCGGAGAGTGTGAAGAACGAATGTTTATCGTCTACCGGCGCGACATTGTAGGAAAGCGGTCCGTCCGATTTTCTCGCGATATCGATTAGACCGACTCCCGCACCTTTGCTGTCATCGGGTCTGTCCGAGCGTAACTGCTGTTGGTAATAAGTTTTTAACTCGTCCCTCGACATAGAATTTATTTTCTCGCATTTCGATTTTAGCGATTCGATTTTATCGTTAAGTACAAGGTTCCCGGACGAAACATTATAGCCAACCGATTTTTCATCGACCATGATGATGCCGACGCCGCCCTCTCTTCCGTCCTCGAGAGCTTTTCTTTCCGCGGAATAGTGTAGCATATTCTGAGCCAGTTCGATGAAAACCGCGAAGATTTTTTTGATTTTCGATTCCGCGCTAAGAGAGGTGCGGATCATCGAACCGAATTCCGTAAGAACCTCCTGCGATAGGCGTCCTTTAAAGGAAACAATTAATTGATAATCGCAGGCCTCTTTGTACTGTTTAAACAGGTCTACGGACTTGTTTTCCATCATTTCTTTTTAACATACTCCTATATTTTCGTTCCGGGATCAGATTCGAAACCCGATCAAAGTTATGTCATCTCTCTGGGCCTCACCCGCCTGATGTCCGTCTAAAAATGCCGCGAGGCGTTCCTTTTGTTCGGACGCGGGTAAAGAGAGAACACTTTGTAAAAAGCCGATCAATCCCTTGCTCGCGATTCTTTGTCTTTGAGGATTCGGCTGATCCATATAACCGTCCGTCGCGAGGTAGAACATGGTCGGTTTTCCCTTTTCCAGTTTCACCTCGTGGGTCGCATACGTTCTTGAATCTTCTTTCTGTCTTCCGCCGATCGAATGTCTGTCGCCTTTGATCTCTTCGATCTTATCGCCCTTTGAGAAATAGAGCGGTCTTTTGGCGCCTGCAAAAAGTACCTTATCACCGTCGATCCTGCAGAAGCAGATGTCCATTCCGTCCACCGAGTTCGCATCCAAAGTGTCCTGTTTCAAGGCTTGTCGAACATTTCGGTTTAAATGTTCCAAAACCTTTCCGGGATCCTTGATGCCCGCCTCATTTACGATCTGGTTGAGTAAAGTATTTCCTATCATTGACATTAACGCACCGGGGACTCCGTGTCCAGTACAATCGACTGCGGCGAGAAAAATTGATCCTTCTTTTTTACTGAACCAATAGAAGTCGCCCGATACGATGTCCTTCGGTCTGAACAACACGAACTGTTCGTTCAAATTCTTTTCGAGAATGTCTTCGGAAGGAAGAATCGCTTGTTGAATATTCAAAGAATATTGAATACTATCCGTGATGTGCTGGTTCTTAAGTCCTAGATCCGCGTTCGCTTGCGCCAACTCCCTCGTTCTTTCCCGTACCTTCTCCTCCATGTTCGCGTAGAGCAACGCGTTGTCGATGGAGATCGCGGCCTGAGACGAAAGAATATTCATAATTTGTAATCGATCCGAAGTGAACGCCCCCTCGGAAAGGTTATTTTCGAGATAGAGAATCCCGGAAATCTCCCCTTGTTTGATGACGGGCGCGCAAAGAACCGATTTCGTTTTAGAATTTTTGATATATTCGTCTTTGTTAAACTTCTCGTCTTGGTTCGCGTTTCTAAGAACCAGATTCTCCTTGGTCCTTTCCACGTAATAGATGAGAGAGATCGGAAGATTTTTACTGTTTCCAAGCGGGATTCCGGTCAACACTTCCACGTCGTCTTTGGAAATCGAACCCTCGGCTTCCACATAAAGTCTTCCTTCTTTTTTAAGAATGAGAACTCCTCGTTGCGCTCCTGCGTTTTCGATTACGATCTTCATCAATTTATCCAAAAGATTTTCCAGTTTGATCTCTCCGGAAATCGCGGTGGAACTTTTGAGAACCGATTGAAGATCCAAGGTCTGACCCGAATATACTTCGGTCGCCGCTGCGGTCGTACTGGAAATCGTTCGGTGTGTGCGTAACGTACCCGTTCCTCTTTCGCGGATAAATTCCGGAAACTTGGACTTGAGCATACTTTGTTTGAGATTGGCTCCCCAAAGTCCGTAACGATGAAACGCCTCGTTGATGAATTCTCCGGCGATTTTAACGCTTCCCTTGGAAAGCCAGAACATCGCCGCCATCTCGCAGGCAAGCGCCTCGTCGTTTTGAAACTCGTTCTTTCTCGCTTCCCGGATCGCGGCTTCGTAGGTTCTCGCGGCCTTCCAGTTTTTGTATTCGAGTCTTGCGAGCTCCGCGTCCACGAGAAGGTATTTGTGATAGAAATTCTCGGGACAACTTTCCGCTAAGGAAAGAAGTTGTTTCTGATTCTCTTTGATTTTCTTTAAGTATTCTTTTTTAAGATCCGGCGACACCTTTTTATAATTCGCCGCAAGTGCGAGTGAATACAAAAAATTATGCTCGAGCGGTCCGTACTGACCACCGAGATAAAGAATCATTCCGTTCGCTTCTTCCGCTTCTTGAAGTGCGAGTTGATTTTCGCCATACATCAAAAGAGAACGAACCTTCATCACCTTAAAGGTGACGATCGGCGCCGGGCTTTGGTGATCGTTGCAAAGATCGATGTATTCTTTTTCCTGATATTCCGTGGTGGAAAAGTCGAGATGACTTCCGGTTTCTCCGCGAAGATTGGAAAGAACGAGAGCGGTTCCGAGAATCGTGTCGATCGCGAGATTGTTCTTCACCTTGCGGACGAACTTGAGGAGTTGATTGATCTTGGGTTTCAGAATTTCGAGATTCTTCCCTTGAAACATCACGTTAGACGCATCGTTCATCGCCGCGTAACTTCCGTGCAAAAACTCGCCGGAATCCAGAGCGGATTGAACGCACTTCACGTTTACTTCTTCCGAAAGTTTCAGATGTTTTACGAACGAGGAGGAATAGTTCGCGAGAATATTCGCGGCCTTCGTGTATCCGCCCGAGTTCATATGTTTTTCGCTGAGTTTAACCGCAAGTTCGCAGAAGTCGTACGCTCCTTTGTAGTCCGCGAGTTTTCCCACAAGAACCATTCCGTAACAGGAATATCCGTAAGAATCGGAAAGGTTTCCGTACAGAAGATTGGCCATCTTCAAACAGATCACCGGGAAGAGGGCGGGTTCCTTGTTGTAAGCCATCGGGATCGCGCTGATCAAAAGATTGACCGCCCAGATATGGTTCGGGTCCGTCATCAATGGTTCGTCTAACAGCGATGTTACGGTTCTTCCTTTTAAATTCTTTTTGGCCTCTTCGATTTCCTTATTCACTACCTCGTCGAAATTGGAAGTCGGGATTTCGATTCCCAAGGGTTTGAGAGCCTTGATTACGGTGGGCATCGCGAGATCGAACTTTCCTTGCGCGGAATATTCGATCATCAATAAGTTATACGCTTCGGCTTGTTCCACCGGAGTTTTCGCCTGTTTCAAAAGAGTGTGGATCATCTCTTGGGATTCTTCGAAGTTCCCGTTGAGATACAGAACCTCCGCGAGTTCCTTATGAACCGTGTAGGAAAGATCGTATTCCTTCGACCAAAGTTCCTTGTCTCCCTTTTCCGCTTCGGGAAGTGCGAACAAAAGTTCTCTGGCTTTTTCGGAATACAACTTCGCGGGTTTGTAGGCCGCGGAAAGTTTCGCTTTTTGAGCGGCTTGAATATTCAATTGTAGTAATTTTCTTTTTTCGGAATTTTCGGTGATCAACATCGAACCGGTGTTCAAGTGGTTCACTACGTCGAAGACGGAATCTTCCAAAGCCTTTTCGTTCAGATTCTCGAGAAGGATCCTTCCGATCTGCAAACGCACCGATTGTTTTTGATCCTCGTTTAAGAGTTCGTAACTCGCCTGTTGAACGCGGTCGTGTTGAAATCGGAACTGGATCGTTTTTGCGGTTTGAAAATTCTTATCCTTGTTCTCCTCGATTTCCTCCATGGAATCCACGAGTCTGTAGTTGTCGCCGATCGGAACGATCAGTTCCTCTTCCATGGTTTCCATAATCGCGGTCATGGTTTCTTTGAGGGTCGCACCGAGGATTTTGGATTGGATTCCGAGATCGAAGTTGCTTCCGATACAAGAAGCGAGTTTTAACGTTTCCTGAGTTCGCGGAGAAAGTTTTTTGATCCTTCTTACGAGAAGTTCTACCACGTTATCCGAAATATCGGTCTTCTTGATCTTTTCGAGGTTCCAGATCCATTTGCCGGAAATCGTGGAATTCCCTTTTTGATACGTTATGATCTCCTCTTTGGAAAGTTGTTTGAGAAGTTCGTTGATAAAGAAAGGGTTCCCTCTCGTTTTGGAATATACGATTTCCGCGAAACTCAACGTTTCTTCGGGAGGTCTTCTTAAACTGTCTGATAAAAGTTGGTTTACGTTTTCCAAGCTCAACGGCTTCAGGAGAATCTTATCCAGACGGAATCCTTCCTTTTCCAAACCGCTCACCATCGTGGAGAAAGGATGTGTGGAATCCACCTCGTTGTCCCTGTAAGCCAACATTAGAAAAAGATAATTTACGGAAACGTCCTCGATCAGATTTTTTACGAGTTCGAGGGAAGGCGTGTCCGCCCACTGAAGATCGTCCAGAAAAACCGCGAGGGGATGATCCTGATTCGCGAAGATCTTTATGAAATTCTGAAATACGAGATAAAAACGGTTTGCGTTTTCCTGGGGCCCGAGTTCGGTCACGGGAGGTTGTTCGCCGATGATGAACTCGAGTTCGGGTAATACGTCGGTCATCACCTTTCCGTTTGCGCCTAACGTGTCCCGGATTTTGTTTTTCCAATCCTCGATTCTTTCGGGCGATTCGGTGAGAATCTGTTCGATGAGATTGGAAAAAACCTGAATGATCGCGCTGAACGGAACGTTGCGGTTGTACTGATCGAACTTACCGGAAATAAAATAACCTTTGGATTCGGTGAGAGGTTTGTTGATCTCCTTTACAAGAGAGGACTTACCTACGCCGGAATAACCCGCGATGAGAACCACGCTTGTTCTTCCCGTTTCGGTGACTCGTTTGAATTCGCCTAACAACGAATCGATGTATTCCTCCCTTCCGTAGAGTTTTTGAGGAATTTTGAATTCGTGGGAATAATCCTTGGAGCCGAGAGGGAACGCGGGCGCGTCGCCGGATTCCAGCCATTTGTCCCGGATCGTTTCCAAATCCGCTTTGAGACCTTCCGAGGTTTGATATCGATCCTCGGCGGTTTTGGACAAAAGTTTTAATACGACATGGGAAAGGGCTTCCGGAATTTCGTTGCGGATCTTACGAGGTTCCACGGGCGATTTCGCGAGATGAAAGTGCACGAGCTCCAAAAGGTCTTCGCTTTCAAACGGAAGTTTTCCGGTGAGAAGTTCGTAGAAGGTGACTCCGAGAGAATAGAAGTCGCTTCTGTAATCCACGGAACGGTTCATTCTTCCCGTTTGTTCGGGAGAAACGTAGTGAATACTTCCTTCGAGACGGTTCGGATTGGACCAGGACGTTTCCTCTTTGGAAAGTCTCGTCGAAATTCCGAAGTCCACGATCCGTAGCAGTTCGTTGTCCGGATTGAAGATGATATTGTCCGGCTTTAAGTCTTTGTGTATTACTTTTTTATTATGTATTTCCCCGAGTTTCTCCGCGAGATCGATCGCGATCTTGAAGAAGTCCTTTAGGTTGACCGGTTTTTTTCCCGAGAAATGTTTGAGGGTTCCTCCGGGAACGAATTCCAAAATCAATGTGAAACCTTCGGGAATTTTTTCCATTCCGAAGGCTTGGATCATTCTTTCCGAAGCGAGATAATTCAGAATTTCGTATTCGTTTCTAAGATTGACGACCGCCGGATGCAGTTCGTCTAAAATCGGAATGTATTTGATGACTACGTTCGCGCCGTCCTTTGTGCGGATCGCCTTGTAAACCTCCGTGGAGGAATCCGCGTTCATTCTTTCTTTTAGTTCGTAACCTTCTATTTTCATATATGTCGATTTTCTTATATTCGTCAGAGGCGAAATAAGAGTCCTCCCCAATAAAATCCGCCTCCGACGGCGGGTGTGAGGAACAAGTCTCCTTTTTTGAATTTTCCTTTATAATAATATTCTGATAATACGATGGGGATCGAAGCGGCGGACGTGTTTCCCACGCGTTCGAAGTTCATCAGGATTTTTTCTCTGGGGAACTTGGTTCTTTTGAGAACGTCCTGAACCACCACGTCGGTTCCGGGATGGGGAACGACCCAGTCGATGTCGTCTATCGTAAGTCCGTTCTTTTCCAAAAGAAGATCCATGGACTTAAGAGTGAGATCCGCGGCGTTGGTCACAAGTTCCGGATAACTTTTTACGTAACTCGCCGGAGGAGGTCCGGTCACGATGATTCCCGCCAAGTCTCCGTCGTCTTGAAGAAAGGAATCGATGATTCCGAAATTCTGATCGCCCGTATGTTCGAGGAATACTCCGGCGGCCGCGTCCCCCGCGGTGAATTCTCCGTAACCGCCCATGCGGGTTCTTACGGAAAAACGTTCGCTTCCGATCACGAGCGCGTTTTTGAATTTTCCGGTTCCTAAATACGCCGAAGCGGTTTGAACCCCGTGTACGAATCCCGTGCAAGCGGTGCTAACGTCGAATGCGAGCGCGTTTTTTGTTCCCGAAAGTTTGGAAGCCTGAGGCGCGAGATCGGGAAGATAATAACGATCGGTCCAGTTCGCGAGAATGTAGAGATCCACGTCCTCCGGTTTTTTACCCGCGTCCTTCAAAGCCATCTCCGCGACCTTGGCCGCCATAAACATAGGAGTTTCTTTTTCGTTGGCCCTTCTTCTTTCGTTGACTCCGATGTTTCAGATCACCGCTTTTTCGGCGGGATGCATTTCCGGAAATTTCAATCGGGAGCGGATCTCCTCGTTGGTTACGATCTGTTCGGGGAAATAATGACCGAAACCGGTGATTCTTACTCCGTTCGACGTTAGATTTTTTCCGCTCATAAGGGTCCTCTAGTAAATTCAAATTTCATTTTATTACGGAAGTCTTGTATATACCATAAACTGTTCTATGTAAATCTTTTCCGGATCCAATTCGCGTAAAACGGTGAGTTCTTCCGCGGTCACCGGAGATTCTTCCTGAAGAGGAATGTCCTCGTCCGGAGGAAGCCAAGAAGTATAACGAAGAACCGCTTCTTCCGGTTCCATCTCCTCGTCCGAAGGAGGGGCGATCCAATGCGTAAATTCGAATACGTGATCCGAGTTCGGTTGTCTTTTGAATCTTCCGAATTGACAAACCGCTTCCATCACACGATCTCCGACGGACGTGATGTAGTGTACGTGTTTTA
This sequence comes from Leptospira kmetyi serovar Malaysia str. Bejo-Iso9, assembly GCF_000243735.2. Taxonomy (NCBI): domain Bacteria; kingdom Pseudomonadati; phylum Spirochaetota; class Leptospiria; order Leptospirales; family Leptospiraceae; genus Leptospira; species Leptospira kmetyi. The sequence continues at coordinate 2,097,318 of NZ_AHMP02000003.1, read as the reverse complement.
CGAATCTTCCGCGATTCGCTTTCGCGACTACGATACAATCCGCAACCGCCGCGATGTCGTTCGCTCCGCCCGAACCCACGAGAAATTTTCCCTTTGCGGTTTTCGTGGAGTTGATGTTACCGAACCAATCCACTTCTGCGGCGCCTAACACGCCGAGACAATGATCGGGAACGACCGTCCCGAGAATGCTCGTGATATCGGAAAGCATCGTACAGTCCTTCGTATGAAGCTGACTGAAAAGAAAAACGTCTCCCGTATGCGGCTTCATCGAAAAGAAACCGAGTTCGGTGATGACCTTTACTGAAATTCCTTCCTTTTCCAAAAAACGCGCCGCGGTCCAAGCGGAGATATGAGCCGCACCGATTCCGGCGAGAATGGTTTTGTAACCTTTTTCCTTTACGTATTCTTGAATCGCTCTCGCCGCGAGAATGATCATCTGTTCCGAGTCGTTGACCGTTTTAGGATCTTCTAATTTCTCCGCTTTGTTTTCCTCGGGAATATTCTTTAATCTTCTTAGACGAGTACGTCCGAGACGTTCCAAATATTCTTCGTGGCCGCCTTCGATATTTACGAAATCCGCGTACCATTTTTCGGCGCGGGAAGGAACGTTGGCGGCTTCGTTGGCTTCGATCTGAAATTCGTAGTCGTCGAGATAGGTGGAAAGACCTTCAAACGCGGGAATTCCGGGAAGATCGTAAACGCGCAGGGATTGAGGATGTGCGCCGAACTCCGCGACTGCGACCGCTTTCACTCGGTTTCCCGGAATCGTAACCAGCTCCGCGGGAATCGAACCTTTCGGAACGATTCTTTCCACGGTCGCGATCACTCCTTGTTGGGCGGCCAAGGCTCCCCAATATCCTTCTCCGCTCGGAGGACAAAGAACGAGATTTCCTTCTTCGTCTCCGACCACCGCGTGAACAAAAGTAAGATCCGGATTTAAGGGAAGAATGTACGCAAGATCCACTCCTTTCTTCCCTTTGTAATCGGGACCGGGAGAACCGTTGGGACCTGGGGATTTGTTTTGAGGATCGGGAAACAAGAACGCTGTTTTGCCTAACTTGTCGAGAATGAGATCGCTTCCCAAAAGAGAGTTGGTGATAAAACCGGGAAGACGCATCGCACCGGCCATCAATCTTTGTACGATGCTGAGAAGGGACCAGAGTTCCAACTCGAAAGGTTTTCCTTCTAGTAAATTAGAATATAATGAATTAGGAGAGGGTTTCGGATAATTGTCTCCCGCGAAACCGGTGATCATACGTTTTACGATCTTGGCGATCGTAAGCGCGTGCGCGCTCGAATGAATTCCCGCCATACTGATTACGAATTCGGGATTCGTATTCTGAAAACAACGTGCGAGAGAATAGATAAGCGCGTTGGGTCTGGACATCGTCGCCGAAAGATGTATATGCATACCGGGACGAACCGTTTTTCGGACCATCTCGTCAGGATTCGCAAAGATCTTCGTGTTAGCTTCCAATGATTTTATCTTTCCCGAACAAGTTCGAGCGTTTCGAAATTTTCGTTTTCAAACCGTAAGCGGTGTTTTCGTTGATCGAATCGCATACGAGAAAAAGGGAAAAATCGTTACACTCAAAATTCTTTTTTTAGAAATCCTAAATATTTTTATACGTTTCGATTTTCGACAAACACCGCATAGATTGAAGCGATGACAATGGTGGAAAGATATTCTTTTAAGAATGCGCTCTAGCAAGAACTTTTTACCGAATCGAAGGCAAAACTCGGAACGGATTCAAGACGAGCATTCCGAAAACCGAAATTAAGAATAGGGAAGAACTAGGATCGTTTCTTGATTTTCCGATCGGATTCGGTTCGGCCCGAACGGAAATTTATTTCCAGACGGAATTCGAACGAAACGTTACCGTATACTTTGAAATTCTCTTATGTCCCAATGAGGATTTCCGAAAGCCGCTAAAAATTTATGACAGAGATACAAATCGAATTTCCGGAGCAGTATCATTTTTCGACGGAGTTATCCATACGAAAAACGGATCTCGCGTTGGACATTCACGTATCGTTCGCGTCCATTCTCGACATCGTGATGGAAGCTCATCTTCAGTTCTTTCAATATCTCGGGTTCAGCGTCACGGATATCTACGGAAAGAGCATCATCTTCGCCAACGCCGGAATTCTTTATCAAGGAGAACTTCTCTACGGGGATCAGGTAAAGATCGACGTCGTATTAAATAATCTGGCCGAGAAGTCCTTCGATCTCACGTTTCGTTTGTCGAAAGATCAGAGAAGGGAGAAGGTTTCCCTCGTAAAGATCCGCGTTTTGTTTTTCGATTATTCCATCCGTAAAGTAGTGCCGATTCCGGAAGGATTCAGAAAGATTTTTACGGAAGGAAAGATTCCTTCTTATCCGTCTCCTGTGGTCGGAACCGAAGCGGGAAGCGCACATCAGAGTTCCACGCAGATCCGCAACTTCGACAAGCTCGAAGTGCTTCGTCTCGCTCACGATCTGATTTTGAAAGTATATGCGCTCGGAAACAAAATGGACGCGGCGAAACTGAAAGAACACGGACCCTTGTTCGAACATATCCGATCGGTCGCGACCCTTCTTCCCGTAAGAATCGCGGGAGCCTGGGGTAGCAGAATTCTTTCCGAAAAGATCAAGAACATTCTCAAGGCGAAAGTGCATCTCGAAGAACTGAGATATCTTTTGGTTCTCGTGCAGGATCTGAAGGTTTATTCCATCGAAAAAGAATTGTCCGATCTGGAAGTCATCAACGGACATCTCAAAAAATATCTCGTCCGGGTCCGAAACGGAAAGACGAGAAAACTGATTTAAAGTATATTCTAAAATTCTAAACTATATTTCGGAGAATTCCATGAAAGACAAAGTCGCAATGGTGACCGGAGGAAGCACCGGAATCGGAAAGGCGGTCGTTCAAGAGTTCGTCTTAAGAGGCGTAAAAGTAGTGTTCTGCGGTCGCAGACTCGACGAGGGAAAAAAACTCGAAACGGAAATCCGCGGAAAAGGCGGAGACGTTCATTTCGTAACCTGCGACGTAACCTCGGGCGAACAAGTGAAACGAGTCGTGGACGTTGCGATCGAAAAATTCGGAAGGCTCGACTTCGGAGTCAACAACGCGGGAATCATGGGCCTCAATCATCCTCTTCACGAATATCCCGAAAACGTCTGGGACAACGTGGTTAACGTGAACTTAAAGGGCGCGTGGCTTTCGATGAAATATCAGATTCCCGAAATTCTAAAAGCGGGAGGAGGGGCCGTGGTCAACGTCTCTTCGATCTCCGGGATCAACGGGGTCGTGGGGATCAATCCGTACGCCGCCGCGAAACACGGCGTTGTCGGATTAACAAAAAGCGCCGCTTTGGAATACGCAAAGAAGAATATACGAGTGAACGCGATTTGTCCCGGCGCAGTGAAGACCGAAATTTTGGACGAACTGTTTCATCTCGCAAAAGATCCCGAAGAAGCGGAAAGACAACTCGTCAAACTGCATCCTCTTCACAGAATTGCAACGCCCGAAGAGATCGCAAAAACGGTGGTCTGGCTTTGTAGCGAAGATTCCTCATTTATAACTGGAACGGCGATTCCGGTTGACGGAGGGTATTCGGCGAAGTAGCAAAATGAATTTTCGTTTTTGAGAAACCTTTTGATGGAAAAATTTGAGAGAAAAAATATCATGAACCAGTCTGATCTATAATAAAAAAATTATTTGGCGAAGATTTGTTCTTGAAGTTCGCTAATGACACATATTTATAATAGATTTTCGGAAATTATTTCAATTTCCAGTGTTTCTCCATGATTATCAACTACTTCGGAATAACGGAAAAAGGAAACTTTCGTTCGCATAACGAGGATTCGATGTATGTTTCCGGCGAGATCGTCGCCGGAACCGTATCGGGTTCGTTTGCTTCTTCCGGAGATCGGGATTCCGCGGTGGCTCCTATGATTCTCGCTCTTGCGGACGGAATGGGCGGACATATCTCCGGAGAAATCGCAAGTCGTATGACCTTGGAAAAACTCGCTTGGACCGAACGTGCGATTCAACCTTTGGAAGAATTGCCGAGAGCCGGTTGGCAGAATCTTTTCCGCAAAATCAATCACGAGATCAACGATCACGCAAAAGCGACCGGAAGACTCGGAATGGGAACCACGTTAGTCGGCGTTCTCTTCGGAAGAAGAAAGGTTCTCGTTTTCAACATGGGAGACAGCAGGGCTTATCATCTTTCCTCTCAAGGCGTTCATAAGATCACGGTCGATCATTCCTTTTCGGATACGGTCAAAGGAAATCAGATTTCAAGAAGTTATATCACGAGTTGTATCGGCGGCGGCACCACCGATCTTCAGATGGATTTGTTCGATATAACGAATTCGTTAAGCGAAGGGGATCGCATTCTTCTTTGTACGGACGGATTGACCGACGTGATTAAGATAGACGATCTCGAAGAGATTCTACGAAACGCTTCGAACGCAAAAGAGGCTTGTTCTCATCTTTCGGAAGAAGCCAACCTGAGAATGACCAAGGACAACACGTCCGTGATCGTGATCGAAGTCAAAGAGATGGCGCTTTCGCACGCCGAACCTTGGAAGCTCAGCCCAAGCGAAAGAAAACGGTAAGCGTAAAAAAGAAATCTCCGCTCGGAGTTTCCTCGAACGAGGAACGAAACGGAAAATCAGATTTTTTTAATATTTCCAAAAATCCCAATCCCGCTCCTTTGCTATCCTCCGGTCTTTCGCCCTTGATTTTTTCCTGATAGAGTTCCTTTACTTCTTCTCCGGTCAGAGATAAAAAGTGATCGAGTTTGGTTTGTAAGGCGGACGCGGTTTCCGCGCTCAAAAAATTGGCCGTGGAAAGTTTTAGGATATGGCTTTTCTCTTTGACGAGAATCAAACCGATTCCGTATTCTCCTTCCTTTTCCAGAGAATAATGACTTACGTTCTGAGCCATCTCCACGAAAACGTTGAGAATCTTATTCTTTCTTTTTTCGTTGGAGATTCTATCCTTCAGAATTTCGGTTAGGCTCCCGAGAATTTCGTGAGTCACGGCGCCTTGGTAATAGAGAACGGATTTCAATTTTTTCGAATGATCGTATTGTCTATGAAGTCCGCCGGATTTCATTTATATTATACTTCCTTAAAGTATGTCCGGAGCGGTCAGACTCACGAAGGAAGATTGGCTTCCGATCGCGAACGCCATCGAGATCGCGTTTCTAAGACGGACCTTTCTCGCTCCCTCCGTGATATGATCGTGATCGCATTCGGGATCGACGTCCTTGAGATTGATCGTGGGACAGATGATTCCTTTTTCGAGCATCATCGCGGTCGCCGCGACGTTGATGATCCCCGCGGCCCCGAAAGTATGACCGAAGATCGGTTTGATCGATCCGAGAGGAGCCCATTTATTTTTTGCGAGTCCGTTGTAGAGCACTTTGAGAGCTCGACTTTCCGCCATATCGTTGTTGATCGTCGCAGTTCCGTGTCCGCAGAAATAATCGATATCACCGAGTCTGAGTCCGCTGATTTTTAGAAGTCGGTTTAAACCGGCCGCGGCTTTTTTGCCCGTAAGATCCATTCTCATCGCGTGATCGGCCTCGTTGTAACTGAAGGTTCCCAATACTTCGGCGTAGATTTTGGCGCCTCTTGCGAGCGCGTGATCCATTCTTTCCATACAAAGAACAGCGGCGCCTTCGCCTAAAATAAATCCGTCCCGATTTCGATCGTACGGTTTGATCGCCGACTTCGGATTATTTTTTTCGGCGGACATAACGGAACTCGCCGGATCGGAATACATCATCATCAAGGGTTTGATCAAGGGAAACTCGTGGCCTCCCGCATACATCACTTCCGCTCTTCCTTTACGAATCGCCTGATAACAAAGACTGATCGCGTGATGCCCGCCGACGCAGGCCGCGGTGATCGTAGTTACGAAACCTTGAATGTTCGCATAGATCGCCGTGAGATTGGTCGGATTGGACGCCATGGAAGTAAGCACCGAATAACGATCGAATACGCTCGAGTTTTTTTCTTCGTGATAGAGTTTCCAAGCGTGTTCCCACCATGCGAGAGATGCTCTGGAAGACGAGTCGATGAATCCGACCTTGGAAGGATCGACGGAATCCTTTTCGAGTTTTGCGTCCCTTCTCGCTTCTTCCATCGCGGACATGATCGCGAAGGTTTCTCGGTTATAATTTTTTGCGTGTTTTTCGTTGAGATCGGGTAAGAATTTTTTCCAGTCGAAGTCGTTCATTTCCGCCGCGACCTTTACGGGCATGTCGTCGGTCGAGAAACGAGTGATCGTGTCTATCTGAGAGTTTCCTTCGGAAAGATTTTTCCAAAACGTATCCACCGAATACGTGTTCGGGAGAATCACTCCGATTCCGGTGATTGCAACTCTCGAGTTCTTGCTTGCTTTTGTTTTGTCCATATTCTCTTTTTATTTCTGTTTTGCGGATCTGTTGAAGCGCGGATAACGCTGTTTTCTTTTTTGTTTTTTCCTTCGAGCGGATCGTTTTCGTTTTCGAGAATTTGATCTTGTCAAGAACTTATCAATGATTGTTCCGACAAACCTTCTCCGGAAAGAATTTTAAGTACGACATTCGACGGCAAAAATCAAATCAAAAAAACTAGATATATATTTTTTAGGGATTCGTTTGAATTCCGACATGAAAGCCGATCAAATCGCCGTTTGGTGATTGGAATGCAAGAATATCTTGAAATTCGATTGGAGTTCCGTCATTTCTTTCCGAATTTTGCGGGAACTCCTCGGGATTTCCGGGCGTTTAACGGGAATCAACGAACATAAAGAGATCGGGGATTTGGAAAAAGGTCGGAACTACGGCGGGTTTTCTCGGCCTTGTTGGAAAGACGGTGTGATTTGGCAATGGCGGTTTTGAGTTTCTCAGCCTCGCTGAGTTGGAGGCAGTGTGATTTGGTAAGTGAGTGGTGTTTTTCTCTGCTTCGCTGAGAGCCTTCGATTGCGCTCCGCTATCTCAGGCTATGCCGCTCTCTATGGATCGCGGCATATGTAATAAAAAAAGTTACAAAATGCTTGCCAAAGAATGAAGTCGAAGGAAAATAGATTCGTTTTCGGTTTAGACCGGAGGAGAATGTTATGTGGAACGAAACCCTTTTCGAACAAAAGAAAAAAGCTCTCGAAGGATTCGGCGTTTTATCTAAAAAATCAATCGCACGTTTTACGGAAAAATTAAGAAGCCAAGACGAATGGCAACTCCATCGGATCAATCCGATTCGTTTCGCAAAGGACAACGGCTTTGAAGCGGGAGAATCCATCGATCTATTTCTTCATGCGGGTAAAATCGGACTTTTGGATTTTTCATACAATATGATTTGCCCCGCTTGCGGAGGAGTCGCGTCTTCTCATACTTCTCTCGATCAGATCGAAGAAAAAAGTTTTCACTGTTATATCTGCAACATGGACGTTCCTACGACCTTGGACGATCAAGTAGAAGTGAGTTTCTCCGTGAATCCGTCTCTTAAAAAACAAAATTTGAATCCTTTGACGGACGCGATTACGTATTTGAAATATCATATATCCGGCAACTTTCATAAATCCAAAGAACTTCTGGACTTTATTCATTCGAACTCGAAGGATTTGATCGTGATCGAACCGGGCGCGACGGAAAAAATGATTCTCGACGCGACGGACGTTCCCGCGTATCAGTTTAGTTCGGTGGAGAATAACTCCGCGGTCTTTTTGTATTTCGACGCGAAGGAAACCACCGAAGATCGGATCATCGATTTAAGTCTGCTTCCGACCGGTTTTACTCCGATCGAGTTGCATCTTTCTCCGGGAAAATACGAGGTCAAGGTTTCCAATCGAACGATCGCAAAGTCCGGATTTCTGATCATCAAACCCAATCTAAAAAGAATATTAGAAATCGTTGATAAACACCCGACTTATATCGAACCCTTTCTCACCGCGAAGATGCTTTTGAACAATCAGACTTTTCGGGAATTGTTTCGAGTTCAACAGTTGAGCAACAAGTTGAATCTCAACGTAAAAAGTCTCACGATTCTTTTTACGGATCTCAGAGGATCTACGGAGATGTATGATAAGGCCGGAGATATTCTCGCGTATCGCCTCGTTCAGGAACATTTTAGACTTCTTGCGGAAACGGTGAAAAAATTCAACGGCGCCATCGTAAAGACGATGGGAGACGCGATCATGGCCACGTTCTCCAGTCCATTGGACGGATTGTTCGCTTCGCTTGAAATGATGTCCCGTATCGATCGGATGAACGAAGAATTCAAAGAACACGGACACGAGATCGGTTTAAAGGTAGGATTGAACGAGGGCCCCGCGCTTGCGGTGATCAACGACGAACGTTTGGATTACTTCGGACAAAGCGTAAACATAGCGGCACGGGTGCAAGCGCTCGCGTCCGCCGGAGAAATCTGGGTCACGGAGCCGATTCTTTCCAGCGCGGGAATCAGGGAAGAATTGAGTCTGCGAGGATACGATACGGAAAGACACGAAGCTTCTCTCAAGGGTGTGGGTCAAAAAGCGACCGTTCATAAATTGTTTAAGAATGAGGAACAAAGGACTTTGGCCGAAGTCGTTTAATACCCTCTAAACCGACTTCTTAGAAAAGAGAAGCCGGTTTAGAAAAAATTTATTTTCAAAATGTACGGGCGATCCATTCTCTTGCTTTAAAAAAGGATAGGGTCATGAATCACACAATCAAGAGTTTGTTCGTTTCTATCGCGGTTCTTCTGTTTGCGATGAACTGCGGAAAATCAGGCGGTAATATCGCCGCGGAAATGCAGGCTTTAGCCGCTAAGTCCAAGGAAATCGCTTGTTCTAAAACCGTAGAATGCGCTCAGGAACAATTCGGCAAAATGCCGGAAGCGCAGAGAAAATTCATTCCTCCGATGCTTCAATCCAAAGAAGCTTGTATGGAATCCATGGAAAAATCCGCCGCAGAACAACGCGCAAAAACCGGAAAAACGGAAGCGGACGAGTTCAAGGACGCGACTCCCGAAAAATTGCAAGCCGCTAAGGATTGTCTTGCGATTATCGAAAAAACTTCCTGTTCCGAGATGATGTCTCCGAACAATCCGATTCAGAAATCGGAAGCCTGCCAATTCTTATCCAAAAAGTAAATTCAGGATTTTGAATGCGATTCCGTCGCCGGTGTATTTCCAAAAGAACTCCGCGACGGATTCGATCTGGACCGATCTAAAATAACATCGGTCGAAACCTGTCATATTTCTAAATCACCTAACACGCATTTTTCGAAGTATCGCCGTTAGGCGAATCTATCGGACGCGTCCTCTCTTATAAACTGGGAATTAGCGCCCACCGCTTCGATCGAATTCTCCTCGACTCTCGGTAAATTCGTTTTTTATAATGTGTCCATTGGCATATTTTAATATAGGAATTTTCTAAAAACACCATGAAATCTTTTTCTCAAACGTCGATTTCGATTCGATTCTTGTTCTCAATGATTCTCCTTTTCGGGAATTGCGGAGGCGCTTCCGGAGCCGGAGATTTCTCGAGCGCTTTGATTTTTCTTTTGGGAGGAGGGGATAAGTCCGTTCCTACCGGCGGTTCGCATTCTCCCGTGGAGACGAGCAACGGTCCGGTTCTGAACAATCTGAACGTGACCACCGAATACCGCGTCATCTCCGGCGATCCGTATCAAATCGTATCTGTGAAATTCTCCTTAAAAAATCAGGTTTCGTTTCCCGTTACGTATAAGGCGTATTTGGGAAGACCTGCGATTCTCCAACTCAAACCCGACGGGGTCAGTGTTACGACTTATATCACGGAAAAACTCAGCACGGAACCGGGGAGTCCGGACACTTTCGTTTTTCTTTCTCCCGAGGTCAGCCAATCGTATAAGATCATCGTGATCGCTCAAAGTCAGTTCGGGAATTCCTCTAAAGAAATTATTTCCACAGCGCCTACTCCGCCTGCCGGAGTGTGCGCCGGTGCGGTCTCCGCTCCCGTTACGATCGGAGATTGTTCGGATCATTGTATTCAAGTTTCGATGAACGGAACGAATATGGAATTCTTTTCACGTTATGTGAATCCGGAACCGGCTTACTACGTTTATCTCGATTTGAATAACGGCACAGCAACGGGCGGAACCGGTCCGGTTCCGTTTCAATACATAGAATTGTACGAAGACGCGGGTAATCCCGTCGCACCGGGAACCTACGAAACCCCGAAGGTCGGTTTCGATACGGGAACCTACAACGAAGCCTGTATCGCGATCTCTTCGTATGCCGTCGCGGATCGGGCCTCCGGATTTTCGGACAGTTATACGGTTAAAAAAATCATCGTTCCTTGACGAGCGCGGGGAACGTTATGCGGTCTTGAGCCACACGCTGAAAGTCGTGCGGCCGGGCGCGCAGTGAAATTCGATTTTTCCGTCGAAATCCTCCACGATCTTTTTGCAGATATCGAGTCCGAGCCCCATTCCTTCTCCGTGTTTTTTGGTCGTGAAAAAAGGATCGAAAATTCTATGCCGAATCTCTTCCGGAATTCCGTTTCCGGAATCGCTCCAGGAAACTACGATCCAAGAATCCACTTCCTCGGTTTCGATTTCGATTTTTCCTTTGTAATTCATGGATTGAAGCGCGTTGTTCAAAAGATTGATCCAGACCTGATTCAGTTTATCCACTTCGCCTAAACATTGTTTATCGGTTTTGTAATTCTTTACGACTTCGACGTCGTATTTCAGTTTTCCCTGATATAAAATCAGAATGTTTTCGATTTCCTTGCGCACGTCGATCGCGCGGATTTTTCCCCTTCCGTCCTCGGTCGCCGGACGGAGATAATTCTTAAGCGCCTCCGTAACTCGAGCGGCCTTGTCCGTTGCGATCGATATGATTTGTCCCATACGAACGACGGTGACGAAGGATGTGATCGCTTTTAGAATCTCCGCGATTCTTTCGGAACGCAAAAGGGGAATCAGAGAATCGCCTAAGTTATGTAAGCCGAGATCCACGGCGGTGCTCGAGATAATTTCTGAATCCTTAATATTTTCGTTTTCTAGTTTTTGGGTGAGTTCTTTTCGGATCGTTCGGTTGGAAAGAATCGGCGATTCGGAGATATGTTTCAGACTTTCATCCAAAAGTTTCGTGAATCGTTCTGCGTCTTCGCGGTTTAGATCGGTTAGAAGGTTCGGCACGTTTTTGAGTTCTTGATTTACGATTTCCGAAAGGGATTGACTCGACGAGGAAATCGCTCCGAGGGGTGTGTTCAGTTCGTGTGTGATTCCGGCGGCTAACTGTCCTAAGGCGGCCAACTTTTCCAGACTTGCGTTGAGTTCGAGTATGACTTTTTCGTTTTCTTTGTTTCTCGTATGATTTACGATGTATACCGTACCGAGTCCGATCAAAACTACGATCGTCGAAAAAAGAATCAGATCGGCCCCGCTTTCCGTTTGTTTGATCGGCATACTCACTTCTAAAATTCCCCTCACGTCTCCAACTTTCCAATCCTTCTTGGGAGATTCCGGATGCGAGTTGTGACAGTTGACGCAGGAAGGTTGCATACGATCCGGGAGCGCATAACGCACATAAGGCGAAGAATCGATTTCACGGAACACGTAGTAGGGAAGATCCGGATTTTTTTGAAGTTTGACGAGCGCTTCCTTTTGAAAGTCGTCCAATCCTTCTTTTCTTTGTCGATTCGGAAACGGATAATCGCTGTATAACTCGACTCGGATTCCCTCGAATTTTTGCGAGAGATGTTCTCCGAATTCTTTTACGATCGTCGCGGGTAAAGGAATACTTTTGTGAACCGTTTTGTATTTGTATGTGACCTCGGTTCCCTCATGCAACGCTTTGTCTACGATGTTGTCCGAATAATAAACCCGAAGCGCGAGCATTTGTTCCGCGACCGTCTTTACGTTTTGGATCGCGGCGTTCTCCGTGTTCTTTTTTTGATAATAAAAAAGGAAGGCTCCGAGTATGATTACGAGCAATACACAACCCGAAAAAAAGGTAAGGAAGATTCGAGTTTCGATCTTCGTAAAATTCGAAAGAAAACCGAACTGAAACGGTTTTTTAGAATCCATGATCCCGCCTAATTCCTATTTTACGGATTTTGATTATACCATAAAAAACCGATCCGAGTATCGAAGTTTGCGGTATGATAGAGTAGACGCAGGAAAAGATTCGTTCCCGCGTTTTTAGAATCGGAAAATTAGGGACTCGATCATTCTTCGCTTTCTTCTTCGATCACTTCGGATTCTCTTAGGGAGAATTCCGCTTTTCCGAGTCCGCGTTTTTTTCTGTCCACGATCCAATAGAGATATAGGATTACCGCGAATACGCTCTGAAGAACGAACTGCGCGAGATGAACCGTGGTCGCGTAGAACAAACCTTCGGACGCTTTTCTTCCCATCAATACGAATGAGGAAGTTACCGATGCGTGAAACACTCCCGCGCCGGACGGAGCCGAAGGAACCATCACTCCCACCGCTCCGGCAAACATGATGAGTACGATTCCGGCGTAACTCATTTCGATTCCCACGAGTTTGAGAAGAATTCCGTAACTCAACGCGTAACCGATCAACCAAGTGAATGCGGTCAACACCGCGGGAAGAACGAATCGTTTCAGAACTAAAAAATTTCCGAGATCGCGAACGTAGTGCGCGAGTTTGTGCAAAAACCATTCTCTCTTGCCTACGAGTCCCGCGATCCACGCGAGAACGTTTATGATCGTTTCGTTTAGAAATCGTACGGCGATCAAACCCAAAAAGATACCCGCGATGACAAGCGAAGAGACGATAAAGAAAGAATCGCTACTTTCGTCCTTGATTCCCAAAAACATAAGGGCGCAGATTCCGGCGGAGAATATAAAGGAAAAGTCCAAAACTTTTTCGATAAAGAGCGCGGTGACTAACGTGGGATATTGAAGATCGGATTCCTTTTTACAAAAATACAAACGGAAGATGTCTCCTCCTCTCGCGGGAAGGAACATGTTCGCGCCGACTCCGATAAACGAGGCAAGAAGCGCATAACGGAAGTTGATTTTTTTCCCCATGAGAAGATACCATCTCCAGGAAAAAAGAATCAGTCCCCAAGCCGAAGACACACAGAACGGAATCAGATAGATCGGTTCCCAACGTTCCTGGATTCTTGCGAACTCGCTCAGATCCAGTTTTGAAAATAAGAATCCGAGCGCGGCTAAGCTGACTACGGTTCCGAATAGGATTCGTTTCAATGTGATGTTCCTCGTATCAACCCGGAGGCCAAAGCAATCGGCGTTCCGCTAAAAGATGAAAGTGAATGTGAAATACGGTTTGTCCGCCGTTTTTCCCCGTGTTGTTCACGACGCGATATCCGTTTTCCGCGATTCCCAAATTCTTGGCGGTATCCCGGATCTTTAATAAAACGTTGGCGAGCAGGGAAGAATCTCCGTCCTCGATCTGCGCGAGGGAGGTTATGTGTTTTTTAGGGATAAATACGATATGTACGGGCGCCTGCGGCGAAATATCATGAAAAGCTAATATTTCTTCGTCTTCAAACGCGATTTTGGAGGGGATTTCCTTGCGGATGATCTTGCAGAAAATGCAGTTCGGATCGTTCATTCGTGATTCTCCATACAAAGCGCGGCGGCTCCTAAGGCTCCGGATACGTTTCCTCCGGGCAGTATTTGCGTATAAGTTCTGAATACTGGAAAGATCAATTCTTCGATCCTTGTTTTGAGCGAGTCGCCGAACAAATCCCAGGATTCTACGATTCCTCCGGTGAACACGATCCTGTCGGGGTTGATCGTGTGGATCAATCCCCTGCAGAGTTGTGCGAGGGCTTCGACGCCTTCGTTTAACAAAGATAAGGCGGCAGATTCTCCCTTGCGACTCCTTCGGAAAAATTCTTCCGCGGAACTCAAACGGTTTCCGGTCTTTTCCTCGTATCGGTTTAAAAATCCGCTCGCGCTGAAGTAGGCTTCCGCACATCCTCTTTGTCCGCAACCGCAAGGGGATCCGCCGGGAAGATACGTTACGTGACCCGCTTCCATTCCACTTCCCTTATATCCGTTGAACAGTTTTCCGCGATAAACCCAACCGCCGCCGAGTCCCGTTCCCAAGGTGAGAATGATCAGACTCTGAGAACCCTTTCCGAGTCCGAAACGGTATTCTCCGAGCGCGGCCAGGTTTGCGTCATTATTATAATATACCGGAATTTGAAAGTTCTTTTTGAGATGGGCGACTAACGCTACGTTTTTTAAAAGCGGCAGATTGGCGGATTGGATGAGAATTCCGCTTTCCGAATCGATCGGTCCCGGACTTCCGATTCCGACCGCGACCAAGGACGGAGTTTTCATTTCGGAAACGATGTCGCATAACGATTTCAGAAATTGTTTTTCGTCGGTTTCGGCGCCGGTAGGTCTATGAGTTTTTCCTAATATGTTTCCCTGAGGATCGACCAGATTGGCCTTGATGCTCCCGGCTCCGATGTCGATTCCGAGATAGGATTTCATTTTACCACCCGGGTAAACGCTCCCTCTCTCATTTCGTAGATTGTTTTTGCGTCGAAGGCGAGATTCATATCGTGAGTCACCAATAGAATCGTAAGTCCTCTCGAATTAAAATCGTAGAGAAGATTTCGGACGAGTTCGCTGTTCTCCGGATCCAAATCTCCGGAAGGCTCGTCCGCGAGCAGAAGTTCCGGTTCGTTGATGAGAGATCTTGCGATCGCGGTCATCTGGATTTGTCCGCCGGAAAGTTTACTCGGATAACTTTTGCGGATCGATTCGAGTCGAAGACTTCGAATCAAGTATTCGCATTTTTCCAAATATTCTTTCTGACTGAATTTACCGACGAGAAGCGCGGGAAGAAGAATATTCTCCTCCACGTCTAAATGAGGAAGAAGTTCCGAAAATTGAAAAATCAGTCCGATGTTTCTCGCGCGAAAATTGGCGAGGTTCCCGTTCGACATATCGCTCACCTTGGTCGTATCAAAGTAAACTTCTCCCGACGAGCTGGACAACATTCCGGTAATCATGGATAAGAGCGTGGTTTTTCCCGACCCGGAAGGCCCGACGATTGCGACATAGTCGGATTGGTTCATGTCGAAGGAAACCCCGTTGACGGCCTTCGATTTTCCGTATTCTCGGGAAAGGTCGTTGATGCGAAGAATCATTTTCCCCTCCGAATCGAGCGGTATGGATCCAAATAAGTGAGAATTAGGGAAAGTCCCGCCCCGATTCCCGAAATGAGAGTGATGCAGATCAAAAACGCTTTCAGATAATCTAATAAACTGGAGCCCTCCGTTACCCAAGGAGGGAAGAATAGAGTGGCGGCGATCGCACATAAAAATCCGGTTCCGTGGAGAATCCAGAGTTCCGCGACCAAAAGCCGAATCGTTCCGATTCGATTTCCGCCGACCGCCATCATGATTCCCGCGTCGGAGGTCCGAAGGAGGGTTCTTGTAATCGCCATAAATATCAATCCGGCCGAACTCAGCAATAAAACCAACTGTGGATAATTCCGGAAGAGTTCGATACTAGAAGGGTTAGAGGGGACCTTATCCATTCTGAGTAGAAAGATCCCGAAGATCAGAAAAAAACAAAATAAAACGGAAAATCCTATATGAAGAATGCTAATGATAATATCGCGTTTTACAATAGAATACGCGAATCTGAAGTAGGTAAGTTTTCCCATCTGGTTTTCGTTTCTACAAAAAGATTGATTTTATCCCAAGACCGGATAAATACCCGGACCAATTCTCGGGATTTTATCCATTTACTAACCGGAACCTGAAAGAAAAACAAAAAAATGATCTTCGTCATTCTTGTCGCCATTGGAATCATTCTGATTGTTGCGTTTGGATCCTTTCTGATCCAGACCAAGAAAGACGCTTTTGAAAAGGCTCTGGCCCTTGCCGCCATGGGGAACTTCGTGGACGCCCGAGTTATCATTCGGGATATTTTGGACAATTCTCCCTCGAACGTCCGAGCGCACTATGTGATCGCGAAAATCTACGCGATGGAAGGCGATACCACCAACGAAGCCCGTCACCTCGAGAAAATCAAAAAGATCGGTTCTTACGAAAAAGGAATCAACGAGGTCGCGGTTTCCAATCGGATTGCGGACATTTATTATCAACAGGATTTATTCGAAGAGGCGCTGTTTCATTATTTGGATACGGTCGCGATCGATCCGGAAAACGCGGAAGCAAACGTCCGTATCGGTTTTATGGCCCTTGGTCAAAAAGAATTTTCGATCGCCGACCGCTTTTTAGGAAAGATTTCCAACGAAAAAATCAAGACTGCTTCCATCTTTATCGGTAAAGGAGTCGTCTCCGCGGTTCTACGCAAAGGAAATCCCGTGGAATTTTTTGCAAAGGCGTATGAGTTGGATCCGGCTTCTCCCGTGGGTGGATTTTTATACGCGCTCAGTTTGACTCGGGATTCCAAATACGACGAAGCGATCAAGGTCGCAAACTCCGTCGCCGATCTCATCGAAGACGATTATGTGCGTTATACGATCTTTCAATTTTTGATGTGTTGTTTTATTCTCCAGAAGAATTTAAACGAAGGTCTCAAACACGCGAGGCTTTGTATGGAGATGGCGAGAAACAGCGGTTGGAAACAGGAGATGATCGATTCCGACGTTTACTTTTCTCTTTTGGCGGTCAAACTGGGTAAACTCGAAGAAGCGAGCGAATATCTCATCGAAGCCGAGTCGGAAAGAATCGACGACGTAAGAATTGTGGAACTCGCGAATTACAAGTTTCAACTCGAGACGAAACGAATCGATCCGAGTAAGGCGGCTCAAAGCGGTTTCTCCTTGGACGAAGAGATCGGGAGAATCTTTGGCGAACTTTTTCCGGTAGAACGTTTTTACGAACTCTCCGGTTTGAAATCCTCTAAGTCGTTTCATATCAAAGGGATCTTGGACGATCAAGGGAATAAACTTCTCGCGGACGTTTCGAAAATCGGCGTCGGAGTTTTGGATCATTATCGTCAGCTCAAAGGCGTCGAATTTAAGAATCTTTGCGTTCGGATCGTGATGGCTTTGAATTATACGGTCAGCCGCGAAGTTCCCAACAAAGAAGGGGACGGTCTCAATCTTACCGGTCTTAATAAAACCGATAAGGAAACTCGTTCTCTTTTTAAATTCCGCAAATGGAAGGACGCGAAAATTTCGGACATCTTTCTGCGTGATACGATCGGTCAGTTGAAGGAACTCGGCGTCGACAAGGCGTTTATCGTGGGCGACGCGGAATTCACCGAAGGGGCCAAGCGTTTTTTGACGGATAATTCTTCCCTGTTGAACGTGATCTACGGTAAGGATTTGGAAGAGCTTTTGAAAAAGGCTCTTCGTTTGGAAGCGAAGGGCGCTTAAAGCGCGACTAACGTTGTTTGGTGTGTTGGCCGTCTTTTGATTTGCCCGGACGGTTGGTTTCTTGCGTTCGTTGTCGTGTGGCTCGGTCGGATTTTTTTGTTCAGACTACGTTTGTCGGCCCGGTTTTTTTTAGTCCGGATACCAATCTCTATAATCCAATGTGTAGAATAGGGAGTCTGGTTCGCAGTGGAGTTTGCGGATCACTCCGTTGTTGGGAAGATCGAGGTGGAGGATATAGCTGTACTTCGTGTGGAATGTGGGAACTCCTGCGTTCACAGTATAAAGTATAGAATCCCCGACTCCGGCCAAATCCAAACACAACAAATAATTGAAAAGAAAACAGCGCGACACCCCATGAGCCTGAGCCAACGCACCGAACAGCGTCCAGCTCCCAGGGCTCAAACGAACATTGATCCGTTTCATTTTGGATTTTCCGGGACTCGGCTGATAAAGGGTCCGCCCCGCATTCTTCCCTAAACGTTTTTGAGCCGTAAGAAATTTCCCGTAAGTCCGTAACAACTGAGGAATTCTCTTCGGAAGTTTACGAGCTTCGTCTTCTGAAAAACGAAGCCAAGTATCTTCCGGAAGCAACAACGTAACGGTTTCCATACGATCTTTTTGAAGAGTGGAACGGATCTCCTGATCCGCGTCGAGCAACAGATATCCCATACCGATTTCGGTTCCGGCAACGAATCCTAAAAACGAACAATCGCACGCATCGTCATAAAAAAGATTACAAAAACGTAAAAAAACAGAAAGGCCGAACAAAGTTCCCAATGAGCGCGTTTGAGCGAAAGCCCACTCACACGAGGCCGTTGCGCAAGAAGGGTCTTCTCGGGCGAATGCAAGGGTTCCTACAGCACCAAGAACGCAAAACAGGTTCGAATAAAAAACAAAACTTGATTCGACTTTACGATCCATTCTCAGAGACTGGACCCGGGTCCGAATTTCTTATGCGCGAAAAGATGACATATTTTTTGGATCGGCTTCCACCGACTCCGACTTCAACCCCGGCGCAAGCATCGTCCAATTTCTCTCCGAGAATCCGAACGATTTCGGTCGGAGCTTTCATAAGCGTATTCTTATCCTTCTTTGCGATCCTTTCGTTTTCTTGTAAGACGATTCGAACCGCAACAACGACTTCTACCTCGACGATAACACCAACGACAACCGCGACTTCACCGACGTCCACAACCCGAAGCGGGCTCTCCGTGGAACAAGAACATTTTCTGAGCAGAACGGATCTCAAAAGCCCGGAAATTGGGGCCGGAAAGGTCTTTCTCGCGGGTCATACCGGTGACCACAGCAAGGACACACCCGAGATTCTCCAGTTGATGAAAACCCTCGTACAAGAAACAGTCGCCAAAGATTTTTCCAAACTTCCCGAACGAGTCTCACCGAAAGACGGATTGCTTTTGGATTTGAAAGGAATCTGGACCCGGGAAGAAATCAAAAAGGAACTTACCAAAAAAGGAAATTATTTCGAGACTTACTTTTTTGACCGGGAACTTTTAAAAAAACAAAAGAATTCCGAGAACGTTAAAACCGTTCGAGATTTGTTTTTGCTCTCGGGCGGGATCGAGATAGAGTTTTATTACGAAAGTATGACCGAATGCGAATTGAAACTTAGATTTAAAGATAACATAGAACTGGAGAAGGAACTTCTCAATCCATACTTTAAGAAAGTGCAGGGAAAATGGTATCTTCACAGAATGTTTTAATGAATCCGTTCCGATCGATCAAAACCTTTTTGATTCTCGGATTTGTGGGACTCGTATCCTTTTTGATGTTTCCGATTTATTCGGAAGTGGTTCCTCTCGAGCCGAATCTCGTTTCCGAAGACGATAAAAAGAAAAACGGTTCCTCGTCGGACGAGAAAAAATCTCAAGATTCCAACGAACAACAAAACCAAACGCCAAACGCGACGAATACGCCTAACACAAACACAACGAATGCGGTGCCGGTTTCCTTTTCGGGAAAGATCATAGACTGGGACGTGGAAAGACTGACCGACTACGCGGTTTCCAACAACCCGCTTTATCTCGCCGAAAAACAAAACATGGGAATCGAAAGAGGAAAGGTCATTACGGCTTCCCTTTATAGAAACCCGATCGTGCAGTATCAACAACAGTTTATCGGAATGCCGGGCGGAGGATCTTCCGGGCCTCAGATTCTCGGGGCAAACGGATCTCAAGGAGGCGCGACTGAGATCGCGCCCGCGCTGTACCAGGACTTGGACGTATACGGAATCGTATCGCTACGTTCCAAGGTCGCAAAAAAATCCTTCGAAGCGGTTCTCGGAGAATTCGACAACTTCGACAGACTTTTTCGGTTGAGGCTACGCCAAAACTACTGGGCTTATTTATTTCTTACTAATTTAGTAGATTATAATAAAGAATTTTACGAAAACTACAGCGACCTTCTCGAACTCACGAAATTCCGAGTCGAAAAAGGCGATATCTCCCCGCTCGAATACGAGAGACTCGAGTTGGAAAGAATTCAGGTCGAAAAATTCTACCGCGACGCACTTGTCCGAAGACAACTCGTGGAAAAGGAACTCAGAATTCTATCCGGAATCCGGGAAGCGGAAGGAATCTTCGCGTTTAAATCGGAGATGAAATTCAAATCCCTCGAAGACCTGGGACTCAGACTCAAGGATTCTTCGATCGCATCCGTCAATCGCCCCGACATCGCCGCGCTCGAAGAACGGGTCAAAGAAAAGAAACTCAACATCGATCTGCAAAGAAGGGAAGCCCTCGGTTATCTTCAGGTCGGGGGAGAATGGAGAATCAAGGGAAACGAACACTACGCGGGTGTTTTTGCGACGATCCCGCTTCCCTTGAACGACAGAGGACAAGGGAAAGTTCTTTCCGCCAAGGAAGAACATAAGAAATTCGAACTCGCACTCGAAGCTAAAAAAAGGGAAGTCAACGAGGAGATCGAGGCTTCCAAAAAAGAACTTCTTGCGAGAGAGGATCTTCTTTCCAAATACGAAAGAATCAATCTATTACAAAAAAACAAACAGTTGGAACAAAAGTCCAGGATAGCCTATGTCCGGGGCGCTTCCGATCAGGTAACCTTTCTACAGGCCGAAAAGAATTATCTTACGGTTCTTAGGGATTACTACGAAGTATTGTATCTCTACTACAACGCGGTCGAGATCTATAAAGCGGCGGTCGGAAGGAAAACAGAGAGGGATTAAAAAAAAACGTCCCCGGAGATTCGTATGATCAATTTCTTAAATAGATACAAAACCACTCTCGTCCTTCTCGCGATCGTAAGCGCGGGATACTTCGGCTACAAAAAATTCTTCTCCAAAAAAATCGAAGAAAAGAAACAAGTCGTAGTCAATAAAAACAGATTCACCGTTTCCGAAGAGATATTAAAACGACATCCATTGACGTTAGTCGCCCTTAAAGAAGTCGCTTCCGTGGACGAGGTCGCTCTTCCTGGAAGGGTTTCCTACGATCCGGAAAGTATGGCGAGAGCCGGATCGACGGTCGAGGCGAGAATCAAAAAGGTTCTCGTGAGAGAAGGGGATCGCGTAAGCCAGGGTTCTCCGCTTGCGATTCTTTCCTCGGTGATGCTCGGGGAAGTCGAAGCTTCTTACGTAAAAGCGAGAGCGAGTCTCGAAGCCTTGAAGTTACAAGCCGATCGTGCGAAAGAACTCTTCGATATGAAGGTGACTTCCGCGAAGGATTACGAATTCGCAAACATGCAGTATAAAACCGCGAAGACCGAAGTCGAAACGACTCGGATCAAACTCGAAAACTACGGACTCACACCCGGAGAAATCGCGGGGATCGAAAGAGGGGTTTACGTTTCCTCCAATCTCGTTTTGAGAAGTCCGATCAACGGAGAAGTCACCGAACGAAAAGCCATTCAAGGACAACAGGTCACGAGAAACGAGGACCTATTCACCATCGCCAATCTTACCAATTTGATGGTTCTTCTCGAAGTTTACGAAAAGGATTTCGGAACGATTTCCGAAGGCGCCGAGGCGCATATCTACCCTCTCGGCGACGAAAAATCTCCCGGGATTCGGGGAGAGGTCGCGTATGTGGGAACTGTTTTGGACAGCATCAAACGAACCGCTAAGTTGAGAATCATGGTTTCCAACCGCAACGGAAAATTGAAACCGGGTCAGTCCGTAACCGCAAAGGTAAAAGGAATGGTGGTGAACACCGGAGCCGAACCGAGAAGAACCGTTCCTTTGGAAGCCGTTCACGAGATCGAAGGAAAGTCGATCGTGTTTATCCAAAACGAGGACGGAAGTTTTGAAGCGACCGAGGTCATCACGGGTGATACGGTCGGAGACGAAGTAGTCATCAAAGCCGGTTTGAAAGAAGGGGCTCAGATCGTTTCGAGAGGATCTTTCATTCTCAAAAGTGAATATTTGAAGTTATAAGCCGGAAGCGGTCGAATCCACGGAGTCCGTTCGTAGTTCCGTTGTTGAATCCCCGAGGGTCGCAGAGCGCCCCGGAGTCGCCAAAACTTCCGTCCCAACTGAACCGACAAGTTTTACTATTTTTGTGTTGACTTAGCATTTATTCACTACTAAGTTGTTTAGTATGAAAGACCTGACGGACAAGCAACAGGCTGTTCTTACATTCATCACTGCAATCATCAAAGAACGCGGTTTCCCGCCCACAATCCGAGAAATCGGAGACGAATTCGGAATCACCGCAAAAGGCGCTTACGATCATCTCAAAGCGATCGAAAAAAAGGGTTATCTCAAGACCGCTAAGAATCAATCCAGAGCGATCGAACTCATTCGTCAAAGTCCGATGGAATCTCTTCCGGTGCAAGCCACGAGTATTCCCGTCATCGGTCGAGTCGCGGCCGGTCTTCCGATCTTTGCGGAAGAAAACATCGAGTCCTACATCCCCGTTCCCGACGAGATGGCTAAAGGAAACGTTCCGATGTATGCTCTTCGTGTGCAGGGAGATTCCATGATCGAAGCCGGAATCAACGACGGAGACATTGCGATCATCGAAAAAAGAGACATCGCACGCAACGGAGAAATCGTAGTCGCATTGATCGAAGACGAGGCCACGTTGAAAGTATATTATAAAGAACAGGATCAGATTCGTCTCGAAGCGAGAAACCCGAAATACAAACCGATCAAGACCAAGAAAGCGGTCGTGATGGGCAAGTTGATCGGCTTGTATCGAATTTACTGATTGACAGAGGGAGAAACTCGACTGAAACTTCGGACAGAGTGTTTCAACGAAATTTTTTCCTCTTTATCATTCTCCTTTTCGTCCTCCAATGCAGTCCGCCCAAAAAAGAAATCACCGACGGTGATTTAAAAAGGGTATTGGAAAGAGTCAGCATCGCAAGAATCAACGCAAACCTCAAAGCGACTTCCGGCAAATCCGCGCCGGGAGATCTTACGTTTTTTCTCGAAGCGTGTTCAGTGTACAGATTAGATCCCGATAGTGTACTGAGTCGTTTGAAACAAACAAGTCCGGCGCTACACGAGGCATTGATCAAAGAATATGAAAAATAAAGAAAGAATGGTCTGGATCGGAATCGTTTCCTTTCTCAGCTTCGCACTCATTCTCCCCACCGGAACGGTAAAAGGAATTTCCAAATCCGGAGAATCCTATCTCCAAATCTTTCACGAAGTATTGTCTTACATTCATTCCGATTACGTGGAATCCGTGGACGAAGAAAAACTCTACGCGGGCGCGATCCGCGGATTGATCTCTTCCTTGGGAGATCCTCATTCCCGTTTTATGGATAAGGACGATTTCTCCCAACTCCAAGAGGAAACCAGAGGAAGTTTCGGCGGACTCGGAATGGAAGTTTCCTTTGCGGACGGAGCGATCGTTGTCATATCTCCGATCGAAGATACGCCCGCGATGAAGGCGGGAATTCTTCCCCAAGATAGAATCGTGGAAATCGACGGAAAGAACACACACGATCTTTCCCTTTCCGATTCCATCAAATTGATGAGAGGCAAGGTCGGAACATCGGTTTCGATCAAACTCGAACGCAAAAATCAGAAAGAACCGATTCTTCTTACCTTGGTTCGTGAAATGATCAAGATCCGATACGTGCGTTCTTCCTTTTTGGAAAAGGAAAAACTCGGATATATCAAACTCAATCAGTTCATGGGAAAGGACAGCACGCTTTCCGAATTCAAAAAAGAACTGAATTCTCTCAAAGAAAAAGGCGCCGAAGGTTTGATCGTGGATCTGAGAATGAATCCCGGCGGACTTCTGGATCTTGCCATCGCTCTTTCGGACTTATTTTTAAAACCGGATTTGGATATCGTGTCCGTGCGGGGAAGGGGGGGAGAACTCGTTCGCGTTTTCAAATCCACGACCGCAAACGATAAATTCACCAATCTTCCGTTAGTCGTTCTTATCAACGAAGGTTCCGCGAGCGCGTCCGAAATTTTCGCGGGCGCGATGCAGGATCACGGAAGAGGAAAAATTCTCGGTACGGTTTCTTTCGGAAAAGGTTCGGTTCAGAATATCTATTCTCTCTCGCATAACACCGGTATTGCGCTTACGATTCAGAAGTACTATACTCCGAGCGGAAAGTCGATTCACGGTAAAGGAATTCAACCAGACGTGATCGTAAAATCGGTGGAACCGACCGAGGACGATCGATTCTACATCCGCAAGATGGCGGAAAAGAAAATGCTCGAAGCGTTTCTTGCAAAGAATCCGAATTATTCAGAAGCGAACTTTTCTCTTTTTGAAAAATATCTCGCGGAAAAAGGAATCAAACTTTCCACGGACGTCGCGAAATTCTTATACAAAAGCAGAACCCGTTCCGAAGGACAGGGTGCGATTCCGGATTTGGAACTCGATCCTCAACTTCGAAAAGCGATCGAAATTCTCGGCCCTTCCAAAGAGGGAGAAAAGAAATCATAAATCCATGATCGGAATGGGAATCGAAACCAGTTGCGACGAAACCTCGATCGGAATCGTCCGCGACGGGAAAGAATTACTCAGCCTCAGAATCTTCAGTCAGATCGATCTGCACAAACCTTACGGCGGAATCGTTCCCGAGATCGCGTCCCGCGCGCATTTGGAAAAGATCAATCTTCTCCTCGAAGAAGCGATGGAAGAAGCGAAGATCGGGTTCGAGGATCTTTCGTACGTGGCCGTGACCTCTTCTCCGGGCCTGACCGGATCCTTGATGGTCGGAGCTCAGATGGCCCGTTGCATTCACATGGTTTACGGCACGCCGATTTTACCGGTTTGTCATCTTCAATCGCACTTCGCCGTGTTACACCTGGAAGGAGTTCCCACAGAATTCCCGGTTCTCGGTTTATTGCTTTCGGGGGGAAATTCCGCCATTTACACTCTCCAGGAATTTGGTAGAATGGAACTGGTCGGAGATACGATGGACGACGCCCTGGGAGAAGCCTTTGATAAGGTCGCGGGACTTTTGAATTTGCCGTATCCGGGCGGTCCCTACATAGAAGCGAAAGCGAACTCGTATGTTCCGACACCGGACGAAAAGCCGATTCTTCCTCCTCTTTTGAGAAATCTTCCTCAGGACCAGGTCGCATTTTCGTTCAGCGGGCTCAAAACCGCGGTGATGGTTTTGATGGAGAAACAAAAAGAAATTTCTCAGGAAAGAATCTGCTGGAATTTCCAGAATGTTGCTTTTGATCTTGTGGAGAGGAATCTCAAACGGGCCGTTGCGAAAACGGGAATCAGACGGATCTTTGCGGCGGGCGGAGTTCTTGCGAATTCCACTCTTCAGAAACGATTGCAAGTCTGGGCGGAAAAGAATTCCGTGGAACTTTTCACTCCGAAGAAAAAAATTTATTGTACCGATAACGGTGCGATGGTAGCGTCTCTGGGATACTATTTGTTTCGGAAAGGCTACAAAAGAGATATCGATTTTACGGTCAGTCCATCCAGACAGGAGATCTTTTCATGAAACTCAAACTCAGTTGGGTTCCTAACACGCTTACACTCGGAAATCTTACGATGGGATTCAGCGCGATGCTCGTGGCGTCGGAAGCGGGTTCCAGAGGCGGAAGCGAATTACAAGCGTATACACTTGCAGGATTCTTTATATTGTTGGCGGCTCTTTGCGATGGACTCGACGGAATGGCCGCGAGAGCGCTCAATGCGACCTCGGAACTCGGAGCCGATCTGGACAGTCTCGCGGATTTGACCGCGTTCGGAATCGCTCCGGGATATTTGATGTATCAGATGGTACTCTGTGAATACAAGATCGACGTTTTCGGAAAGGAAGATATGTTTCCGATCGGAATGCTCGTCGCCGCGATCTTCCCGATCTGCGCCGCGTATCGACTCGCGAGATTCAACGTCGCTCACGATCCTAAGTCGTTCACGGGATTACCTTCTCCGGTCGCGGGCGTAACCGTGGGATTTTTTCCGATCTTTTTAAACGTGAACTCCGCTCCGCATTGGCTTACGATCACGGGATTCGTTTTGATCGCGGTTCTTATGGTTTCCAATATACGTTATTCGAAACCGCAAGCGGCGATCCGTTCCAAACTCAGTCCTACGAGATTGTTTCTTCTCGTGGCGGGAATCACGATCCTGCTCGCTCTGATCGGACTCAATCGTTGGCCTTGGCTGATCTACGGATTGATCTTTTTCTATATCTTTTCCGGAATCATGACTTTTCTCATTCATTTGATCCAGGAGTTCCGCGTAAAACTGGACTAACCCTAAAGAATTTTAGAATATTCTAAAATTCTCAAAAGGGAAACTGAGCCTGGAGATTGATCCAGATCCCGTCCGTTTTGTGTTCCTTTCTCCGGGAATGACTGACCGAAAACGCGACGTAGGGCGAAAGTAAACGCAAACGAAACGAGGAGGAACGATCGGTAAAGACCAAGCTCGTTTCGTCTCTCGCGGTTCTCGCCTCGAAAAGGGAATCGGTATGATTTCCTTTTTTTTGAAATAAAAAAGCCCCTTCCAAATTCCAAACCTCGTTCAAACGAAACGACCATTTTCCCTCGCTGATCGCGTCCCCGTTGATTCTCCATTCTTGACCGGCTTCGATCGTAAAACGTTTTTGATACAGACCGTAGTAGATTCCTCGGCCTAAGGTTTCGTTCGTGTAATTCCTCAGAGAAAAAAGAATTCCTCCGAAGATCGGATCGTAAACGATCGGCGCCTTTCCCGCGATGATTTCCCAACGTTTCGAATTGGGATTCGAAACGGAATTCGAGGGGGAGTTTTGGGAGGAATTTTCGTTCGACAAAAACGCTTCCGCAACTCCGATCACATTGTTAAAATCGAATATTTTATTTTCATTATGGACAGGACGGTTCCAAGCGCGAATCCATTCGATCGAAAACGCCGAATGCGAAGTGATCGCAAAACGCGCCAATTCCGCTTTTCCTTTGAGTTCTTTTCGATCCGGATCGAGCGAAAACAAATCCTCGCTTTTGCCCCGATAACCCGTGATTCTAAACTCGGAGTCGAGCCTTTCGGAAATCAGGGAAGAATAAAACGTTCCGTCGAATTCCTTTTTTTCTCCGAGGGTTTGGATTCTGGAAACGATCTTCGGGCCGGGAAGACGAAAATTCTTAGATTGAAAGTTTAAAGAAACGTAATGTTTTTTCGATTCGGGCGAAACCGCGATCTCGAACAATTTCCGAGGAGATAAAAGATAAAACCCTGGTTTGCGTTTCGCTTCCTGTTCGGAATAATACGTTCCTAAGGACCAATCCCCGTGTTTGAAACCGAAAAAGCCCGCCCTATGAATCGCCTGATCGATTTCCGGAAGGGCCGTATAAAAATCGTTGTCTCGTAGGAAATAAAAGTTTTCCAAAGGACGAAAACGATGACCGAAACTCGCTCTGAAAAAACGATGATCGACTTTGGCGGAGAAGAGCGGAGTTCCGTTTCTCGTTTCGAAAAAACCGCTCGCACAAAACCGATTCGGAGCCGCCGGAATCGAATTCGTTCGGATCGGTAAAAAATTTGCGTTCTCCGAACGCGATTGCGGTTCCCGCTTCGAGTCGCAGTTTACGGTTTTGAAAAACCAATTCTCCTTTGCCGAATGAGAATATCTCGATTCGTAGGTTTCCATCGTAAAACCGATTCTGGATTCGACGGCAAACAAAGGATTTGTGAAAACCGAATGCGAAACAAAAAAAGAAATCGAGACAAACGCGCGTAAGACGACTTTTCTCATCGAACGTCCTTTGAAAAACGCGGGAAATTGCGATCCCGCTTTCGATAGCCGTCGCGTTTGTGTGCGTCCTGATTTTTCTTTTTCAAAAGAAAAAGAATTTTGGATCGATCCTTTTCACCGAGAGAGTTTATAAAAATTGAATATTCTTCCTTGGAACGGGAACTTTCTTTGGAAATTCTCAAAGCGGAAGAAAGAGAAAACCCAGCCGACAACAATTCCTGAACCGAAAGAAAAAGGACCGCATAACGTGCGATCGGCGATTGCGACGACATCGAAGGATTTGGATCGCGTTTATCCGCAAGCCTCGCGCGTTCGGGTTCGGACTTAAAACCGGATTCGCGTTCGTTCCAGCCGAACTTCCAGCTCAAAGAAGAATTCTCGTTCGGAAAGTCGTTGGTTGAATCCGCTCGATCCGCGGGAGCCGCTCGGTCCGTTCGATTTCCGAAAAACGAAGAAGAAACATTCTCCCAAGAAAAACCGATTCCCAAACTGAACCGGTCCTCGGTGCGCGCCTCGGCCCAAGTCCTCGAAACACCCAAAAACAAACGAAGCTCGTCGTTCAGCGGAGAATAAAAAAAGACGGAAACGTTTTTGAAGTCCGAACCGGTCTTACCGAAAAGTTGGATCGATTGTCGTTTCGGAATTTCGAGACAAACTCCGAACACGGCGAGGTCCTTTTCGTTTTTTTCCCAACCCACAAAGACGGAAGGAGAGGGAGAATTCTCCCCCGGAACAAAAGAATATTGAAGCCCCGCATAACGTTGATGCGAAACCGAATGTTCTTTCTCCGAAACCCGGTGGTTCTCGTATAAAAAGGAGGTTTTCCAAAGATGATTCTGACTCGAGTTCGAGATCGGAAACTCGAACCAAGCTCCGAAAGAAGGAGGAAATTTCTTTCGAGCCCGGCCCAAACCTCCCAACGCGAACCCGGAGTTTTTCCGAATCAGAAAAAACGAAGAATCCAAATTCGATTCGAAAACGGAGGATTTTTCCTCGGCGCTTTGAGCGCCTAACGGAGCGTAGACGCGGAAACATAGAAAAACGAAGAGATAGAATTTTGTTTTTCCCACTCTTGGAGCGGTTTACGAACCCGTTTCTGCGGAACGGAGAATGGAAAAAAATGAAAATTCTTTCGAAAAAAAAATCGAAACGCAACCGTTTTGTCCGGGGGAAAAGTTAAGATAACAATCAGAAACGGAGGGAAACCGAGGATTTTAAAACCTGAAACGGCTTTTCATTCTAAAATCGATGATTTTCGAAAAAAAGAAGCGTTTTGAGTTGACATTTACTACTATTTTGATTAGTATATACATATCCGTTTAGTGGATTATCCTGTGGTTTTATCTGTTTATGTCGTCTAATTTATTAAGAATGGAGAGAAGACTATGATCATTCGATCTCTGCAAGAATCAGCAAATTACCAGAGAAAACGTGGTGGTCTCGCCGGAGCAGGTCCGAACTGGAAAGAACGGACTCGTGCCGGAGAGTCGAATCTAAAATCCTTCGCGGATTATCTGGAAGAAGCGTTTGAAGGGGAAGTAGTTCAAAAAGGAACCTGGTTTGCAGATTCACTTTCTGAGCTCAGTAAAAACAACCTGAAGCGGATTTGAAATCTAGCGGAAAACTCTCTGAAAGGTTGAGTCCTTTTCCCGATCCTAGAACGCGGATCGCGTATGAAGCCGAGTCCCTGGAAGATTGGGAAATCTTGGCGGTACTTCTGGGAAAAGGGAATCGGGCTCAACCGATCGAGGAACTGAGTCGTTCGATCTTGTATCAGAGCAAAGGGCTCGGCGGTCTTCTGCAAAAACAGGCTTCCGATCTTCGTAAAATCGCGGGCGTTGGAAACGCAAAAGCGTCCACCTTACTTGCGGCCATCGAGTTCGCAAGACGTCTCAAATGGGAGGCGTTGAAAGGAAAACGTTATTCCACACAACAGCTTCTCAATTTTCTCACGACCAGTTTGATTCCTAAAAACCGAGAATGTTTTGTTCTCATCACTCTTTCTCCCGAGGGTGCGGTGCTCCGGGCCGAAATCGTTTCCATCGGAAGCTTGGAAGAAGTCGGGGTTCATACCAGGGATCTTTTAAAGATCATCCTAAACGACGCGGCCTCCGCGGTCATCATCGCGCACAATCATCCCGAATCCACTTCGAAACCGAGCGAGGAAGACCTTTCGATCTACGAAAATTTCGGAGGCCTTCTGGATTCGATCGGTTTGGAGCTGTTAGACCAATGGATTTTTGGAATTGACGGGATCTATTCCTGTAAGGAAGGTAAGGTTCTTCAGGCCCGAACGAAGTGTTGAAAAGTTTACCGATTCTTTGGATTTTAGTGAGGCGAGATTACGCCTTACAATTCGCAGGAAGTTCTCTCGGTATCTCTTGGATGCTGGTTCAAAATCTCAGCATCATCCTCATCTATACGATCGTCTTTTTATTTCTCAATTTAAAAGGAAATCCCAAATCCGCTTCGGATTTTATCGGCTACGCGTTCAGCGGGCTTTTGTTCTGGGTTCCTCTTCAGGAATACATGATCCGAGGAACTTCGATTCTCACCGAAAACCGCCAGTTGATCAAAAGATCCCCTTTGGGTCCGGAGATTTTTCTTTGGATTCCGTTCGTCCAGATGTTCGTTCACTTCGCGGTCACCGCGGTTCCGGTTCTGATCGTCTTGAGCGTTTTAGGGAAATTGAATGTGTTTTTCTTTCCGCTTTCCGTTTTTGTAATGTTCGGAGTCGGTTATCTCTTGTCCTTCGTTCAGGGTTATTTGGCGCGCGCCAACGTGATTCTGCGGGATATAACGCCGTTGATCCGTCTGATCTCGCAATTTTTCTTTTGGTCCTTGCCGATTTTGTATTTGTCCTCCGGCTTTTTGCATTCGATCAACGTGTGGAACCCTTTGAATTTTCCGCTCGAGTTGTTCCGTTTCGTTTTGTTAAACGACTTCGTTCCCGTGTTTCATTGGAAAGAATTTCTTCCTTGGGCCGTCGTTTTTCCTTCGATCGGAATTCTAAGCCGTTCTAAATTTCATTCCGTCATCTTGGATCATCTTTGAATCTCAAAGTAGAAAATCTAAACAAGGTTTATACCGGATTCAGCGGACCTTCACAAAGGATCTTGAACGTTCTGACCTTGGGTTTTTTGGGGAACGACGTCCGTTACGACGCGTTGAAGAACGTAAGTTTCGAAGTTTCTCCCGGAGAAATCGTGGGTTTGATCGGTCGCAACGGCGCGGGTAAGTCCACTCTTTTAAAAGTTCTCACCGGTGTTTCGTCTTACGCGTCCGGAAAAATTCTCAAAACAGGAACACTGCGATCGATCCTCGAACTCGGAGTCGGATTCAATCCCGAACTTTCGGGACAGGAGAATCTCTACTACAACGGCCTTGTTTGGGGACTGAGTCCGAAAGAAATCGCGGCTTCCATGGACGAGATTTTCGAATTCTCCGGTTTAAAAGAATTTAAGAATATTCCAATCAAACAATATTCTTCCGGGATGGTGATGCGCCTCGGCTTTGCGCTCGCTACGTTTTCCAGACCGGACATTCTCATCGTGGACGAAGCGCTCGCCGTAGGCGACGCGAGTTTTCAACAAAAATGTCTGCAACGTTTCCGTTCCTTTCAGGAACAAGGAACCATGACCTTGATCGTAAGCCACGATCTTGAACTTTTGAAATCGGTTTGTTCCCGGGTTTTGATTTTGGAAAAAGGAAAACTGGTTTTCGACGGAGATCCCGTGGAAGGTTTTCGAGAATACATGCAGATCATCGCGGACGCGGGAACCGGACAAGAATCGGTTCTTCCGTTTCAAGACGATTCTCCCTTGGAGAATCTTTCCGTAGGTTTAAAGTATAAGGGCCAGACGAATCCGAAAATTCTCCCCGTAAGCGCGGATGTGGAGATCCAAGTCCGCGTAAAATTCAAAAAGGATATTCCGGATTTAACCGTCGGGTTTCATATCGACGACGCGCGCGGAATTCGAGCGTTCGGAACGAACACATATCATCTCGGGAATTCCCTCAAAAATATCCGCGCGGGGGAATCCGTTTCCGCGGAGTTCCGACTTCCTCTGAACTTTTCGGCGGGAAAGTATTCTCTCGGGATCGCGTTGCACGAAGGCGATAACCATGTCGGAAACAGTTATCTT
Source organism: Leptospira kmetyi serovar Malaysia str. Bejo-Iso9 (assembly GCF_000243735.2). Lineage (NCBI taxonomy): Bacteria > Pseudomonadati > Spirochaetota > Leptospiria > Leptospirales > Leptospiraceae > Leptospira > Leptospira kmetyi. Next base: position 2,065,702 of record NZ_AHMP02000003.1, on the reverse strand, counting down.
TGGAAGGACGGAATTCTTTCCTTCGAACTGGAACGTTTGGATCTGCCGAAATTCGAAGGCGCGGCCTGGCTTCCGGTCCAAAGCAGTCTCAAAAAAGACATCTAACCCCGATTTATTTTTCTTTCTCGGTCGGGAAAGAACGGAATCCTGGTTCTCAATATGAAAGTTTGTGTGATCGGTAGCGGGTATGTGGGTCTTGTCGCGGGCGCTTGTTTCGCGGAATACGGAAATCACGTGATTTGCGTCGATAAAGACGAAACGAAAATCGCAAATCTTAAAAAAGGAATCATTCCTATCTACGAACCGGGTCTTTCCGAGCTCGTCCTTACCAACTGGAAGGAGAAAAGACTCGAGTTTACCACTTCTCTCAAAGAGGGCGTGGAAAAATCCGAAATCATTTTTATCGCTGTAGGAACTCCCACGTTGCCGGACGGTTCTTCCGACCTTTCGGCGGTTTTCGCGGTCGCAAGGGAAATCGGTAAGTCCATAAACGGATACAAGGTGATCGTGGACAAGTCCACGGTTCCGGTCGGAACTGCGGCCCAGGTCAAGGCGATCATCGCCAACGAAACCAAACTCGAATTCGACGTCGTTTCCAACCCGGAATTTTTAAAAGAAGGCGCGGCCATCGACGACTTTATGCGTCCCGAACGAGTCGTGATCGGAGCCGAAACTCAAAAAGCAGGAGACTTGATCGCTCAACTCTACGCTCCTTTCGTTCTCAACGGAAATCCGATTCTTAGAATGGGGGTCGTGTCGGCGGAGCTTACGAAATACGCGTGTAACGCGTTTCTCGCCACAAAGATCTCCTTTGCAAACGAGATCGCGAATCTTTGCGAAGCCGTCGGAGGAAACTACGAAGACGTCCGCAAAGGAATGGGAACCGATTCGAGAATCGGCAGACAGTTTTTATACGCGGGAATCGGTTACGGCGGTTCCTGTTTTCCGAAGGACGTTCGCGCTTTGATCAAGACTTCCGAAGACGAAGGTGCGCCGTTGCAAATCATCCGCAAAGTGGAAGAGGTCAACGAGGCACAGAAAGTCAGACTCTATGAGAAAATCGTAAAGTTCTACGGAGAATCGAACCTAAGCGGCAAAACCTTCGCGGTCTGGGGACTTTCTTTTAAACCCGGAACGGACGATATGAGGGAAGCTCCTTCGATTCCGTTGATTCTGAAATTACATGATAAAAACGTAAAGTTGCAGGTTTACGATCCGGTTTCCAAGGAAACTTCGGGCGTTTACTTCGACGGAAAAGTGGACTACGCCCCCGACGCTTATTCGGCGTTGAAAGGCGCGGACGCTTTGCTTCTTTTGACGGAATGGAGAGAATTCAGAGAACCCGATTTCGCAAAGATCAAAGGGCTTCTGAAAAGTTCGGTGATCTTCGACGGAAGAAACCAGTATTCTCCCGAATTGATGAAGAAGGAAGGATTTCAATACTTCTCGATCGGCAAACCGAACGTTTAAAATCGGCGGTTTTGCCGACTCAATGCGCGAACGTATAAAGTCTTCGGATTTATTTTCGTAGCGGGAACGGCGACGTTCCCCGCATTCCTTTGATTGCGTCGTCGAAATATTCTCCATAAGAATAACCGAATATACTCGATTCTTTATATTCAAAAGGGGAGAACGCGATCGAGTTTCCGAAGGACATTCCCAGAGAAAACGTCAAAGTTGCGGTCGCGACTCCTCCCGTTCTCAGGTCTACGTTTACGGGTCCGGTTGCGGCGGAGCTTTGAAAATAATAGACTTTTCCTTTTCCGATCTGCGAAAGCCCGGTGGAGATCGGGTCCATCGCCGCAACGAGGATGTCCGATAAACCGTCTCCGTTGATATCCTGCATGTTCGCAAACAATCCGAAATTCAAACCCGCACCGGCGCCCGTTATCGTCGAACTTGCGCTTCCACCCGCGCTCAAGTTGACGCTCTGAATTCCGGAACTTCCCGAACTTTGAAACAGATAAACGTTTCCGTAATTGTTCGTCGCTTGAAAAGCGGCGACTACAAGATCCGCAAATCCGTCCCCGTTCGAATCTCCCGAAGAAACAAAGTTTCCGAAAGAACAATTATTTCCTCCGTTGCACGTGGAAGTCAAAGGACCGATGAACGTCGTATTCGGAGTCGAAGAAAAAGGCGCAGTCGAACCGCAGTTGGAATGATATACGAACGCGGCGCCTTGATTTCCGTTGTAGCTCGAAGCGCCCACTCCGAGATCCGCGCAGGAATCTCCGTTGAAGTCGGCTAACGTAATGGAGGTGCCGAAGCTACAAGTGCCCGAACAGGTCGGTGTCGGCGCGAGAAGATACTGAGGTGTTACGGGTAACGTGGTTCCGTTGGAGATATAAACGTAAACCCTTCCTTGACTGGAGCTGTACGACGGAGCGCCCACGACCATGTCCGTATAGCCGTCTTTGTTGATATCTCCGAAAGCGGTGATCCCGAAGTTATCCGGCGTCGCGATCGAAAAGGTGATATCCGCGATTCCACCCGTACTCAAATCCTTGGAGGAAACGCCGTTGTTTCCCGTGCTATAAAAAGTATAACCCTTGCAGTTGTTCCAAGGCGAAGTAAGAATCGCGTCGTCGTATCCGTCTCCGTTTACGTCCGCGCCGTTGACGAACGATCCAAGACGATCGCCTCCGTTCTGACCTTTTAGAAACGTATTATAATTTCCTCCCGAAGCCAAATTCTGATTCGGGATTCCGGACTGACCGGAACTATGAAAGATATACGCATGACCGATTGTTGCAAAAGAGGGAGCCGCCTGACTTCCCACGATTATATCCGCGTAACCGTCTCCGTTAAAATCTCCGACGCCGACTCGATCTCCGAAGAAAGAACCTCCGGCCAATCCGTCCGTAACGATCGTATCGGGAGACGCGGAAGGCATTCCCGTATCCGCATGCGATAAAAATACGAGAGAATAACCTTGGTTCGCGTTGTTCGGAGAAACCGTGAGGACCACGTCCGAATAACCGTCTCCGTTCGTATCCCGATTGGTTCCCTTCACGACTTCGATCGCCTTTTCGGCAAAAACCTGACCGAGTCCGTTGTAGATTCTTACGGAAATCTTATGTTTGCTTCCCAACGCCCAATGAGTTCCCGTAACGGCTTGCGCGGGCAACGCGTATCTCCAAACCGAATTGACCACGGCCACATTGGTCGGAGGACCGTCGTCGATGGAAACGGCGACGTTGTCGTAACCGAACGCCGCCTTACCGACTAAAAAACCGGATTGAATCGTGGACCGATCCGTTGTGTTCGAAATCGAAATCGCGTTTTGAGAATTGAAATTTAAGATCGAAAGACCTTGGAAGAATGCGCTCAAAGAATGATCGGGGCAAAGCTGATTGTGCCCTCCGGTTAAACATTCGATCGGAGGTTGATAGAACGGATTGGACCAACAATGGACGAAAAGACAAACGCATGGGGAAATTAGAATACGTTTTACGAAGAGGAAACTATATTCGGATTTCAACAAGTTCGATGTTTTCATGGACGATCGCTCTAACGACCATCTGAGGCGAAAAATCGGAATTTAGCCAAGAAGAATCCGAAACAATTCAAAAAATTATTTCGGAGAACGTGCGTCCACTTCGTATTAAAAAGAATCGTAAAATACGCGTTATACCCGATCGCAAAAACGATCGATCAAGTCCAGTCTGAGAAGGCGGATTCGGGATTCGGACCCGAGTAATTCCAGTGCCCCATTTTTCTACCGTTGCGGACTTCCGTTTTACCGTATAAATGAAGATGAAAATAAGGATTTTCTAATGCGGAATTCCAAAGATCGGAACCGGGTTTGTAATCTTCTCCCAGGATATTCTTCATCGTAACGGGCGTCGTGGGAATGGAATCGGGCGAAGGAATATTACAAAGAGTTCTCAATTGAAGCGCAAACTGAGAAAGTGTCCCGCAATCTTGGCTGAAATGTCCCGAGTTATGCGGTCTCGGCGCGAATTCGTTACAGAGAATCTCCTCGCCCTTGATGAAAAATTCAACGCCGAAAACTCCGACGTAACCGATCGTCTCGGCGAGTTTTCTCGCGGATTCAACGAGGGTCGTTTCGACTTCCTTGGAAAACTTGCCCGGATGAAACGTCAGATCCAGAATATGATTCTTATGAACGTTTTCCGAAGGTTTGAAGTTTAGAATTTTACCGTTTTCGAATCTCGCTAAAATCACGGAAGCTTCCGCGTTAAACGGAAAAAATTCCTCCACGATATGATTGAGTTCCTTTAGATCGGAAAGCGCCTTTGACAATTCTTCTTTGGATCTACATTTGACTTGGCCTTTGCCGTCGTAACCCATCGTGTTCGTTTTCAAAATACAGGGAAAAGAAGTTTTGGAAAGAACGGAAGCCTTGTCTTCTTCCGTAAAAACGGGATAAAAATTTACGGTCGGAATTCCAGCCTTTCGGAAAGAATTTTTTTCCTTCCAACGGTTCTGCGCGATCCGAATACAATCGGGAGAAGGGTGAACGGCCAGTCCGCTTTCTTCCGAGAATTTTTGGATGATGGAAAGTGCAATTTCCGGAATATTCTCAAACTCGAATGTAAGAGCGTCTATGTTTTTCAAAAAATCGACGAGCGATTTTTCGTCCTCGTAAGCGGCCACGTATTCTTTGGCGCCCGCTCCGGAAGCGGGAGAATTTTTTTCGGGAGAATAAACGGAGACTTCGTATCCGAAAGGAATCGCTTCCAGACAAAACATTCTCGCCAATTGTCCCGCGCCCATTACTCCGAGTTTGGAACCCGGAGGAAGAGTTCCGTTTAACTTCACAGAAGGTCCTTGTTTTTGGAAAGAGCGTCTTCTCGAATTTTATCCCTGTATCGTTCGAGCTTTTCCGAAAGTTCCGCGTCTTGTAGGGAAAGGATTCGAATCGCAAGAAGACCCGCATTCTTAGCTCCCGCGGTTCCGATCGCAAGAGTTCCCACGGGAACGCCGCCCGGCATTTGAACGATGGAAAGAAGACTGTCCAAGCCGTTTAACGTTTTGCTTTGAACGGGAACGCCTAACACGGGTAGTGTGGTCATCGACGCGACCATACCGGGAAGATGTGCGGCTCCGCCGGCTCCGGCGATGATGACCGAATAACCGGTCTTCTTTGCCGCTTTAGAAAATTCTAACATAAGCTCGGGGGATCTATGCGCGGAAACGATTTCTTTGTGAACGGAAACGCCGAATTCCTTCAGAATCGTTTCGGCTTCCTTCATCGTTTCCCAGTCCGAATGACTGCCCATTATGATTGCAACTTTCGCGCTCAAGTGCTTTCTCCTGTTGAAGATGTTTCTTTCGATCCGAACGTTTGCAAGTACTAAACCGGAAGGGAATCCACGAAGCGTTCCAATTGAATTCCTCTCGAAGCTTTCGCCAAAACGACCGAACCTTCGGGAACCGAATTCAAAAACGATTGAACGAGTTGTTTCAATCCTTCCTCCGTGTTTTCGAAATGTTTTGAAACGCGGGAAGAGGGTGTTCGCTTAACAAATTCCTCGCCGATCCAACGGGAATCGGTTCCGAACGTAAAAAGCCCCTTCAGGTTTTGAAAACCGGCGCAGTGTTTTCCGAGTTTCTTATGGAATTCGGAGGAATGTTTTCCGAGTTCTTTCATGTCGCCGAGAACCGCGTAAAATTCTTTACCGTCCGCGAGTTGATCCGCGACTTCCAAAGAGGAAAGCATGGATTCGTAGTTCGCGTTATACGTATCGTTGATTACGGAAAATTTTCCGCGTTGCAGATCCAGTCTTTTGTTTCCGGACTTAAAGGAAGCGATTCCTTCTCGGATCCATTCTTTGGGGGTTCCGATCGTTTCCAAACAAGCGACGGCCACGGCTAAGTTTCCTAAAAGTTTATCTCCGGGTAGGTTCCATTCGATCTCGTCGTTTTCGTATCGTAAGGAAAATCCGGACGGGTTTTTACGGAGAATGGAAAACGTCTGCTCCGGTTTTACCAATACGAACTTAGCGCCGTATTTGCGGGTTTTCTTTTTTAGTATTTTAGAATATTCTCCAGTGCTTGGATAAAAAAGAATTCCGTCTTTGGAAAGACCCTCTGCGACCTCGGCTTTCGCTTTTGCGATGTTTTTTTGACTTCCTAAAAATTCTATATGAGCGGTTCCGATCGTTGTGACGATCGCGTAGTTCGGTTTTGCGATTTCGGTAAGTCTTGAAATTTCTCCTTTGTGATTCATTCCGAGTTCGCAAACGGCGATTCTGGTTTGATCCGAAATTCGGAACAGCGTAAACGGAAGTCCGATCTCGTTGTTATAATTCTTTTCCGTAACTACCAAGGCTTCTTCGCCCAAATTTTTGAGACAATTCCCGAGGAGTTCTTTCGTAGTCGTTTTTCCGCTCGAACCAGTGACCGCGATCACGATCGGATTGAATCTGGATCTGTGAAATGCGGCGAGTTTTCCAAGAGCGACTAACGTGTCTCGCACTGGGATCGCCTTCTTTTTTTTCTCTTCGTCGAGTTCCTTGAAAATCGGATGATTCTCCTCGACCAAAAAGTAGGAGGCTCCTTTGGAAAGAGCGTCCTGGATGAATTCGTGTCCGTCGCGATTTCCTCGAAGAGGGACAAATAAGGAACCGGCCTCCGCTTCCGTGGAAGCGGTCGTTATGTTTGTGATAGAGGCTTCTTTTTGAAACCAGGTTGCGGACGCGGAACCCAACGTTTTACGGATCGTTTCCGGGTCGTAGGAGAAGGTCGCCTTCATGAATCCAGATTGTAGGGAGAGAACGTTTTGAAAATTCTAAAATTTTCTTGTCCTAGGTTCACGACGACTTTGCCGAAGTCGGCGATCCGGTTCATTTTGTAAGGGGCGGGTGCCGCCGAAGTTACCGATGAGACGAATTTCTCAAAGTTCAAAAACTGCTTAAGGTATCAGAATCCTTTTACCTTTGCTATCGAAGAAGAATTCACATTCGCAGGCGCCGCATTTGTATCTTCCGTATCTCGGTATTTTTTTAGGAGTATTACAAGACGGACATAGAATGCTCATCTTATCCATCTTGAGACTATTTAATCGTTCCGAATGTCGATCCAGGAAACCGATTCTTTTGAATAGGATTCCGATCAAAGTTCCCGCTAAAAAACCTCCGGCGTGCGCGGAGAATGCGATTCCTAAAACTCCGAAAGATTCTCGAATGGTAAAGGCGATCTGGATGACGAACCAAAACACAAAACTCCAAGAAACCGGAATGTTGTCCAAGCTGATATATTCTTCGAAGATGGAATACGGAATTCGAATCGGAATTACGACGTTCGTTTTTACTTTCGGAAAGAAAATATAATATAAACCTAAAATTCCCGAAATTGCTCCGGAGGCTCCAATCAATCTATATTCTTCTCCAATATGTAAAGAGATAAAAGCAAAGTTCGCCACGACACCAAGCAGAACGAATAAGCATAAGTAAACGACGTGGCCTAGAACGTCTTCTACGTTATCGCCGTACATGTAAAGATAGAATGCGTTGCCTAGAAAATGCAGGAAATTGGCGTGTCCGAAGATCGAAGCGACTAAGTGATACGAATCGATTTGGCTCGAAGAGAGATGTAGATCGCCGACTCCTAATAGATTCAACAAACACATCAAACCGATTAGGAAAAAAGTTATGAAAGGAATTCTTCCCAAAAAATTCGCTTTTTCAAAGATCAACATATGGTCTTTTCCGATTCCTTGTTCGTATTTATCAAAACGTGTTTAGAATTGCGAATATCGCAGGGCCGACGCAAACGGCAACTACTTCCGATACAACCCGTTCTTTCGGATATAATCCAAGATCGGTTTTGAGATTCGATTTTCGTATCGGGAAACGGGAAGCGCGCTTGCATTCGAGCCGGAATCCGTTTTCGAAAAAGAATTTCTCAGATCCGTAGAACTCACCGGAATCAAAGGATTCTTTAAAAAACGAAACTCGGTCCGCGCTAAAAGATGCGGATTGATCGGAATGATCTCCGAAAATCTTCGAAAGACGAAAACTTCGCGGACTTCGTCTAAAATTTCTTTCCAATCCTTCCATTCGTGAAAGTTCGCGTAATTGTCTTCGCCGATCAAAAGAACGAAGACGCGCTTTGGAAAAAGATTTTTTAATTCTCGGAGCGTTTGGATCGTATAACTGGGTCCCGTTCGTTTTAATTCCAAATCCAAAATCCGGATCGGCGCGTCGAACTCGGAAGCGAACAGATTCAACATTTCGAATATACTTGGAGAAGGCGAAAGTTTCTCGCCCTTGAGCGGATTTTGTCGATTCGGAATCAGGAACAATTCCTTACATTCGGGCACTTCCCGAAAAAAAGACTTTAGAATTCCTGAATGTCCTTCATGCGGAGGATCGAAACTTCCGCCGAAAATTCCGGTAAGAATCGAAGATTCCTCGGACAAAGGATCAACCCCGAATCTGTCCGTTCCCGGTGACGTAAGTGGTCGTGGTCGTAAGATGAACCAATCCCATAGGACCGCGCACGTGAAGTTTACCCGTTGAAATTCCGACTTCCGCGCCGAGGCCGAATTCTCCCCCGTCGTGAAAACGAGTGGAACAATTTACGAACAACGCCGCCGAATCCAAAGAGTTCGTAAAGATTTTCGCCGTGCTTAAATCTTCCGTGACGATCGCTTCGGTATGTCCCGAGGAAGTTTTTTCGATAAAGGCCAAGGCTTCTTCCAAAGTGGAAACGGTTTTCACCGAAAGACGAAGATCCAAAAATTCTTCCTGATAATCCTCTTCGCGAACGGGTTTGCCTTTCGGATAAAGAGCGAGAGAAGGAGGATCGAGTAAAAGTTCCACGCCCTCTTTGGCGAGCGCTTCGAGCAATTCCTTACGAAACGGATAACCGTTGTGAAGAATCAAATTCTCCGTAGCGTTGCAAACGCCCGGTCTTTGCACCTTAGAATTGATTACGATCGGAATCACCTTCTCGGGGTCGGCGTCTTCGTCGATATAAAGATTACAAACGCCTTTGTCGTGTTTGACGACGGGAATTTTGGAATGTTCGGAAACGAACTGAATCAAACCTTCTCCGCCTCTCGGAACGACGATGTCGATCGAGGAAGTCTGTTGAAAGAACGGAAGCATAAAAGCACGATCCGTTTTATCCACGAACGTGACCGCTCCCGTGTCGATTCCTTCCTTGATTAGAATTTCATGAAATAGTTTAACGAGAATCGCGTTGGAATGAAAGGCCTCGCTGCCGCCGCGAAGGATACAAGCGTTCCCCGATTTAAAGGAAAGAGCTCCCACGTCGATCGTAACGTTCGGACGGGATTCGTAGATCACCATCACAACTCCGAGCGGAACTCTTCTCGTAACGAGTTCGAGTCCGTTGGGAAGAGTCAAACCTCTCGTAACCTCGCCGACCGGATCGGGAAGAGAAACGATTTCCCGAACCGCGTCCGCGATCGAGGAGATTCTCTTGTCGTTTAACAAAAGACGATCCATCAAAGCGGAGGAAAGATTTTTTTCCTTTCCGTTTTTCAGATCGAGTTCGTTTGCGGAGAGAATTTCCGCTTTTCGTTTTTCCAATAGATCCGCGAGTTCCAAAAGAACCTTGTTCTTTTTGGAAGAGGGAATCGACTTCAGAACGCGGGACGCTTTTTTCGCTCGAGAACAGAGATCTTCAACGTATTCAATTTCTTTCATATATGATTTCCCCCGTTGCCGTTCGCGTTTCGATTTTTACGGATGATTTCCTTTACGTCCTCTTCGGAAAAAACGCGGTTTCCCGACGGAGCCACTAATGTTCCGACTTCGTTCTTATCCAAAAATTCCCGGATCACGTGCATTTTTTTGCCGTTTAAGATCGCGGTCGGAACTCCCGACTCGGACAACAAACCCGCGGATTTGAGTTTTGTGAACATTCCGCCGGTTCCGGGGCCGCTCGGACCGCCCGCAAGATTCAGATCCTCTTTGGAAATTTGATCCAAAAAAGGAACGACTTTGTCCTCTTTTAAAAAACCGTCCACCCCCGTGAGAATGACGAGAAGGTCCGCGCCCACGATCAAACTTACAAGAGCGGAAAGCATATCGTTGTCTCCGAACTTCACTTCCTCGGTCGCGACGGAATCGTTTTCGTTCACGACGGGAAGAATTCCCCATTCCAAAAGCTGAGTGAACGTGTTCTTTAGATTTTTATAACCTTCTTTGGATTCGAGATCCAAAACTCCGAAAAGAATCTGAGCGATGCTTAGGTTCACCTTGGAAAAAAAACTGTCGTAAAGATTTACGAGTCTATTTTGACCCATGGCGGCTAACGCCTGTTTTTCGGAAAGGGAATCTCCCGAAGAAATCGAAGAGGGGAGTTCGCTTAACAAAAGTCTTCCTCTTGCGATCGCGCCCGAAGAAACGAGAATCACCTTCTTGCCGAGATCGCGGAGATGACGTACGTCGCTTACCAATTGAAACAGAAAATCGTTCACTTCCGATTCCGGACCGGATAATCGGGCGGAACCGATTTTGATTACGATCATTTCCGCGGAACGGATCTTATCGGAAAGGGAAGCGCGCGTTAAAACGGATGAATTCATTTTTGATCCTCGGAATTTCGGGAAAACGCGTCTAACGTGTCCGAGGAATCGTTCTCCGCATTCGAAGCGGACTTGGGTTCCTTGACCGGATTCAAAACCTTTTCGATTTCTTCTTTGAAAAAGGTTTCGTCCATGTTGACTAAAAGTTCTTCCAAGTTCGTTTCCTTATCGGCTGAGATCGCGATGACCTTACCGAGATGGGAAACCTTTTCGATCACGTCCTTCGTGAATTCGGGATCGTCCCAAACGTCGATCTTATTCAAAACGATCAGATAAGGTCGGTTTAAAAGTTCGGGATTGTAGGTCGCGAGTTCGTTTCGGAGCATCTTCAAATCCTCTTCGATATCCAAAGAAGAAGCGTCGAATAGATAAAGAATTCCCTTTACCCTTTCGATATGACGAAGGAAAGAAAGACCGAGACCGATTCCCATACTCGCGCCTTCGATAATGCCCGGAATATCCGCGATCGTAAAACGGAAAATATCTCCTCTTCGCTTAACAACGCCGAGGTTCGGAGAAAGAGTGGTGAACGCATACCCCGCGATTTTCGGATGCGCGTCCGTGATTTTAGAAATCAAAGTGGACTTGCCCGCGTTCGGAAGACCCACGATTCCGACGTCCGCTAAAAGTTTTAAGGAAAGACGTAAGAATTTATATTCTCCCTCTTCGCCGGGTTGCGCGAAACGGGGAGTTTGATTTGTGGAAGATTTAAAATGGGTGTTTCCTTTGCCGCCGCGTCCGCCTCGAACGACTACGAATTCCTGAGAATCGCTGACAAAATCAAAAAGAAGATCTCCCGTTTCCTCGTCGTAGATTTGGGTTCCGAGAGGAACGAATAAAATCAGATCCTCTCCTTTTTTACCGGAGCAATTATCGCCGACTCCGGGAAAACCCGCTTCTGCCTTGAACTTTCTTTTGGAAAGATATTTGTCCAAGGTATACATGGAAAGGTTGGGGCGAATGATTACGTTGCCGCCGATTCCTCCGTCCCCTCCGTCGGGGCCGCCGAACTCGACGTATTTTTCCCTTCGGAAATGAACCGACCCGGCCCCGCCGTGACCGGCGAAAACTTCGATGGCGACTTCGTCTACAAAGGATTCCATATTATTTGAATATTCTAAATTCTTAAATTGATCTTAAAAACAAAAAACCGCAGAGTCCGGACCCAGAAACGGGCAGGAGACTGCGGTTCATCCGGTTTGAGATTGAATATGAAGGGTTATTCCGGGTAAACGGAAACCTGCATTTTCAATTTGGAAACCATCTCAAACTTCACTTTTCCCGTAACGAGAGCGAAGAGAGTGTGGTCTTTTCCGAGACCGACGTTGTTACCAGGACGGAATTTAGTTCCTCTTTGGCGAACGAGAATGTTTCCGGCGAGAACGGATTCTCCTCCGAAACGTTTTACTCCGAGTCTCTGGGAATTTGAATCCCGGCCGTTCTTAGAGGATCCACCACCTTTCTTATGTGCCATTTTCTGGTACTCCTATCAGTTCAATTTCTTTCGGATATTGATCTTTGAGATTTTTTAATCCCGAAAGAATCAAATCAAAGCTATTTTGTATCAATGCGTCTTGCTCGAGAACTTCGAACCGAAGATATCCGTCGCGGATTTCAGCCGGTTTCGCTTTGCCGGATTGGTAGAGGTGCAGATAAAGAGTCTGAACCAAAACCGAGACGGCAGAGCAGAGAAGATTCTCGCCTTTTTTTCCAAGAGAAGCGGGAGAATGTCCCTCGCTTTCCAAGGAAGAATAAAATTCTCCTAAACGAGTAATCCGAATTCGGATCAAACTGCGGAAAGAGAAACCACTTTTACTTTTTGGAGCTGTTGTCTGTGGCCCCAAGATTTTTGATAGTTCTTTCTTCTTTTGTAAACGTAAGCGTGGATCTTTTCCCCTTTTACGTCTTCGAGAACTTTCAAGGAAACACGAGCGGTTTTCAGCTCGGGTTGTCCAATATGAACCTTATTGCTGGATTCCGCGAAAAGAAGAACTTTTGCGTCAAAGGATTCACCCGCGTTTTTGCCGGTTTTTTCGGTCAGGAATTCCTGATCCTGGGTTACCTTAAATTGTCTGTTTCCAACTGAAATAATAGCGTACATATCGATCCGGCCTGTTTTAAAGTCGTTTTCAACCAATCTGGTCGACCTCGCTTGTCGGTCAAGGGGAAAATGGAAAAACGCTTGTACCGGAAGGGCGGTTTAGAATGTGGGGTTTTGTGGGAACTCATACAAAAACGGAGTTTCGACTGGAAATCGGGGATGGAATGTGTGGGAACTCCTTCGTTTTGGAAAAAATCGCTTTTGGAGTTTCTCTGTTCGCTCGTAGTCCTTCGATTTAGGAGAGAATGTAGGAACTCCTGCAAATCTTTCAGAAACTCCCACGAAACTCGATCGGAAACTCCCGCAAATTCATTCTTTTCACGGGAGAATTTATGGTCGTAACTCCGCCTCGCTTCAGCTCTTGCACTTTGCGACTTCCGCAGAAACAAAGAAAAACCTGAAAACGAATTCTCGTAAGAACGTTTCCGAATCCAAAAATTCTCGATCGGCAAGTCGGCACTTTAAATCCGCGTCTTCGATCCGTTCACAAATCTTGGCTCATTATGATTCGATTGATTTTAAGATCACCGATGATTCTTACTAAATCTTCGATTCGATTCTTACCGAAACAGAAACGATTAAAATGGAAACGATAAACCGAACTTAAAAAATGAAATGTGAAGAACAAAGAAGATGAACCAAGTCATACGAAATCATTTTGATTTCTTTTTATTTTCAAATAACCAGAAATACAAGAGCTTGCATTGAGTAAACTCACATGGCAAAACCATATATTCAAAATTATATATAATTAATCATATTATAATTCCATTAGATAAATTGAATGGAATTTGCGTTAAAAGGGCGAGAGTTCCGTTTCAAGAACAAGTTCTTTGCAACGGAAAGCGCAAACGAAACGCATTTCGATAAACATAAGTTATATGAATTTTTTATAAAATAAGTATCAAAAAGCAAAAAGTGGGCAAAAAATCACTTCCCAAAGAGTTAACCGATCTGTAGATACATACAATCTTTTTAGAAAATATAAAGCTAAAAGGATATGAATCTAATTTAATTTCAACAGGAGATACTAATGGTATCAGGAATTACACTCATCGTGCTCAGCATTCTCGCTGTGCCTTCTCTGCTTTTAGCAAAAAAACCGGACGCAAAAGAGTTGCTTGCGAAGATTTCACCTTACCAAGGTTGGATCGGTTTGGTTTTCTGCTTCTGGGGAATCTACGGAATCGTATTCCAAGGACTTCTTGGTCTTGGATGGCTTCCAACTTGGCCAATTTATTGGGTAACTGCTCTCGCGGGAAACATCGTTCAAGCGGTTCTCGGATTCATTCTCGGTTTCGGAACGATCTCTACTTACGTTCTTTCCAAAAACGAAGAAGCAAAGAAAAAAGGAGCTGAACTTTTAGCGAAGCTTGCTCCGATCCAAGGTAAATTGGGAATTTTTGGAATTGCAGTAGGGGTTTGGACCATCGTAGCGTCTTTCCTTTTCTACGGAGTATAATTCCATTTTCCGGGTGAATATTCACCCGGAACCTTCCTTCCCCGATTTAAGATTGCATTCTTATAAAAAAATGACTTCCTTTGTCGTTTAGAATGCAGGTCCTTACAGATTCCCAAAAAATTTCAGAACTCAAAGCCGGTCGATTCTCCAATCCGATCCAATTCCCGAAACATTTTCGAGACGAACGATTCCCGTTCGATTTGAAAAGTTCGTATACGATCACTGATCCGTTTCAAATCCGGGGAACTTCCACCTTGGAAAATAAACCTTCCGAAATTACGGTAAAACCGGCGACGGGACGTTATTCGCGCTTTTCCCATTCGGGGAAGAATTACGAACTCGACCCGTCCCTATGTATCAAAGGAAATCACAATATTCAACTCGGAGACGTAAAGATCATCGAACATCCGTTGGCCGTGATGTCGGCTTTCGGTTTTTATTTGGATTTCGAATTGGAACAATCCAGTTTTCCCACGTTTGATTTTTGCGATCAGCCGTATCTGGACGGAATTCAAAACAACTTTCATAAAATCGGAGAAGTTTCCCCGATCACTGTGGCTAAACCTTTCGCGGCGGTTTGGGAAAAAGGATATTGTATTTTAGAACCGGACGAACACGGAACTTCCTTGTTCTTGGATCATCAAGTCAGTTATCCCGGACAAACGGTCGGAAACCAAAGAATTCAAACCGAACTTACGCCCGAGATTTTTTCATACATCGCGTCCGCGAGAACGACCGCGTTTCGACCCGGAATCGAAGCGGAGAAGTTTTATCAAATCGGACTCGCGGGCGGACTAAAGGATTATCCGTTCACTTTGGAAAACGTGATTTTGTTAAACGAAGACAAGATCTATAACCCGAGAGAGAAATTCGAACACGAAGGAAAGAACTACGAATTCATCGCGCACGAGCTGATCGATATTCTCGCGTGGATTCGTTTTGTGGAAGAGGAATACAAGGGAAGATTTTTCGGTAAGATGACCACGTTTCTTTTCGATCATCACAAACAGATCGACATCGCTCAATTCGTATGCGATCGAAAAAGATTCTCCGAGATCGGAATCCGAGTTCTCTGATCCCGGAGAAAAAGGAATCGAATCAGAAATTTAAAAACCGATCATCATTCCTCCGTCGACGCGAAGGGTCGCGCCCGTGATCCAGTCCGCTTCGTCCGAAGCAAGAAAGTGAATCGCGGAAGAGATCGCTTCTTCCGGATTTCTGGAAATCTTTAAAGGAATCGTATCCAAAACCCGTTCTCGAACCTCTTTCGGAACTCCGGCGGCGAAGTCGTTGTCGATAAAACCGGAAGCTACGCAGTTTACGGTGATGTTTCTGGACGCGAGTTCTCTTGCGGAGGATTTTGTAAGAGCCATAAGGCCCGCCTTCGCGGAAGAATAGTTACTCTGTCCTCCGTTTCCGTAAAAGCCGGATACGGAACCGATGTTTATGATTCTACCATATTCTTTTTTCATCATATATTTGGCCGCCGCTTGCGTTCCTAAAAAAGCGCCTTTTAGATTCACGTCGAAAACGTCGTCCCACTTTTCCTCGCTCATTCTCAAAAGAAGATCGTCCTTGATGATCCCGGCGTTGTTTACCCAGACGTCTATCTTTCCCGTTTCCTTAAACGCGAATTCGGCGAGTTCTTTCACCTGATTCTTATCCTTTACGTCGCAGACTTTTCCGAGGACCTTTCCCCGGTTCAGCGATCTGAGTTCTTCGATCGTCTTTTCGATTTGAACGGAATCCAAATCCGATACGATTACCGTCGCATTTTTGAGTATAAAATTTTTCGCGCTTACCTTTCCGATTCCTCTTGCGGAACCGGTGATTACGATCGTTTTTTCCGAAAACATAAATTCCTCCATTTATTTCGATGTCGAAATAATAAACAAAAATCAAAAAAATCTATTTTTCAAAATTAGAATGAATTCTTTCCAAAAGCCGGATGAAGGTTTCCTTTTCCTCGGGAAGAAGTCCCTTATAAAGTTTTTGATTGGTGGTATTCGAAGCTCGAATGACCGCCTCGCGCGTCGTTTTTCCCTTTGCGGTAAGAACGGCAGTAAAAACTCTTTCATCTTCTTCGGATTGAATTCTCTTTACGTATTTCAATTCCTCCATCTTGTCCAATAACGCGGTGACCGTCGAATTAGTTCTATCCAATACTTTTGCCAGTTCGCTCATCGTCATTTCTCCAGAAACTCCTAACGCGTACAAAACTCCTCCGTGCGCGGGTACTAAGTCCTTGATTCCTTCCTTTTCGAATTCTTTGCTTAAGAATTTCTGGATTCGGTCTCTGGTCCTGGATAAAAGGTGGATCGCAAATTCCTGTCTCATTTATTTCGATGTCGAAATAAATGAATTTTTTGTCAATCTAAAAATTTTTTCCCGTTCTCAGTTTTTATTTTTCGTTTCGAATCCCTTGTTATGCGACAGAACAAATTATCGGTTTCTAAAGTCCATATTACAATTCGGAGTTCCGCGTCGAAATCGATGCCGTTCGAATCGGTTTGTCGCAATACCGTCTTGACAGTCTTCATTCTAATATTTTTGATTCCATTAAAGCCCGAAGAGTTATGACCGCTAAAAAACAAACTTCCAAAAAGAAATCATCCAGTTCTATCGACAAGTGGTGGCAAAAGACCACGATTTATCAGATATATCCTCGTTCTTTTGCGGACAGCAACGAGGACGGGATCGGCGATATTCCGGGAATCATTTCCAAGTTGGATTATCTGAAGGACCTAGGGTTTGAAACGATCTGGGTTTCTCCTTTGTATAAAAGTCCTCAGATGGATCACGGGTACGACGTTAGCGACTATTACTCCATTTCTCCCGAATACGGAACGATTAAGGATGCAGAAAAGCTAATAAAGGAAGTTCACAAACGGGGAATGAAAATCGTCTTCGATATGGTGATGAATCACACTTCGGACGAACACGATTGGTTTCAACAATCCCGCTCCAGCCGGGAAAATCCCAAACGGGATTGGTATATCTGGAGGGACGGTAAAGGGAAGAATAAGCCTCCCAATAACTGGAGTTCTTTCGTTACTCCCAAGGCGTGGAACTACGACGCGCATACGGATCAGTGGTATCTCGCGAGTTTTTTGGACTTTCAACCCGATCTGAATTATTATAACCCGGAAGTCAAGAAGGCGATGTTCGACGTTCTACGCTTTTGGCTTAAGAAGGGCGTGGACGGTTTTCGTCTGGATATCTTTCACGCGATTTATAAGGACAGACATTTTAGGGACAATCCGTTTCGGTTTAAATACATCGTTTCCGAAAACGATCACGACGGTTATTTTCAGAGTAGGGTTTATACGGTTAATCATCCGAATAACTTCGAGTTTGCGAAAGAACTTAGATCCGTTCTCGAAGAGTTCGACGGAGACCGTTTTTCCGTGGGAGAAGTCGCGGGCGACGATCATATCATCAAACGTTACTTAGGCGAGAAACGGGACGGCCTCAATCTTATCTTCTTGTTCGAAACCCTTCTTCTTAAATTCAAGATGACCTTTTTCAAAGGAATCATCAAGAAGATGGAAGAGGTTTATCCTTATCCTTATATTCCCACTTACGTTTTCGGAAACCACGATCAAAGACGTTACATGCGTAAGATCAACAATAACTTGGAAAAGGGAAAACTTGTGGCTCTTTTTCAGTTCACCGCGCGCGGGGTTCCGGTCACGTATTACGGAGAAGAGATCGGAATGACGAACGAAACGATCAAACTGACCGAAGCTCAGGATCCTTTGGCGAGAATTTATCGTTGGTTAGGCGATACTCTTTCCGAATTCTTAGGTCTTGCGGACATCATCATTCGGGATCGTGCGAGATCGCCTATGCAATGGGACGATTCGCCAAACGCGGGTTTTACGACTAAAAAAGGAAAACCTTGGATCCGCGTTCACGGTAACTATAAGGAACGAAACGTCGCCGTGGAATCGGAAGATCGGGATTCTCTTTTAAACACGTATAAAAGCGTGATTCATTTGAGAAACGAAAGCGCCGCGTTGAAAGAGGGAACTCTTCGTTTGATCGAGGACGGCGTTCCTAAGGATATGCTCGTCTATTTACGGGAATCCGGTAACGATCGCAAATTGATCGTTCTCAATTTCGGGAAAAAGCCCCGATTCTTTACCAATCCTACGGATTGCAGAAGTTATTTTTATTCCACAGCGTTATTCGATCACAACGAGTTTGATCAATTTAAGGTTCCTCCTTGCTCCGGAGTTATATTAGGAAACGAGTATATTCCAAAAAAAGCAAAGAAGAAATAAACGGAAAGGTTTAAGGTTTTGGACTTGCGAAGAATTCCGTAGACCTTTCCGATTTTGAGAATGGTCTACGGATTAGAGTAGATCGAACGTCGTCGATCCATCTGCTAAAACTCGATGTCTTAAAAGTTACTCCTTTGATTTGGGGAACACTTCTCTAAAAAAGGATAACAATTCGTTCCAAGAGCGTCTATCCGCTTTCGCGTTGTAAGCCGCTCCTTTGGAGTTGTCGTTTCCCGCGTCCTTGATCGTAAAAGAATGAACCGCTCCTCCGTAGGAAATAAATTGCCAATCGACTCCGGCCTTTCTCATTTCGTCTTGAAACGTTTCTACTTCTTCCTTCTTTACGAAAGGATCGTCCGCTCCGTGAAGCGCTAAAACTTTTCCTTTGATGTTTTTTGCGTCTTCGACGTTGGGCGTAGCCAAGCCGCCGTGAAAGCTAACGGTTCCTTGAACGGGAGCGCCGCTTCTCGCAAGTTCTAAAGCGACCGTTCCTCCGAAACAATAACCGATCGCCGCGATCAGATTCGTATCGACTTCGGGTTGCGACTTTAAGGTTTCTAACGCGGCTAAAATCCGGGCGCGCATCAGTTTACGATCTTGTTTATAAGAATTCGCTAATTTAGCGGCTTCTTCCATAGCTTTCGGTCTTACGCCTTTTCCGTAGATGTCGACGGCTAAAGCCACGTAACCCAATCCGGCGAGTTTGTCCGCGCGCATTTTCGAGTTTTCGCTGAGACCCATCCAGTCGTGAACGACTAAGACGCCGGGAACTTTCTTTTTGGAATCCAGATCCGGATAGGCGATATAGCCTTCTAAAGTGGTTTCCCCTTCCTGATAAACGATCGTTTTGGACGCGGTTTTAGCCCAAATCGAAGAAGCGGTTAAAAGATTGAATAACGCAAAGTAAAGGAACATTCGTTTCATGGAAATACCTCGTTCCCTGGAGTATAACGTTTACTTAAAAAAACAAGTCTTTCCGCAAATTCCGTTTAAACGTATAAAATTTAAGAGGAAATCGAATTCCATCGTCGTATAAATCTTGAAAATTTATACGATTTGATCAGGATACGTTGTTTTGCCGTTTCAATTCCCGACTTCAAACAAAGGTAATATATGAAAAATAAAACCTCTTCCCTTTTTACATTCGGAATCTTTTTATTTTTAAGTCTTTTCGTATCTTGTTCCAATTCCGTTTCTTCCAAAATCGCTCCTCGCGCCGAAAAAGGGGTTTTAGATCTAAGAGAATGGGATTTTAATTCGGACGGAATCGTGAAGTTGGACGGTGAATGGTCCTTTGTCTGGAAACAGCTGACTCTTTCGAAACCCGATCCGAACGCGACGGACACGAAATCATACAACGTCTTTGTTCCGGGCAATTGGAATTCTTATTCTGAAATTCCGGATCTGGATTCTTCGAACGCGTACGGTTACGGGACTTTTACTCTAAGAGTTTTGTTAAACGAAAATCAAAACCCTCTTGCGATCCGGTTTCAGGACGTGGGTACCGCGGGCGCCGTTTGGGTCGACGGAGTTAAATTAATCCGAAGCGGGGTCGTGGGAACGGACGAGAACACATCAAGGCCGCAGTATCTTCCGCGTTATGCGGAATTCACGACTTCCGGCAATGAAATTCTGATCCAAGTCGAAGTATCCAACTTTCATCATTTTAAAGGAGGCATTTGGGAAACGATTCGTCTTGGAAGTAAAAAAAGCATATCCGATTATAGAGAGGATCGATGGACGACCGAAATGTTCCTGTTCGGAAGCATCGCGGTAATGGCTCTTTATCATTTCGGTTTATTTTCTTTGAGAAGAAAGGACAAGTCGAGTTTATACTTCGGACTTTTTTGTTTTGTGATCGTTATCCGTTTGTTGATGACCGGCGAACGTTTTATCCTTCAAAAATTTCCCGAGATTCAATGGGAGCTGGGAAGCAAGGTAGAATATCTTTCCTTTTATCTGGCTTGGCCGATCTTTCAGAAATACATGGATACGATCTTTCCGGAAGATATGCCTAAGTTCGTTTGGAAGATCAGCGTTGCCGTGGTGGGCGTTTTTTCACTCGTGATTCTTTTCTTTCCGACGAAGATATTCGCGCTCACTCTCATTCCTTATCAACTTTTTCTTTTGGTTTATACTCTGCTCTTTGTCTTTTGGCTCGGAAGATTCATCTATCGCAAAAGAGACGGGGCCATCATCGCATGTTTAGGTGCGCTCGCGTTGATCGCAACCGCAATCAACGATATCCTCCAGAGTCAGACGATGGTAAGCACGGGATATTATCTTCCTCTCGGCTTGTTCACGTTTATCTTCGCGCAGTCGTATATGCTTTCTTTGAAATTTTCGGCGGCTTTTGTCGCGATTGAAAATCTATCGGCGGACTTAAAGGCCACGAACCAATCTTATAGTCGTTTTGTTCCTTTGGAATTCTTGAAGTTTTTAGGAAAAAAGAATATTACGGAAATTGAATTGGGGGATCAGACTCAGAAGGAAATGACGATTCTTTTTTCGGATATACGTTCTTTTACCGAACTTTCCGAGAAGATGACTCCGAAGGATAATTTCGATTTTTTGAATTCGTATATGGGAAAGATGGGACCCATCATTCGCAAACACAGAGGTTTCGTGGATAAATATCTCGGGGACGGGATCATGGCGCTGTTTCCGGATTCTCCCGATGACGCGCTCGAGGCCGCCCTTGAAATGAAACTGGAATTGGATCGTCACAATCAGAGCCGATTGGAAAGAAATTATGAACCGATTCGAATCGGGATCGGAATTCACACCGGGGTTTTGATGCTGGGTACGATCGGAGAAGTGGAAAGAATGGACGGAACCGTGATCTCGGACGCGGTCAATCTCGCTTCCCGAATCGAAGGACTCACCAAAAAATACGGAGTGGACATTCTTCTTTCGGACGATAGTTACCGCAAAATTAAAAATCGGATCAAACATTCCTTCAAAGAGCTGGGCAAGGTTTCCGTAAAAGGAAAGGAGAACTTGGTCGGAGTGTATCAGGTGGAATAGGAACCGGCGATTTTTTCTGCGGCGTTTATCAATTCCGTTTTTAATTCTTTCGGTTCGAGAAGAATCGCGGAATCTCCCAGGCCGAGAACGTGATGTAAAGCCCATTCCTTCGTTTCCAGATCGGCTTTGACTTCCGTCCATTCGGAATTTAATTTAGAATATTCTAATATTCTACCGTAGGAGATCATTTTGAAAAAATCGAAACGTTCCGTTTTGATTCGGAGAAGAACCGGATAGAACGGAAGTTTTGAGAAAAAGTTTCGAGTGCTTTCCTGCCAATATTTTTCGAGATCGAACTTTTTCGGTCTGTCGAAAGATTCACCGAGTTTCGCTTCCAAGATTCTCGATATACGGAACGTTCTGAATTCTTTTCCGTATTTTGCGACCAAATACCAGGTCTTTCCTTTTGCGACGAGTCCTAAGGGAAGAATGATTCTTTTTTTGGATTCTTCGTCGGATCGGTAGCGAAGAACGATTTTTTTTTCCTGCCACACAGCTTCTTGTATCAAAGGTAGAAACGGAAACTCTTCTTCCGAACAACCCCAACCGGCTCCGTCGATATGAATTCTTTGACGAACCATCTCCGCTTCTTTTTGATAGGCAGGCGGAAGGGAAGCCATGAATTTCATAAAGGCGGAATCGAAATCTTTTTTCTTTCCGAGATCGGATGCGATTCGCGTCGAACTCGTAAGAATCATCGAAAAAATTTCTTCCTTTTTCATTCCAGTAAGATTGGTTCTGTAACCTTCGGAAAGTTCCCAGCCGCCTTTGGAACCTCGTTCTGCATAAACGGGAACTCCGGAAGCGCTCAATGCCTCCATGTCCCGATGAATCGTTCGTTCGGAGACTTCCAATTTTTTGGCAAGATCCCGCGAGGAGATTCTTCCTTTGGCCTGAAGTTGTAAAAGAATGGAAAGCAGTCGATCCGCGCGCATGTTTCAATCGTATTCCAAATACATGACAGATAATGACATATATAATTTCCTAAACTGTAACTGAAATCAATTTTTTTCGATGGTAAAAAACATTCTTTTGGATATATGACAGACTTTGTCATCCTTATTCGCTTAAGATAAATGTATGAAAAAGAGAAATTTGGAAGGCAAGGTCGCTTTGGTTGCTGGGGCAACCAGGGGAGCGGGAAGGGCGATCGCAATCGAGTTGGGTAAAGCAGGAGCGATCGTATACGTTACCGGAAGAAGCGTTCGTGGAAATTCTTCGGAAATGAATCGTAAAGAAACGATCGAAGAGACCGCGGAGCTGATCGAGGCGGCGGGAGGAAAGGCGATTTGGGTTCAAGTCGATCATACGAAACCGGAAGAGGTAAAGACCCTTATCTCTAAAATAAAAAAAGAACAAGGAAAACTTGATATTCTAATCAACGATATTTGGGGCGGAGATCCTTTCGTTGTGTGGTCTCAGAAATTCTGGGAACATTCTCTGGAGAACGGACTCAAGGTTCAAAAAACCTGCCTCGATTCCCATCTGATTACGAATTATTTCGCTGCGCCTTTGATGATCGAAACCGGTTCCGGTCTTGTGATCGAGATAACGGACGGGATCGACAATAGATATAGAGGAAATTTATATTACTCTTTGATTAAGTCCTCCATTATAAATCTTGCAAGTTATTTATCGGAGGAACTCAAACCCCACGGAATATCGGTGATCGCGGTGACTCCCGGTTTTTTGAGATCGGAGGCGATGCTCGATCATTTCGGAGTTGAGGAAAAAAATTGGAAGGACGCGGTCCTAGAGGAGCCGCATTTTATCGCATCGGAAACTCCCGCATACGTAGGACGTGCGGTCGCGGCCCTGGCACAGGACCCGGACGTTTTTTCAAAAACGGGGACGGTTACGAGCAGTTGGAGACTTTCGGAAGAATACGACTTTGTGGATTTGGACGGAAATAGGCCCCATTGGGGAAGATACTTTAAGGAAAAATTCGGAGAAGACATATGAAAACGAAATTGTTAAGCGAATTCGATTCGAATCAAATGCAAGTGTCAACGGGAACCCTGAGCATGATTTCCAGACTTTTGTTTCCTGCTTCCTTGTTGAATTCTCGGGAAGCGGAGAACGATTTCGATTTTCCAAAAGCGGCAAACGAAGAATCCCGATCCGATTCCGTTTGAGGGAAAACGGATTCCTTTCCTGAAATAAAAGTAAGGAATGGATTTCGCGTGCGATACGCAAACAGGAGCATATTTTTTAAATATATTAGGAGTTTATAATGAAACAACATTTGGTTAGAATTTTCGGGTATGGGTTTTTGCTTTGGTTGATTCCGTTTCTTGTGGCGATTCCGTTTTATACTCGGGACGGAAAATTGTTAACGGACATTTTTCTTTTTAAAAGCGTGATGCTGATTACGGGAAGTCTTACCGGCTGTCTCTTATTCGTTTCTTTGGCGCTTAAAATTTCCGGCAAGAAGTTCGGCATTCTTCTTGGATCGGGTTTTATTTGGCTGATCATCAACTGGGGGTTGGACTTTTTGATTTTGTTACCGATGTCTAAGATGAGCCCCGGAGATTATTTTATTCAAATCGGATTGGGATATATCGCGATGGTTTTTGTTTCCTTTTCGATCGGTTGGGTTGCGGATAAATCGGCTAATTTGCGTTAGACGATATTCGAAGATGCGCGTTGCGTTTTCTATAAAGCCGACCGACGCGCGGCGGAGCAAAAAATTCTACGTTTGTAAAGCATTTAACTTTAATTGTTCCGACAAAGCATCGGTGATAAAAAAGAATTGAAACTTGAACAATCTCTGAATCGAAGCGAAAGGAAATAAAACCTTATCTTTTTCGTAATTTTCCCCTGTAGAAGGGATTGCTAAGGACCAAAGCGCTTGGAAACAGGATTTGAAGCCGAATATAGGGCTCATCCGGAGGGAACTTGTAGTTTCCTTTTTTTACGTCGAGAATTTCGTTTAAAATTTTACCCTGTTTCCCGATAAACTCGACTCGGATCGCTTGTTCTCCGAATTCAAAAAAGATTTCCCCCTGTGAAGTGAGGCCGATTTCGATCAATTTCGGGTCCTCGAGAATTCGATCGTGTTTTCTTACGCATACATAGTTTCCCGACTTCAGAGACTTTAGAATATCATTGGATTCTAATCTATTTGCGTTTAAAAGAACGTAACGCATCAGCGATTGTCCTTCGGGTTTGTAGAGAAGCGCGACTAAATCTCGCATCGTAAAACGGTCTGGTTTTCGTACGGTTTCGTATTCGTCGCGGGGAAGATAATGCAGATCGTCCGAAGCCATACAATGCGGAAATCTCTCTTCGCTTAATATTTCGTCCCACATCGAAATTTCGTCGCCGAACGGACTGAGAACTTCGATGGAGTCGTAGTCTCTGAGACCTAAAAGCATACTTTGAGAAAAACTGTGATTCAGTTTGGGATGATTGATCGTTACGAAAGCGCCTTGTTCGTGAAAGCGATCGATCGCCCATTGTATGTTGGAAACGTCCGCATACAAAGGAAACGGATCGAACTCGGGTCTTTTTCCTCCGAGAACGAGAATATGCCTTTTTCTAAGATTGGTTCCCCATTCGAAGCCGGGGATCGTGGAAAGATTCTTATCTTGAGGAAGAGTGATTCTTTCGTAATCGCTAAAGGAAAGAATTCGGTATCCGTTTTTTGAATATACCTTTTCGATTTCTTCCGTGCTGTTTCTGCCCGGAGTATACCAAACCTCGTTTGTATGATTGTGAAACGAGGATTTGATCCATTTTAAATTTGTCTTATGTCGATACGGGTTTTCGATTTCTTTGTCGCTTATGTTTCGATCGGGAACGGAGGGCGGGGAGCGAAATACAAAACTCGTATAGAGATTAAAAAGAATAAGAGCGCTCAGGAGAAAGATGCAAAGGAATAGGAGGCGCATTTTCGCTTTTTTCATTGTCGCATTAAAAAATAGGCATCATTCGAACGAAAAGTCTAAAACGAATTTGATTTGTTTAGTTTTGATTACAACGGATTCATAAAATGTAATATGGAGATTCGTAAAATTCCATTGATCGAAAACCGATCCATTCTTCCGATAGTTGCGAAATACAATTTCGATTGCGATCGAATTTAAAAACATGTGGAAAGTTCATGGATTCAAATCAAAAGATTACGGTTTTATTACCCGCTTATAACGAAGAATTGACGATTGCCGATACGATTCTTTCCTTTTTCAAGGAACTGCCTAAAGCCGAGTTTATCGTCATAGATAATAACTCCAAGGATCGCACGAACGAAATCGCGAAAGCGACCCTGAAAAAACATAAGATCAAGGGCAAGGTCGTTTCCGAATTCAAACAAGGAAAGGCGAACGCGGTTCGAAAAGGTTTCGCTTCTTCTTACGCCGATTGTTACGTAATGGTCGACGCGGATATGACTTATCCCGCCGAAGAAGTTCATAAATTGATCGAGGCGAGAGAGGACGGCGACTACGATATGGTGGTGGGAGATCGTCTCAGCGGCGGGAGTTACAAAAAGGAAAACAAAAGGATGTTTCATTCCTTCGGAAATAACTTGGTGATTCGTCTGATTAATTTTCTTTTTGCGGTGAAAATCAGGGACGCTATGAGCGGCTATCGGATTTTTTCGAATCGTTTCGTTCGTCATTATCCGATTCTCTCCAAAGGTTTCGAGTTGGAGATAGAGATGACCTTGCACGTTTTGGATAAACGTCTTTCCTACTTGGAAGTTCCGGTTCGTTATTTGGATCGTCCCAAGGGAAGTTCTTCCAAGTTGAATACGATTCGAGACGGTTATTCGGTGGTTAAGAATATTCTATGGATATTCAAAGATTATAAACCGATGCACTTTTTCGGTTTTATAGCCGGAGCCGCGTTTCTTGCGTCCTTATGCGTCGGTTTTCCCGCGATCTTAGATTACATCCGATACCGTTACGTTTATCACGTCCCTTTGGCGATTCTTGCGACCGGGTTGATGATTGGTTCTATGATTCATTTTTCGATCGGTCTTATTCTTCATACCGTTTCCAAAATTCAAAGATTCAACTTCGAACTTGAGATCATTAAGTGGAAAGGATAAGGGAAGAATTTGCGCGCGTTACTCTCTCTAAAATTTCTTTCTTTCCGCTCGGATTAAAAAGAGATCTCCTTCGTTTGAGATCGGAGTAAACGTCAACTTCGGATAAAGAAAATTCAATTCCATCAAACTGTTTCGATTGGCCACCAGGAATAATCTTTGATCGTCCGGTTCCGTAAGAAGCCTTTCTTCGTCCCTGAATTTATAACTTCCGACGATATGAATTTTGTTTTCGCGATAGAACATCGGATAGAATGAAAGATATTTATAAAATACTAATTTACCTTTTTCGGCTTCGGCGATATCCGAGAATTTTAGAATTCTTCCCTGTAGAACGTCCATCACCTTCGGCGCCAAAGTAAAGGATAAAGTCGATATCCAAGTCAACATCCCGATCCAAAGAATAGAAAAGAAACCGATATATTTCTCGTCTTTGTGGACCGAACGTACGAGAAGATAGATCGACGCTAAGACGGAGCCCGCGATCAAAATTCCGGGCAAATAATCGAGAATGGAAATTTGGAAATCGAACCCGTCCCCGATGTTCGATCTGAAGTCGGAAGAGCCGATCGCGAGTTGTGCGATCCAGGGTAATAATAGAAAAAAGAACGCTATTATCGCTCCATAACCGGAAACCCACCCAAGGAGTCGACTTCGCTTATCATTTTGAATCGCGTACGCCGCAAAGAAAGAGAGTGGAAAATAAATCGAAGACGAGTAATGCGGAAGTTTTGTCTGAACGATCGAGAAGATAATCAAAACGATACCGGCCCACGCGAATAGGATCTTCGCAAACGTGTTCGTGTTGCCGTTTTCGAATACCGAAGTCCGCGGCTTGAGCGCGTATCCGAATAACAAAGGTGTCCAAGGAAAAAAACCGATCAAGACTACGAGCACATGATAAAACCAAGGTCCCGTATGCGATTCTAAAGATTTGGTTAAGAGTTTTTTCTGAAATTCGACAAAACCCGCGATAAAACCTTCTCCGTGCCTCCAATAATCGGTTAGATAATAAGAGGATACAACTCCCAAAGTCAGGATCATACACAACAAAAGATGTATGTACGAAAATCGGAATCGTTTTTCCGCGGTTCGAACCGCCGCAAAGGAGAACGCTGGAATCGCGATTCCAAGCGGTCCTTTGGTGAGCGTTCCGATTCCCATGCCGAACGAAGCGAGAATCAACCACTTCAAAGCGACGGAATTATTTTTTTCTTTTTGTTCCAAGTCGTATAAGAATAAACAAAGAACGGAACATAAAAGAAACGTGTTGAATAGATGATCGATGTAAGCGGTTCTCGAAAGCAATAGGGGCAATAAGGAAGACGAGTAAATCAGGGCCCAGAGTAGGCCGAATTTTTCCGAGACCAAACGTTTACCGAAAAAATAAAGAACGCTGAACGAAAACAATCCAGAAAGAACCGAAGGAAGCCGGGTTGCAAATTCTCCGATTCCGAAAATCGAATAGAAAAAACTCGCAAGCCAAAAATAAAACGGGGGTTTTTCGGTGAACAGCTGTCCGTTTACGGAAATCCGGAGATAATCTCCCGATGTAAACATACTTTTGGATGCGGAGCCGTAGATGTTTTCGTCCCAGTCTATCAGCGGAAACGAGCCAAGTCCTATGCACAATAATACGAAATACGTTAATAAGAAGAGCCAAAAGATTCTATTTTCGATTTTCATAAAAGTGATTTCAAAATTTTGAATATTCTTTTACGACTCTATGAACAAAATATTACAATCGAAGAACAATTGGATAAGAAGAAAAACTTTTAGAAAAGGTCAGACCTTATCCGAACTTTTCGACACCGCAAGATTGTATGTAAAAACGGTTCTCGGATGAATCGGTTTTCCCGATATGATCAGATCCTCCATCGTGTTTTTCGCTTTGCAAAGAACGCCGAGATAAATATTTTTCCGAGCCTGTTCTCTCCAATCGGGATAAAGCGGATTCTTTTCCGCATATTCCGATCCTAAAAAGTCGGCCGCGTATAAGATGAGATCCAAGGGGCCGGGCGTTTCCGCTCCGAGCGTATGATTTCGAACGGCGGACAATACGTTTTCATGTTCCAGTTTATATTCGGATTTGAGATAGATCGCGGCCGAATACGCGTGCCAAGCCGCCGAAGGAAGTTTTTCCAGATCGTGTTGACCCGATTCTTTGAATAACGTTAAGTGAAATTCCGGCGTCTTCTGTTTCGTAATGTCGTGAACGATTCCCGCGAGATACGCGAGTTCCGCCTCGTCTTTGGAATGAATGAGCGCGAGTTCTTTGGCGATTTCTGCGACTCGCAGAGAATGTTCCCAACGGGTGATCGTAATCTCATTCGGGACGATCTTTTTGAATTCCCGGGTTCTTGTTTCCAGTTCGTGAGGCGTCATGATTTTCCTATTCCATCTAACTTTCGAAAAGGTTCGACGATGTCGAGAACGTTTCGAAAGAATTCAATTCTTCCGAGTTTGAAGAAAGTTTTGTATTCTTTGCGAAACATTCTCCCGAATGTCCCTATAAAAAATTCCGTAATCGAGAACGTGATAGTTTTGTCCGATCCATCTTGAGAAACCGGGCGCCTGCGGTTCCGAAATTCGAAGCGCCCCGGACACACACTGCGCGCTGCATAACTTCGGATAGATCGTTTTGAACTTTCCGTTAACCCCGCCTAAGTGTTGTTCGGCGCTTGCCACAAGTTCGTCGTCTTTCCAGCTGATCGGATTTACGCACACTACCGGTCCGGCGGGATCGTGCGCCATTTTCGGTATCTCCGCTTTTTCGCCGAAGGTTCTCCAGCTGATCACGCAACCCGTTTGTGTAGACGATTTACAAACCGGAATCGTCTTGTAGAAGTTTATAGGAACGGCGCCTCCGATCAGATACGCGGCGATCATCTTTTCGGAAAGGGGAGAATCGTCGATTCTATCCTTCAATAATCGGATCGCGTGGTGCGTTCCCTGGCTATGAGAAGCGATGATGAAGGGTCTGCCTCCGTTCCATTGTTTCATATAATGATCGAAAGACTTAAGTATATCTTGATATGCTAAATCTAAGGAAAGTTTTCCGTTCGATTTATCCAAAAAAGAATAAAGAGTGGCCTGTCTATAACGAGGAGCGTAGATTTTGGCGCAACAGTTGAAGACGCTCGCTTGTTGTTTGATGGTTCCGTCGTCCGTTCTAAGATTGACCTTTTCGTTTAAGAGTTCCGCGTTCCATTCTCTCCCGTAAAAAGTGGTGGGATGAATGAAGAATACGTCGACCAAAGCCTTATCCTGTTCGTCTTTCAGATTCGATTCCAGAGGAACTTGATCGGCGTCGTCCTTTTTTTGAGGAAGCGCGGCCCAGGAATTTAGATCTGAATAATTCGGTTCTTGAGGTGGTTTGTGTTCTTCGAAATTTCCAGAAGGGCGGATCAGCCAGAGACAGGAAACGTAAAACGGCAAACATAGGATCGAAATAAGGAGAATTCTTAGACGCATGAATCGTAAGTCCTTTCGGTTTCGCTCGATGAAAAACCAAGATGTTCGAGATTCTTTCTTTAGTATCCCTGTTCGATGTAAAATGTCAATGAGCTTTGTTTCGGATCGGCTTTTTCGTTTCGATGGTTGACAGAGATCCTTTCGATTTTAAGATCGCCTTATGAAAATCACAGAAGACGTTTTTAAAAACGCGCTTTCGCACTTCCCTTCGGGCGTTACGGTCATTACGTATTCTCATCTCGGAAAAAATAGCGGCCTAACCGTAAGTAGTTTTAGTTCTCTTTCTCTCAATCCTCCTTTGGTTCTTTTTTGTCTTCAAAAGAACATAACGAGTCACGATCCGATTCGCAGTTCCGGAAAATTCGTAGTGAACATTTTGGCGCAGGGACAGGATTCTCTTTCGAATCAATTCGCTTCGGGCAAAACGGACAAACACGTTTTGATCGAGGAACTCGGTTGCAAAACGGGAGAACTGGATGTTCCGATTTTGCCGGGAACTCTTTCGCATATCGAATGCGAAGTGGATCAGTTCGTGGACGGGGGGGATCACTCGATCGTGATCGGAAGAGTGGTTTCGGCCGGTGCGGAAGACAGCCTGAGGCCGTTGTTGTATTATAGAAGAGGTTATTACTCGATCTAAAAAGATTCGAAAAGTTTTAAAATCCGTTAAAACGACATGGATCTTGGGCGTTCACGTCGGAGAAAAAGAATATCAGAATATTTTAATATTCTTTCCCGCTTTTTAGGATAGCGGATTTTTTCGAAGGAATCCGCGATCGTTGGGATTTTTATCCATTCTTATGAATCAATTTTTATAAATCGGTTCCCAAAAGAGAATTCGCTCGTCTTCGAGTTTCGAAGTTTCCCTTTTGATTCGATTTTTTTTGGCGCGATGCAATTGGAATCACGTATGTAAAAGTAGAACTTATTTCCGGCAAAGGAAACTCGTCGGAAGATCATGGGGTCCATACATCAGAATGCGTGCCGCGTTAGGAATATTCCTTTTTGTCGTTATTGTTTGTTGCAGTCGGATCTCTTCGGCTCAGGATCAAATTTCAAATTTTTTACAACCGATTTTGAATTCTTATTCCGCATCTCCCACCCGATCGGATTCAAAAGAAATCTGCGATTTGTCGCCCCTTGAAATTTCAGACGGCGGATGGATGGTAAACTCCGAGCGAACGGAGGTCCGACCTGTGCTTCTGGATTTTCTCTGGAAACATTGCGGGGATCGGTTCTATTCTCCGTAAGAACCGAAAGTGTAGGAACTCCTTCGTATTCTTTCAGGCCCGCTCGCGTCCAAGCGCGGGAACTCTTCGCATTCGTTCCGGACCCAGGTCGGAACTCCGCACACCCGAATTTTACGGGAATATTTGATTTTCAGAGCGCGACTTGCAAAAAATACTGACAATCGATGGAAAAAGAAGCCGTCTCCCTACAAGACGCCCTGGAACACGGGCTTACCTCAGAAGAATTTCAGAAGATCCAGGAAATCCTTGGCAGAATCCCGAACTCGACCGAACTCGGAATTTTTTCCGCGATGTGGTCGGAACATTGTTCTTATAAAAACTCGATTCTAAAATTAAAAACTCTTCCGACATCCTCGGATAAGCTGCTTGCAAAAGCGGGCGAAGAGAACGCGGGCGCGATGGACATCGGCGACGGTCTTGCGGTCGTGTTTAAAATCGAAAGTCACAATCACCCGACGGCGGTGGAACCGTATCAGGGAGCGGCCACCGGTGTCGGTGGAATTATGAGAGATATCTTTACGATGGGCGCGCGTCCGATCGTTTCTCTCAATTCTCTACGATTCGGAAATCCCGACGAACCCAGAAATAAATATCTTCTTTCCAGAGCCGTAAAAGGAATCGGCGACTACGGAAATTCTCTCGGAATCGCGGTCTCGGGCGGAGAACTTTTTATCGACGAATGTTTTTCCAAGAACCCTCTTGTGAACGCGATGACCGTCGGAATCGTTCGTCACGATCAGATGGCGAGCGCGACGACCGGCGGACAAATCGGAAACGCGGTTTATATCGTCGGAGCTACGACCGGAAGAGACGGGATTCACGGAGCTTCTTTCGCATCGAAAGATCTTTCCAAAGAATCGGAATCGAAACGTTCCGCGGTGCAAGTCGGCGATCCGTTTATGGAGAAGCTCTTGATGGAAGCGAGCCTGGAAGCGATTCAAAAAGGACTTTTGATCGGAATCCAGGACATGGGCGCGGCGGGAATTTCCTGCGCGACTTCCGAGATGAGTGCGAAGGGAAAGACCGGGATGAGAATCGATCTGGATCTCGTGCCTTTTCGTGAAACCGGAATGAACGCTTACGAAGCGATGCTTTCCGAATCGCAGGAAAGAATGCTCGTGGTTCCCAAGAAGGGAAAGGAAGACGAGCTCGTTGCTATATTCGAAAAATGGAATTTAAACGCCGTCAAGATCGGAGAAGTCACCGCGGATGGGATGATCGAAATTCACATGGGCGGAAAGTTGAAGGCGAAGATCCCCGCCGAATCACTCGTGTTAGGCGGAGGAGCTCCTCGATACGAACGGGAAACCAAACGTCCTTCCTATTTGGATGCGGTGAAAACCTGGAAACCGGATTCGATCCCGGACGTGACTTCGGGCGCAAATTCTAAAGACGTGCTCCTCAAAATTCTTTCCTCTTGGAACGTATGTTCGAGAAGACCGATCACGGAACAATACGACAGCGAAGTCGGTTTAGTAAAACTCATCGGACCCGGACTCGACGGCGGATTGTCCTCGATTCCAGATACGAACAAGGCTCTTGCGACCGCCTCCGATTGTAATTCGAGATATACGTATCTCGATCCTTACAAAGGCGCGGAGTTCGCGGTATGCGAAGCGGCAAGAAACGTTTACGTTACGGGAGCCGCTCCTTACGGAGTGACAAACAATCTTAATTTCGCAAATCCTTATATTCCGGAAAACTACTATATGTTTTCCGAATGTATTCGCGGGATGGGGGACGCTTGCCGATTTCTCGAACTTCCCGTAACCGGCGGAAACGTCTCTTTCTATAACGAATCGCCCGAAGGTCCGATCTTCCCGACTCCGACGATCGGAATGGTGGGAATTCTTCAGGATAAAACGAAACTTCTTTCCAACTTTCCGAAGTCGGCGGGAATCGAACTCGTCGTTCTCGGAAACTTTCGTCCTTCCCTCGGAGGAAGCGAATACTTGAAGAAGATTCACGGACAAGTAAACGGAAACATCCCGGAACTCGACATCAAAGAAGAATTAGAACTTTGTAAACTGATTCTTTCCTTAAACGAAAAAGGAATCTTGAAGTCCGCAAGAGATCTTTCTCTCGGAGGAATTTCGATCGCTCTTTCCAAAACCGTTCTTTTCAGCGGACTCGGGATCGAAGCCGATCTTTCTTCCCTCAAACAGGATCGTCTCGATCTTACCTTGTTCGGAGAATCTTCGACCGCGGTTCTCGTCGGAATCGACTCGGCTTCGAAAGAAGAGGTTCGCAAACAAGCGGAAGCAAAAGGACTGAAATATTATCCGATCGGAAAAACCACTTCTTCCGGTTCTTTGGAAATCAAGGACGCGGCTTTGAAAGTATCTTTGGCCGAATTGAACGAACCGTATGAAAAAGGTTTAGAACAAGTTTTCGCGTTATAAAGAGGAAAAGAAGAATGAATTCTCCCTTGTTAAAAAAACTCGTTACCATACTCGCTCTTCTTGTATCTTCGATCCTTTGGATCGATTGCAAAAAGAATGCGGGAGAAGTTTTGGAAGAGGCGAAGGCGAAGCCGGAATCGGTTCAAAACTTGGACTTGGGAATGCAGAAGTTGACCGCGGTCCCCGAAGGAGTTTGCGCTTTTCCGAACTTAACCCAACTCGATCTGCGTTTAAACAGTCTGACCGTTCTCCCCGATTCGATTGGAGAATGTAAGAATCTGGAACAGCTCAATCTTTTCGGAAACGATCTGACATCGATTCCATCGTCTTTTTCTAAATTAAAGAATTTGAAAGTGCTGCTCGCGGGTAGCAACGATCTGACCGTTCTTCCTTCGGAACTTTTGTTTTTGCCTTCGATCAAAACCTTGTATCTGGATCAGAACAAACTCGTTCTGAACGAAACGGACGTGGAAATTCTAGCGTCCCTTTCCGGTTTGGAGGAATTGGATCTGAATCTTAACTCCGGAATCAAGGCACTGCCTTCCAATTACGAGAAATTGAAAAGTTTAACTCGTTTAAAAAGATTGAATATTAAAAAAACGTCATTGAAGGGAGAGGACGCGGATAAACTGCAGGCGATCCTCCCGAACACAAAAATCGACTATTGATACGACTATGAGCGAAACCCAAAAAGAAAATCCGTATTCCTCCACAGTCCTTTTGCCAAAAACGGACTTCCCGATGAAAGCCGATCTCGCAAAAAGAGAACCGGCTCAGATCCAAGCTTGGAAATCGGGCCAGATCTTTCGAAAGATGAAAGAACAAAGAAAGGGAAAAAAAGAATTCGTTCTACACGACGGTCCTCCGTATGCGAACGGAAATTTTCACTTGGGCCATTCTCTCAATAAAATTCTCAAGGACACGATCGTTAAATCGAAGTCGCTCGCCGGATATTATGCCGACATGATTCCGGGTTGGGATTGTCACGGACTTCCGATCGAGGTTCAGGTTTTAAAAAATCTCGGAAAAAAAGCGCGCGAGACGGGACCCGAAGAACTCAGACAACTCTGTAGAAATTACGCGGAAGAATTCGTGGGAAAACAAAGCGAGGACTTAAGCCGCTTTCTTTGTTTTTGGGAAGAGGGAAGAATTTATAAAACCATGTCCCCCGATTTCGAAGCGAGAATCGTGGAAGTGTTCGGAGATCTTTTTCAAAAGGGTTATGTATATCGCGGTAAAAAACCCGTGTATTGGTCGATCGACTTGGCGACGGCACACGCGGAAGCTGAGATCGAATACTATCCTCACGTTTCTCCTTCGATTTACGTAAAGTTTCCCGTCATCGGGGCGCCGAATCGTTTTTGTCTGATTTGGACGACCACTCCTTGGACTCTTCCGGCGAACCTCGCGATTTGCTTTAACAAAAAAATCGAATATTCGATTTTTAAAACGGAAGCCGGCGACGAACTCATTCTCGCGGACGGACTCGCGGAAAGCGTGACTAACGCGACCGGCGTGTCGCTTAACAAATTGAAATCCATTTCTTCGGACGAATTGGCCGCTCTGAAATTTCAACATCCGTTTATCGATCGAGTTTCCATTCCTTTGTTCGGCGATCATGTGACTCTCGACGCGGGAACCGGTTGTGTTCACACGGCGCCCGGTCACGGTCAGGACGACTACAAGGTCGGACTTGCGGCGGGGCTCGAGCCGTTTTCTCCCGTGGACGACTACGGAAGATATACGGACGAATTTCCTCTGATGCAGGGTAAAAAAGTTTTCGACGCGAACCCAGAAATCATTCAGCTCTTGAAGGACAAGGGAATGCTTTTACATCACAGCGAGTTCGAACATTCTTACCCGCATAGCTGGAGAAGTAAAAAACCTTTGATCTTCCGCGCGACGCCGCAGTGGTTTTTTAAAATGGACTTCAACGAACTTCGAGAAAAGTCCCTTGCCGCGATCGACGGAATTCAATGGATTCCTTCCTGGGGAATCACTCGCATTCGCTCCATGGTCGAGACAAGACCCGATTGGTGTTTGTCGCGTCAAAGAAACTGGGGAGTTCCGATTCCCGCGTTCACCTGCGAATCCTGCGGTGAAACTCATCTCGACGATTCTTCCATTCAATTTTTTACGAAGATGGTTCGCGAGAAAGGAATCGAAATCTGGTATTCCGAAAAAGCTTCGGATCTTCTTCCTCCCGGAACGAAATGCGGAAAATGCGGAAGCGATTCCTTCAAAAAAGGAAACGATATTCTGGACGTTTGGTTCGACTCGGGAGTTTCCAGCTTTGCGGTGTTAGACGAACGTAAGAACGAACCGCCCGCAGATCTTTATCTCGAAGGTTCGGATCAACACAGAGGTTGGTTTCAATCTTCCTTATGGCCTTCGATGGCTCTTCGCGGAATCGCTCCTTACAAAACGGTTCTGACTCACGGTTACGTTTTGGACGAAAAAGGACATCCTATGTCCAAGTCGCTCGGAAACGGAATCGATCCAACGACCGACGTCATTCACGTTTACGGCGCGGATATTCTCCGTTTGTGGGTGAGTTCCTTGGACTTCCGAGACGATATCAAGGTCGGAAAGGACGCTCATAAGATCGTTTCCGAACAATATCGAAAGATCCGAAACACGTTCCGTTATCTTCTCGGAAACTTGGACGGTCATACTCCGGATAAGAATCTTCCTTTCGAAGAACTCGAAGAGTTGGATCGATTCTATCTTTCCAAACTTTCGCAATTCGTAACGGATGCGATCGCGAGTTACGAAACGTATCAATTCCATCAGATTTATCAGAAGTTGATCTTATTCTGCACCGTTACTCTTTCCCAGGATTATTTCGATATGATTCGGGATAGAATGTACTGCGACGCGAGAGATTCCAAATCGAGAAGATCCTCCGCGACCGCGTTGCAACATATTCTGGAAACGTTATGTGTTCTTACGGCTCCGATCCTGAGTTTCACCGCCGAAGAGGTATGGGCTTCCAACGGTAAAAAAGAATCGGTGTTTCTGCAGACCTTTCCCGATTTGAAATCGTGGAAGAATACGGCCCTCGAAGAAAAATTCGAAGCCGCGTTGCAGGCGAGAGAAACCGTTCAAAAGGCTTTGGAGATCGCAAGACAGGACGGCAAACTCGGTAAGTCTCTCGAAGCGGGTTTGGAAATCGTTTCCAAAAACGGAAACAATCTCGGAAAACTTCTTCCTAAAGAAACCTTGGAACTTCTTTTCGTTGTATCTCAGGTTCACGAGAAAAATCCGGGAATGGAAATTCTTTCCTCGCACGAGAACGAAAAATTCTCCGTTCGGGTTTTAAAACCTTCTCAGGGAGAATGTCCCCGTTGTTGGAGACATACCGAAGACATCTCCAAGGACGGAGATCTTTGCGGACGTTGTAAGTCGGTCGTAGGTTAGGATCGGGAAGAATCGGTTTTCCGATTCCCGCGTTCGCGATCTTAAAATAAAAAAGGGAGAATCTCCGCTCCGCATCGTGCGCGTGAGTTTGGAAAATTCTCCCTTTTTTGTTAAGCGAACTCGCTGAAGTCGTTTAACAAAGATCAGCCGCCCGGGCGATCGTTTTCATCGGTGAGTTTGCGGATCTCGTTTCTTTTTCTCGGTTTAAACTTATACTGATCCAGTTGTTCCGGATTGTAGATCACCCATTTTCGATTCGGAATATTCCGAACCAATTGAAATTGAACCGTTCCATTATCGCTAATTTCCGTTCCGTCCGACACGTGAGTCAGGTTGATCGCCTTGATGTCCGTCCAAAGGGCGAAGTCGAGTCCGACGGCTTTGTCCACGATTTCTTTTTTGATCTTTCCGAAGACTACGTTGATCTTATCCTTTTCGCCCCAGATCAAGGTGGTAGTCAATTCCTCGGTGGAGATTACGGATTGGATGTCGTCGTATTTCGAAATCATGACGAGAAGTTTGTTTTCGGGAAGGGATTTGATTACGTAGGGAAGATCTCTTGCGATGATTTCCAATTCTCCGTCCGAAAAAACGTGATCGGTAAAAAAACCGAGAGAGGATTTTTTCACGTATTTCAGATTTCCCAATAGGTCCTTCCATTGTTCCGAGGTAAGTTGATTCGGATGTGTAAAAGGACCGGGCGCCACCAGTTCGTCGAACTGCTCCACTTTGGAAGGACTGATCTTAAAATAAGCGACTTCTTCGGAGTTGTAGAGCAGATTTCGGTTCTTCGTCCAGAAGAAGATACTTCTTTCTTGGACCCAAGAACACTGAACGAACAGAAGAATGAAAAACGGAGAAAAAAATTGGAAGGTTAGTTTCATTTGGAATTTTGATCCACAAACTCCTGAAAAATCGGATACTTGTTTAGAAACTCTTCATTCGTATAAAGGTTCACAATTTTGTCCAGTCCCGATAGTCGAAACACCGAGTTTAGGGATTTATTGAGGCCGAAAATGTTTACAGTTCCGTTTTTTTCGCGGATTTGATTTCTTACTTTGATGATGATGCCGATTCCCGAGGAGTCAATGAATTTGACCTTTCCCAGAAAAAAACTGATGATTTCCGGATTTCCGGTTTTAACCGATTCTTCGAATTCGTAATAAAAATCCCGCGAATTATCCATAAGAATATCTTCAAGAACGCTAAGAACGATGTGGTTCTCTCGTATCTCGCTGCGGATTATCATCAGATCGAAAAAACACCTGGAAGAAAGGTCTGTCAAGAAGTAAAATGAATCAGTATCTTTCTTGATTTATTTCTCAGAACTGCAAATTTGAACTGAGACGCGGGATTGCAAGGGTTGCATTATGGCTGAGTTCGATAAGACAAAACGCTCCATCGGAGTGAATAACCTGGATGATAAAGCCAGGAAAGAAATGTTCGATAAATTCCAGTCCGCGGGCGGCAAGGTCGTCAGCGACAAGGATAAAAAGAAAGAAGAAGCCTCGTCCAAAAATCAACCTAACATTCGTCAAGGTCAAAGAAGCCAGGCCGGAGGAAGAGATTCTTCTTCTCGAGGCGGAAGCGGCGCGTCGTCTTCCCGCTCCGGTTCCGGCGTCGGAAAAGGCGGAGGCTCCGTCGGAGGACCGAAGGGACCGAGTCCGAGAGACAGAAAGGCTCTCGAAGACGAGATGGGAAACTTCATCAATCGTCTTTCCGTTCGGATCAAATGTTGGTTGGGAAGGGTCACCGGATTCTCCTCTTCGGAATTGTTGCCCGGCTTTATGTCGGAGTTCAATCTCTCCGGAAAAAAATCTCTGTTGGAATTGAACTTTGTCGGAAACGATATTCTCGGGAACCCCGCATACGCCGGTAAGATAGCCAAGGAACTCGACTCACAGAATCCTCTTTACATAGAACTTCTGGGAAGAATGCACAAGATTTACGACAACGGAGAAGTCAATCAGGTCCTAGAACCGCATAACGCGGCTCCCGATCTTCCCGTTTCCATTTCGAGAGTAAAGGATCCGTTATATTCGATTTTTAGAAAATTATACTATGTTTATCCGTTTCAGGGAAGTTACGTAAAGGCGATCACTCTCGGTTACGCCGCTCTTGAAAAACTCGAAGGAAAACCTTCCAGCATTTATAACACCAAGAAAAAACGCGCTCTTCAGGAATTCGATTATCTGTTCGGAACCCTTTTCGAAAAACTCTATCTCGTCGTTCTTAGAAACGAAAACAAAAACATTCCTCTCTTGAGCAACACGATGGAAGCGGTTCTCGGAATTCTTCCCGAGGAAAAACCCGGTCATAGACAGCAAGGGGAAGAATTGGACGAGATCTCGGGCGGCGCGGCTCCCGAAGAGGACGCTCCCGTGGAGGAGAAAAAAGAGGAAACCAATCCCGAAGATTCTCTCAGCAAGGAACTCAAATACGGATTGAAGTTGATGAGAATGCTTCCTCTCGATCAGCTTCGTAAAAAACACGATCCTAAGGGAGAATATGAAATTCTTCCCTCCGGCGATAAGGCTTTTTTAACCTGGCTTTTCTTTAAGGAGTTCGACGCGGAATATTCCTTCGTGATGACCACGAAGAAGATCGAGATCAAACCTACGATCGTAAACGGAGCGAAGGTGGATTATCGCGAAAAGATGATCGATCATTATGAAACCACCAGAGCTTCGATCGAACAGTTCAGAATCTACGATCAATATTATAAAGAACTAAAGAACCATCTCAAAAATCCGGGAGCCAATTATATAGAGGCTTCCAAAAAAACGACTTCTCTCGAAACGAAACGAAGTCAACAATCCAGAAACGTCCGCGTTACCGTAAAGGAGTTCGTGGAGAAAACGTCGGAGATTCTTGAAAAGCTGATCGCGGACATGAAATCCAAAAAGGAAATCGTGACCAACATGGACGAACTGATGAGTTTCGATCTCATGGAAGCGAGAAGAAGACTGAACAAAAAACCGATCAAACAGTGTATTATGGAAGCCTACTGTTTTGCGATCGCGTTTGCGGGTCGTCTGGAAAGCGGGGATCTTTTCGGAGGTGTTACCGAACTTTCTCCGGAAGAAATGGAGAAGGAATTCGGAATCAAAACGGAACAACCTTCCGGCGGAGAATCGGATCTCGGAATTCCGGGCGGCGGCGCGGCGGCGACCGAAGGTTCTTCCGAAAATTTAGACGCAGATTCTTTGGGAGTGGATCCGTCCATTCTGGGCGATTGATCGGGCGGTTCTCCATTGGCGTCGGCAAAGGTAACACTCTTTCAGAAACAGATCAATCAACCCGTTTCATCGGATCAAAAATCGAAACTCTCCAAAGAGAAATCCGATTTTCTTCTTTTACCCGAATACTTTCCCTTATACGATTCTTCTTCGACGCCCGAAAAACTCGCTGACAAGTCCAAGGCCCTTTCGGACGAGTTGTTGCAGATTTCCGAATATTATAAAGGTGTAATTATCGGCGGTTCTATCTTCAGAAAGGACGATTCCGGTAAGTTGAGAATCAGCGTTCCGATCGTTCAGAACGTGGTCGTCGTGGATTGGTATGACAAACGGGAACTTTCTCCCGAGGAAAAAACGGCGGTTCCCGGAGACGCGGAAACGATCTTTATCATGGGCGGTTTTCGTTTCGGAATCGTCGCCGGGAACGAAATCAAAAATCCGGCCCGTCTCGAAGAATTAAAATCCCAGAACGTAAATCTTCTTTTTCATATCGATTCCGTTTTGGAATCCGATTCTTCGCACGCGCAAGACTTGGAACGTTATGCGAAATTGTCTTCTCAGTTCGATATTTTTATCGCGAGAGTGGGCGGGGTAGGTTCCGCTTTGGGTCGTAAGGGAATCGGCAGAAGTCTTTTGTCCACTTCCTCGGGCGTAAACTGGAAGGTCGCGGAATCCGAAAAGGATAAAGAAGTGATCAAAACCGTCACGATCAACGGCGTGAACGGTTTGTTCTGAGGCCCGCGAAGATCCGCATCCGATATGAAACTCAACTTTTCGTTAAACGAACAAGACGTTATCAATTTTAATCTCTATCATTTTCGAAATTCCAAGTTCACCCAAAGAAGACTTTTCTTTCTAAGGCTGTTGATTCCGGTTTGGGCGGTTCTTGTGTTTCTTTTTCTCAATCGGTCCAATTTGGATCTTACGTCGATTCTTTGGAATTCTCCTTTGTTCGCGTTCGGGATTCTATGGTATTTCTTTTCGGACAAACTCTATTACTGGAGATTGAAGAATAACGTAAAAAATCTTCTGAAAGAAGGACGCAATCAGGGAATGATCGGAGTTCAAAACGTGGAATTGACGGACGAGGCTCTGATCGTGGAAAACGAATCCGGAGTTTTTAAACACGTTTTGAAAGCGATCCATCGTTTGGAGGAAGGGGACGGATATCTGTTCTTATACGTGACTTCTCTCAGCGCGTTTATCGTTCCTTTGCACGTTTTTCAAAATTCCGAAAAGGAATCGTTCGTGAATGCGATTCGAAACGCGAACCCAAGTCTGCGTTGAACAAACGTTAGGCGATTTCGTGCGTATACGACTTTCCGATTTTTTCAAAGTAGATTGTGGTCTTTCATCGAACTGTAAAGAGTTTGAATCGTAACCTTTAAGATCGCGGCCATCGGAACGGCGATCAACATTCCCACCAAACCCAAGGCGGCTCCGCCCACCGTAACGGCGCCCACGACCACGATCGGATGAAGCGAAACCGAGCCGGAAATTACGATCGGTTGGATGAAGAAGTTGTCTATGATCTGAGCGATCAAAACGACGATTAAGATCGAAGTCATCAACTCCGTGGCTCCGGTTCCTCCGATGACGAGCGCAAAGAACAAAGGAGGAATCGCTCCCATGATCGGACCGAGATAGGGAACCGAGTTCGCAACTCCGAGAAAAAGACCGAAGATGTAAAAGTAGGGAAGACCTATGATGTAAAATCCGAGACCGGATACG
This sequence comes from Leptospira kmetyi serovar Malaysia str. Bejo-Iso9, assembly GCF_000243735.2. NCBI lineage: Bacteria > Pseudomonadati > Spirochaetota > Leptospiria > Leptospirales > Leptospiraceae > Leptospira > Leptospira kmetyi. Next base: position 2,023,732 of record NZ_AHMP02000003.1, on the reverse strand, counting down.
ACGCATATGATCGCGCTTTGAATCATCAAACTTTTGAGATAGTTGGTGAGCTGTTCGTTGATCTTATACGTGACCATCAACGCCATTTCGAAATAACGATTGGGGATGAGCGCGATCAGATTCTTATACATTCCGTTTCCGTTTAACAAAAACAAAAATGCGAAAAGAGGAGTGATGATCATATAACCGATCAAAGTCGGAACGTACGAAACGAAACCCTTTACCTGTTCGTGCATCAACTCCGCGATTCTTTTGATGAGTTCGTCGGGGCGGATGGTTTCGTTCCAGCTCGAAGGAAACTCGTTGAACTGAAGATTTACGGTTACGGTTAAGTATTTAAACTTCGCTTCGTCCAGATCCTGTTTCCAATTTTTTAAAAGAGGATTCAAAGTCGAAACGATCGGAGGCGCGACCGAGTTGATGAAAAGATATATCGGAATGCTGATGACCAACATCAAAATCGCGATCGAAAGAATTCTCGGGACGCCCAGACTTTCTAGATTGTTGATCGTTCCGTTGAACGCATAAAAGATCAATAATGCCATGACCATCGGAACGGCGAGCAGTTGAAGGCCCCAAAGCGAAACGACGATCGTAAACGCGACGATGAGAAAAAAACTGGTTCGAATGAAATATTCGGAAAGTTCTTTCTTTGCGGGATCACGCATTCTTTTGTTTTCCCCGGAAGTAAGCCTTTTCCAAAAGACCGTTGGTTCTGTGAAGTCTTTCCACGATCACGGTCGATAGACTCATGAGAATTTCGATTCCGATTCTCGGTTTTGTTTCTATGATTTCCTTTAAATCGGGTTGAAAGAATCCGAGCAGAGTCGTTTGTTCGAGAGCGATCGCGCTTGCGGTTCTTCTTTCTTCTGTGAAAAGAGAAAGTTCTCCGAAGAACGCGTGCGCGTCGAGATGAGCGAGATCGAGTTCGATTCCGTCGCGCACGGAGCGGATCACGACCGAACCTTCGTAGACGAGATAAAATCCCGCTCCGACTTCTCCCTGGCGGAAGATGGTTTCACCTTCCTGATATTCCCGAACGTGCACCATCCTCGCGATTTCAATGAGGGTTCTTTTTTTCATTCTCCCGAATACGGATGTCTCCCTGAGAAAATGAATGATTTCCTTATTGCTCGCTTCCTTGCGATTGAACAGTTTTCTCCAGATGGGCAGGTCCAAGGCTTTCAAGAAATTATTTCTCCTCTTCGAGTTTCATCGTAAAGATAAGAATGGTAAGTCCGATCGTAACGCAGGAATCGGCGACGTTGAACGCGGGCCATCTTGAAAATAAAAGAAAATCCGGCCAGTCGAAATCGAGAAAGTCTACGACTCCGATGTATTCTCCCATGTTGGGTTGAAATCCGAAACGAAATCCCGTGCCGGGAATTTTTACGAAGAATTTATCCAGAAAATTTCCGAAGGCTCCGGCCATCACGAGGTTCCATCCCCAGGGATTTCCGAGATCGTAATTCTTCCATCGGTAACCGATGAGAAACACGATCGCGATTCCGGTCGCGACAAGAGAAGGGATCGCGTTGTCCTGAAACGCTCCGAACACGAAACCGGTGTTGAAGGTCAGGGTCATTCTGAAAAAACTTCCGAGAACTTCCAGATAACGATGCGGTTGAAAGTAAAGAATAACGAGAAACTTAGTCGCGAGATCCAATACGATTCCGATAAAAATGACGGCTAAATAAAGAGGACGATATACGTCTAAAAATCTTTTTTCAAAATACTTCACGGAGAGGTTCCTTTCTTTTTAAGTTTGTTTTTCCAAAATGAATAAAGTAGTACAAGTCCGAAAAATCCCGAGGCTCCGAAAAATCCCCAGCTTTGGATTTCCATTCCTTTTTCGAGATAATAATTTCCGAAATGAATTCCCGCAATCAAGAATCCTCCGTAAAGGATTTGATGACCGAGAATATACATCTTTCGGGTGTGACGTTCCACTTCTCGAAGTTGAATTCCCTGTCTTCCACGATTGATGTTCTGGAGTACTTTATAAAATTCTCCCGGAATGGAAAGGGTATTTCCCCAAAGATTCTTATCTTCGTTTAACAAAAGAGACTCCAGTCCGCCTTCTTTGCCGGTGGCGACAGTCCGGAACGGTTTTTCACCGTAATCCAAAACGGTTCTATAAGGATCTAAAATCGCGGTAATCCCTACCAATAAACCCAGGACACGTTCCAGGAAAATGAAATTTTCCGGGATCTGAATCATTCTAAAAATTTCCTTCAAACTCGAGTTGATCTCCTTGAGAAAGAGACGGTCTTCCCGTGTGTGAATCTGATCCAGAGATAAATTTCGGAAGTAGTCCGTGTCCGCGACGAAACGTCCGAGTTTTTCCAAAGAATAACGAACGACCTCTTCGAGTTTGTCCCGATCCGCCGAAGCCGACAACGCGCCTATGTCTTCGAGACCGCCCACAACCCCGTAGTAATCCTTTGCGATCGCCGAAAGGAAGATTTTTTTTAATGCGAACACGCCGCTCGCTCCGATTTCTCCCACGGCTCCGAAGTCGATGAAACAGAGTTTTTCATCCGGGGTATAGATGAGATTTCCGGGATGAGGATCCGCGTGATAAAAACGATATTGAAAGATCATCAGAACGTAAGCGCGGACGAGAAGTTCCACGGGTCTTGATTTCGCCTGACCTTTGATGATCGGAGTCGCCTTCGTGATCTTAACGCCTTCGATGAACTCGGTGACGAGAACGCTCTTCCCCGAAAATTGGCGGATCACTTTTGGAAAAACATAGTCCGGTTCTTCCGCGAAAAGTTGTCTCATCCGATCGTAAGAATCCGCTTCGAGTTTGAGATCGGTTTCTCTTGTGACGAGATGTGTGATTTCTTCGTGAACCTTCTTGTATTCGAAACGAAAGAGATAACGGTTGATTCTTTTTAAGAAGGAACGTATGTTTCTCAGATCGTTTGCGATCAGAGTTTCGATCCCCGGATACAAAACCTTAACCGCGACCTTTTGTCCTCCGATGGAAGCGACGTGAACCTGGGCCGTGGACGCGCTCGCTTCGGGAACGTTTTTGATGTCCGGAAATACTTTTGTGATTTCTTTACCGAACTCTAAACGAAACCGTTCTTCCACTTCGGAAAAAGGATGAGGCGGAACCCGGTCCTGAAGATCCTGAAGAGATTCGGTGAAGGAATCGGGAAAGATATGAGAAAGATTTCCGAGATACTGACCGAGTTTGATATAAACCCCGCCCATCGATAAGAAGAAGTTGCGGAAGTCTTCTCCCAAAGTACGAAAGAATTTTTCCTGAACGCTTGTATCTCGGTACGAGGGAAAAAGAATTCTTCCTAGTTTAAAAAACCAGAATATAGCCCAGATCTTTTTCCAGACGAAGGAACTCGCGTTCCAAAATCTCCAAGCGCTACTATGACGCTTATACGACTGGGTTTCCTGAGGTTCGGTTGTTCCGGTTGTGGAAGACACGAGCATAGATAAAAATTCTAAACCTCTAGGATTCTTTTTTCGGCTCTTCTCCGGATCGTATCCAGCAAGGTGAGAATTTGAAGATTCTCCTCCATATCGCCCGTGATCCCGGACGGTTTTCCGCTAAAATGCCGAAAGAGAGAATCGTATAAATTAAGAAACGGATTCGAGCCTGCGGAAGATTTTTCGGAAATTGAAACCGGAGTCAAACTTTTAAATCCCTTATACTTGCGGGAAGGTTTGGATTTCCAATAGCGAACCTCGTCGTTTCCGACGAGAAATCGGGCGTCCGTCGTCTGTATGTCCAGCTCGAATTGGAAATAATTCCGCATTCCTCCCGCTTCCAAAAAAACGGTTTCGCCCTTCGGATACGTCATGAGCGCCAAGGCCTGTTCTTCCACGGGAGAATTCGGATACGACCGCAAAACGGAAACCACACGGTCGGGCATTCCCAAATACCAAACGAGTAAGTCCACTGCGTGTGTTCCGTCATGAAAGAGAGGACCCGTTTTGTCGAGGATCGCTCGGCCCGGTGCGCGGGCCGACGTGAGAACGGAAGCCCGGATCGTTTTCACCGGGCCGTAGGTTTCCTCTTGGATCCAACGGCGAACTTGTCTGTAAACGGGATGATATCTTCTTTCGTGATTCACTCTCAGATCGGTTCCGGTTTCCGCGCAGAGTTTTGCGAGTTTGCGTGCGAGAGGCAAAGAATGACAAACCGGTTTTTCCACGAGAAGTCTGCGGAATCCGAAATCGATCGCCTTCTTTGCGAGTTCATAGTGCGTTTCCGACGGGGTCGCGATGATCACAAGGCAGTCGGCGAGGTCGAAAGAGGAACCGTTCGAAAGACGATTCTCTGTTTTTGTTTTTTGATTTCGGGAAGAAGAAAGATCGTTCGCCCATTTTTTAAAACTTTCAAAACATAATGTTTTTGGAATATTCCAATCCTTGCAAAAACGATCCCTTCTTTCTTCGATCGGATCGATCGCTCCTACGAGGGAGAATCTTTTTTTGCCCTCTGCGGAAAAGATCGCTCCCGCGTGTGTGCAGGGATGATTGCGAAGCGTATCCTTTTCGAGAAGAGACGCGATGCGTCCGAGACCGATGAGTAGAACGGGGATGCGGGTCATGGATTGAGGGAGAATTTGTCGAAGATTCCATTGAAATCAAGACTTATTTTCAGTGGAATGGAAGTCCATACATCTTAAGAAGGAAGGGATGGAATGAGCGATACGATTCGGAAGTAATGTTTGGATCGTAATGTTTTGAACAACGTCGACTTGAGGAGTATCCATTTATAAAAAATCAAGTTCTATCTGCGCGCATGGGGGGAATGGAAAACAAAATCTTTGTATAAAAATCGTAATTTTTATAATGACGAACTTAGGATAAAATTATAAAATTTCGAAACCTCTTGACGGTCTTTCGCATTTGTTCGGATGATGCGAATTCTATGATGCATCAATATCACGTTGTTAAACGAACTCTCTTTCTTTTAATTTCTTTCGTGTTTTTTAATTTTTGTAATTCGAATACGAACTCGAATGGTTTGCTTGGGCTTTTGTTTTCGAATTCCTCGAATGAAGGCTCGATTTCGATTCGTGATCGGCTTCACAGTGGGCAAAGCGTATTACCTGCGAATGCACCGCAACCCATCTATCAATATGAATATACTGATATGTATGGAAGCCAGGTTTTTTATTATTCTTTCAGTTCCAGTACTCCTGCTGCCTGGACTGCAAATGGAATTGCATTCTACGCCTTTAATAATCAACGATCGGGAACTGTTCCGATTTATCAATACTACGCAGTGGATGCAGGTGGAAGATATCGATTTATGTATTCTTCCAATTTATACTGTGCAGTTGGAACCAGTTGCGGTTGGTATAATAGCGGAGTTTCTTTCTACGCTTTTCCGAACTTTCGTTCATATACGCAAGCCGTATACGCATACGTCGTGGATTATCCGCAACAGAGATTTTATTATACCGCGAGTTCACTTGCTCCGGTTGGCGGAAATTGGAATGGCTGGAACAACGGTGGAACTGCCTTTTATGCTCCTCGAGATGTTTCAGCTTCTTATCCTAATTTGGAGGGCTATAGTTCCACTACTTCCGTATCACCCGGTGAGACTATAAAATTTTATATAAGCGATAAAGCGGCTCAGGGTACTCCCGTATCGCATACGTTTACTTTCCATCGAGTATCAAATTTGATTTCTTCTGATCCGCCAATAGATAGTGTAACGATTCCTGTCGATTCACAAGACATCTATGCGTGTTCGACTACGGACGGATGTCCTTGGGCGACAACACTAACGAAAACAATTCCTTTAGCAGGCTGGCCAGCCGGTTTGTATTATTTGAATGTGAGTGCGAGTCAAAATATCTATTTCGTAGTAAGACCGAGTGTGCCGGCATCCGGTAGCAATGTGCTTCTCATTCTTCCATTTTCTACATGGCAAGCATACAATACTTGGGGAGGTTCTAGTACGTATCCTGAATCGGGTGTTGTGTTTTCAGGTAATGCATCGTTTAATAGACCGACCGCAAGTAATATCTGGAGGCATACATCTTTTATCTCGTCGATGCTAAACAAAACGGATGGTAACGGTAATCACTACTCCCTTGAATATGCAAGTGATGTTGAGTTACACTCGAATCCTAATTTACTAAATTCATATCAACTTGTGGTTATGCTGGGCCAGAATGAATATATTTCGAAATCGATGAGAATCAATATAGATAACTATGTGATGAATGGTGGGAATTTGGCCGTGTTTGGAGGGAACACATCTTGGTATCAAATTCGGTTGGAGAATGATTCTAACGGTAACTCATATAGAAAATTAGTTTGCTTTAAAGAACAGCCGGGTGATACGACGACCGATCTTTCGTTGAAAACCGTTAAATGGCATTTAGTTGGCTATAACGGAACTGGAATTCCAGCCTATCCTATAAATCTAATCTATCCTGAAAATCAAACCTTTGGTTTGAGCTATCTTTATGGGACTATTTACGGACCTGATCCGAATGATCCAAGGCCGAAGAACGTTGAAAATTACGGTTGGCCATCAGGATCTCCATTGCAGTTCGAAGTAAAACAAGCGAATCACTGGGTTTACAGTTCGACCGGAATGCAAGATTTTCAGAGCTTCGGTCTATTTTACAATGCGGATGGAACCGTTAAGGACGGACTTACCGGAACTAGTACCGCAGAAGGAGATTCTCTTCACTTTAGATGTGCGAATGATGAGTGCTCTTACGCGTATCCGGGACAAACAGTAGGCAAGAAGTTATACCCAACTGGAGACGACGGGGCACCAATCAATTTTGAGATTTTAGCTTATATGGATGCAATACCCAATCAGTTACAAAATTATCAGCATTCGAGTAATGTCGAGATGGCTGGAAGACATTTCGGGGCGATGATGGGGCTTTTTGAAAATAACGGAACCGTATTCAACGGTGGTCTGTACGATTGGCAACTCGGTTTGACACATGAAAGAAATGAAAGTTATACTCCAAACGTTGTCAGTCAGATCGTATGGAACGTAATCAACAAACTGAGCCAACCAAAAACATTACTGCAAAAAGCGACGATTGCTATCTACCAATATTCGGATTTGGCTCTTAGTGTTCAGAGCCTGTATTACAGTCGATTGCCGTTTTTGCCAAAGAACTTACTCCGCAATGGACAAGTCGTTTACAAATATGACGGGCAAGCCTTCTACGCGTTCGATCGTGCTTTGTCAGGAACCGTACCGATCTACCAATATCAGGTTCAAGATTCGAATGGTTTATATCGATTCATGTATTCTCCGAACGAATACTGTCCAGTGGGAACAGGTTGTCTCGGTTGGAATAACGTAGGCGTCGCATTCTATGCGTATTTAAGTCAGCAACCGGGAACGATTCCTGTTTACGCATATTCTGCGGATTCTCCGCAAAGGTTTTTGTATTCGCCGGCTTTATACTGCGGAGCGGGAACGAGCTGTTTAGGCTGGTACAACAACGGACCTGCCTTCTACGTGCCGAGTACGAAGTAGAGCTGAAGTCATCGCAATTTCTATCGATCGACCGAAAGCGCAAATTTTCGCGCCGTTTTCCAAACGACTTCGATGACTTCTTCGACGGTCGGCCATTCCGTGCAAGGAATGGTCGCCTCGTCCGCAAACGATTGCGCCTCGAATAAAATCTCCGCAGTAATGTCGATAGCCGGTCTTGTATGAGCGCAAGCGATATCCAATCGAACCTTCGCTTTCGAAAGAAGGTCCAGCGCTTTCAGAGTGTCGTCTCTATAAGGACCTCGTTTTGCCAAGTGAATGGAAAGAAGCATAGCGTAGGCAACGGCCGCTTCTTTTTCTTTACCGAAACAGTTTCGAAGATATCGAATCACGTCTCGAATGGAATCATACTCGGAGGCCTTACCGAAATCGGATGCGTCGAAAATCGAATCGATCATTCTTAAATTTAGAACCTATTTCTGTTTCGGAAATTTCGAAGAGGAACGCGTTCCATTTTCACTTATGATTCGACCAAGGAGCAGCTTTTTCCAACTGAGCGCTGAGACGAAATAAAATATCCTCGCGTCTTCTCGCCGCGGTGAACTGCAAGCCCAAAGGAAGTTGATCGCTGGTTTGACCGAGAGGAATTGAAACCGAAGGTTGTCCCGTAAGATTGGCGAGTTGTGTAAACGGAGTGCGGGAAAGACTTTTTTCCACGAGTTCGTCGACGAGCCCCGAAGCGAGAAGCATTCTTCCCAAACCGAGACGACCCACGACTTGCATCGCGATCTTTTCGCCGAGTTTCGGTTCGAGTTCTCCGATCTTTGCGGGAGGCATCGCGGTTGTAGGAGTGAGATAAACGTCGTATGTTTCGTGAAACGTTTCCATCGCGAGTGCAGCCTTGTCCCATTCTTGTAAGTTCAGAACGAATTCTCCCGCAGAAATCGTTTTACCGAGCAACGCCAAAATCCAAGTGACGGATTCGACGTCTCCCATTCTCGCCTTTCTTCCTAAGATCGGTTCGAGGTTTTTCATCTGCGCGGCCATCTCTCCGAAATACATCGTGATAAAAGCGCGACCGATCGCACGACCGTCTACGGGAGCGTCTTTTTCCTCCACCTTATGACCGAGAGAATGTAAAAGTTTCGCGGTATGAACTACGGATTCCACACAATCCGGATGAACCGGAGTTCCGATCGGAGATTGAGTGGAGAACGCGATCCGAAGTTTACCCGGAGGTTTTTTGAGTTCGGCCGTATAACTCGTCTTAGGCGAGTCAAAGGAGAACGCTCCCGCGTTTTCAATTCCGCCTAACGCGTCCAAAAAAGCCGCGCTGTCTCGAACCGTTCTGGAAAGAACGTGATCCACCGAAGCTCCCTGCCAGAATCTTCCGAAGTACGGACCGACCGGAGTTCTTCCCCGAGTCGGTTTGAGACCGAATAACCCGCAATAGGCGGCGGGAATTCGAATCGATCCTCCGCCGTCCGAAGCCGTTGCAACCGGAACCATACCCGAAGCGACCGCCGCTCCCGCGCCGCCGGAGGAACCGCCGGGCGTTCTTTCCAAGTTCCAAGGATTTCGAGTCGGACCGTGAAACTTCGGTTCGGTGATTCCCATCAGAGCGAACTCGGGAACGTTCGTTTGTCCGAGGAAAATCGTTCCCGCATTCTTCAGTCTTTTTACGAACTCCGAATCTACGGGAGAAATATAATTGCGATACGACTTCGAGCCGTTAGTGAGAGGAGCTCCTCCGATGGAATGAACGATGTTCTTGATTAAAATCGGAACCCCTTTGAACGGACCGTCGGGAAGTTTTGACTTCGCGTTTTTTTTCGCTTCTTCGTAAAAACGAGTGATGACCGCGTTCAAACCGGGATTGATCGATTCGATTCTTTCGATCGCGGATTCCACGAGTTCGCTCGGATGAACCGATTTTTTACGGATCAAATCGGCGAGTCCCGTGGCGTCATAATACGTATATTCTTTAAAGGATTGTGGCATGAGTGAACTCCGAAAACAAGTAGGAACCTCAAGGAGAAGAAGGGGTCAAGATAAAAAGGACGTTTTTCGGATTCCGAGAAAAAGCGGATTCTAAAAATGTGGATATACACTCTGTAAAAAATCCGATTCAATATTATAAGACGGTCTATAGATAAAACGATGATTTCAAGAATTCATAAACTTCCTTGTTTCTTTTTGATTTTCCCGATTTTTCTATTAGCCGATCCCGCGCTGGACAGCGAGTTTTTAAGATCGGTTCAAGAGGGAGATCCGAAGAAAACGGAGCTGTTGATCCAAGCGGGTGCGACCGTGGACGCCTCCGATTCCAGAGGAAAAACCGCTCTGATGATCGCCGATCATAGACCCGAAGTAGCGGAAGTTTTGATTCGCTCGGGAGCGAACGTAAACGCGCAGGACAAAGACGGAAATTCAGTGTTATCCGAAAGTTTATCCGGACTTCTGGACGTCAAGGTTCTCGACATAGACGACCTCGCGGTTCCCAAACGATTGATCGAATCGGGAGCGAAGTTGGAATACGTATCCAAACTCGACGAGACAAGAACGTTTCCGGTTTCAATATTAAACATGGCGATCCGCCACGGGAACCTGGTGCTCGTTAAATTCCTTGTGGAGAACCACGCCGATGTGAACTTTGATAAGGGCAATCCGGAAGAATTTCCCCTTTTCCTCGCCTGCGGAGCTGGATCGTCTTCCGCGCATTATCCGATCGTCGAATTTCTTTTGAAGAACAACGCCAAGTCGGATTATACGAGCCGTCTTCATGAAAAGAATCAGGACGGAAAACAGATTCAAGCGGGAGCGGACAACGCTCTTCATTTTCTTTCCGAAAAATCCGAAGTGGATCTGAGAATACCCGAATTACTCGTAAAAACCGGAACGAATCTCAATCATAGAAACGCGGAAGGAATTTCCCCTCTCTTAAGAGCCATCCTCAAAAAAAGAATCTCCTTAGCCGAAAAACTCATCGAACTCGGAGCCGATCCCAATCTTTCGGACGTTTACGGAAGAAGTCCGTTGGAAGAAGCGCGCAGACAAAAGTTCGATACTCTGGAAACCCTCATCCTTAAAAAAATCGGAAACAAAGACAACGCGGATAAAACTCCTCAAGCGTCCGCACGTTGAACTTGTGGTCGTCGATGTGACACGTCATGTCGCATTAATATAATTCATAATAATCAGAAAGAAATTTTCTTGCTCTTCGGACGTTAAGCTATCTTTCTTATACCATAAATCGACAAGAATTTCCGAATTCGTGGATATACATCATACTCTTCGGTTCAATGTCTTATTCGTTTTCTTTTGCAACCGGAGTATGCGCGATTGCATATCGAACCTTTTTATACGATAGGTTGCCACGGAAATCGGCTTCTAAATCTTCAAAAAACCAAATCCAAGGAATTGGAAAGGTTTTAAATTTAGAAAAACCCGAACTCGTTCTCTTCGTTATAAACCCGCCGTTTATTGATAAACGAAGTAAGATATAATACGACTAACGGAATGGTATTAGAGCGATAAGTACGATTCATCAAAGGAGATGTGTATACGCATATTTTAAATGTCCGCTTAAAAAGAATCCGCGAAGTCTAAAATATAAAAAGATAGTATACTGATTGATCGCCTAACACACGTAAACTAGGGTAAATAATTTACTGGTTGTTTGCTTCTCAGGTTCTGAAACTTTTGTCTTTAATCGATGTTAAAAGCTCGAGGCTTGTAAGCAGAAAAAAACGATTTCGTTTGAACGGCGAAGAATCGGAATTGCACGGTATAGATGTCACCAGAGGTAAATCGAAAAAATAAGAATAAATATCTAGGACAGTTTTTTACACCCGAAAGGGTCGCGGATTTCCTGGTAGATTGGGTTCTGGGTGCCGAGAGAATCACCTCCTCGGATGATCCGGAACGTATACACCGTATACTCGATCCTGCGATCGGTAACGGAATTTTTTTCAAAAGTATTCTCGATAAACTCCCCAACATAAACGCGGAATGGTTCGGATTCGATCTGGATCTGCAATGTTTGAACTCGAGTCGACAAGCGCTCGAAGATAGAATCTCTAAAACTAGTATACTAAACTTTTTCGATCGCGACTTCTTACTTCAGAAAGAGGATCAGAAGTTCGACGTCATTCTTTGTAACCCTCCTTACAGAAAGATCAGCGATAAGAATTATTCCAAGGAATTGATCCATCAATTCGAAGGCCGATCGGACAAAAAACTGCCGGGTACCGCGAACCTTTACGTTTTCTTTTTATTAAAATGTTTGAATATGATCGATCGGGGAGGCAGGGCGGCCTTTCTTGTGCCTCAGGATTTTTTCAATTCCGGTTACGGCATTTTTATCAAGTCCGCTTTGCGGGAATCGGGTCTTTTGCATTCTCTCTTTTTACTTTCGCCGCAGGACAGCCTTTTCGACGAGGCGGTGACGAGCTCCTGCATTCTTTTATTAGAAAATTCTGATAAAGTAAAGAAGTCCGGCTTTTATTGGACGAGGTTGAAGCCCGGATTTTTTTCGGATAAGTCCAAGCTTCTCGCGGGTTCCGTGGAATCGATCGAAACCGATTGGATTCCGTTTCCCGATCCCGAAGCCAAATGGAGTCCGATCTTTCATCGCCTGGAAAAGAAGATTCAGATGGGAGAAAAAAGAACGGATACGGAAAAGGAAAACGTCGGAAACTACGTTCCCTTGCTCGAATTCGGAAAGTTCACCCGAGGAATCGCCACCGGAGACAACGATTTCTTTTTGTTCACAAAGGAGATGGTCGACGCGTCCGGCATTCCGGAGAAACACTTCAAGACCTGTATTCCAAAATCGCAATATGCGAGAAACAAGATATTCTTATATAACGATTGGGAAGAATTGAGCAAAAAGGGGGCCAAGGTTTGGCTTCTCGACGTGAAACTCGAATACGATCCGAGCGATTCTCACGCTTTGCAAAACCATCTTCAATCCGGGATCACGAGAGGGGTTCATCAGAGGTTTCTTCCTTCTCGAAGAAAGAACTGGTACACTCAGGAATCCAAATCGGCTTGTCCGATTCTCGCTTCCAGTTTTCACAGAACCGAAATCAGAATCGTAAGAAATTTCAGCAACGTGGTTCATCTCACTTGTTTTCACGGATTCAATCCCGCGCCCGGAATGGAAGAATGGGTCGACGCGCTTTACGCTTACTTGATCTCTTCCGTTTCCAAAAAGGATTTGGAAACCAGAAGAAGGGAATACGCAAGAGGTCTTTGGAAAGCGGAACCGGGAGATTTGAATTCGTTGTGGGTTCCCGATTTTAGAAAACTGGGAACGTCGATTTACAAGGAACTCGGCGATCTCGTTTCCGAATTGAAACTCGCCCGTTCTTCCTCCGAAAAAGAAACCTCCATTCTTCATAGAATCGATTCGATCTTTAAAGACGGCGTTCTCTGATTCTTTTTTAACGAAGCCCCCGAACTTCCATTCTCCCCAGACTTGTCGGAAAAAATCTTTTCCGGTCGGTAAATTTGTTCTTTACGCGTTTAGAAACTGATTGATATGTCATTCTAAAATTTGAAATATTTAGGTGAGAATTTATGAAGCGAATTCCGAGTTTTCAGTTCAGAACGGTCGTTCTTCTTTTGTCCGTTCTTTTGAGTTCCTGCAGGTTTTTAGGAATCGGTTCGATTCCGATCGACGTTTTGAAATCGAAATACGCCAATTCCGAATCCGAATTCGTTCAGATCGGAAACGTAAACCTTCATTACAGAGACGAAGGACAGGGGCCGGCGGTCATTCTTTTACACGGAGTTTGTGCGTCCTTGCATACTTGGGACGATTGGACCGCGTCTCTCAAAGGAAAGTATAGAATCATCCGTTTGGATCTTCCCGGTCACGGTTTGACCGGCATCGACGGCGATCTTTCCGTTTTGGATCCGATCCAAGGAGTTCAACTTTTGGAAGAATTCAGAAAACGTCTGGGTTTGGAAAAATTTTATTTAGTAGGGAACTCGATGGGCGGTTACATTTCTTGGAACTATTCCCTTTCTTATCCGAGCCGGGTAGAGAAGATGGTTTTGATCGACGCCGCGGGTTACGCGCAACCTTTGCCCGAACTCATCGCGTTCGGAAGTCATCCACTTGTAAGACCGGTCGCTAAATTTTCGACCCCGAGTTTTTTGGTAAGCAGAGGAATCAGTCAAGCATACGGAGATCCTTCCAAATTGAAAGACGAAGTGAAAGAACGATATATCGATCTTTCCATGAGAGAAGGAAACCGAGAAGCGATCGCAAAGATATTTCAGATCGCTCGGGAAAAATTTTTGAATCCCGATATTTCGAAACGAATCGCCGAGGTTACGACTCCCACTCTCGTAATGTGGGGAACCGAAGATCATTGGTTGAAATACGAATACTTTCCGTATTGGAAACGAGATTTGAAAAACGCGAAGTTCGCCGTTTACGAAGGCGCGGGTCATATTCCGATGGAGGAGATTCCGGATCGTACGGCTCGGGATTTGGATTCTTTTCTTTCGGGCGTTTATTAGAATTCCGCGAAGCTCTTTTTTTGTAAATCTGCGTGGCGGCCGGAGTCGGGTCGCCCGCTTCGTATCGATCCTCTCCGTTTCTTGGATTCGTTTTTGACTTGATCGAAGATTCCGTCGATACGATTCTTATGCGAAAGGTTTTTCATGTTACATCCCGCGACTCTCGACTTTCTTAAAAAATTAGCGAAGAATAATAACAAACCCTGGTTGGAAAAGAATAAGGATTCGTTTACGGAAGCGAAGACCGATTTCGAAAACCTGATCACGGAACTGATCTTCGGTCTTGCAAAGGTGAATCCCGCTTTGACGGGTGTGGATCCTAAAAAATGTATCTTCCGCATTTATAGGGACGTTCGTTTTTCCAAAAACAAGGAACCGTATAAAACCAATTTCGGCGCGAGCATCGGCGCTTCGGGAAAAGATTTAGGCCGTCCTCTTTTTTACATCCACGTTCAACCCGGCAACGAATCCTTTATCGCGGGCGGTTTGTATATGCCCGAAACGAAAATTCTCCGCGCGGTGAGGGAAGCTATTTTAGAAGATTCTAAAATTCTAAAGAAGATTATCCAGGACAAAAAGTTCGTCAAAGAATTCGAAGGTCTTTCCGACATGAAGTTGAAAACGGCTCCGAAAGGTTTTTCAAAGGAACATCCCGATCTTCCTTTGATCCAATATACGAGTTATATCGTGGAACGAAAGGTGAACGATTCGGATCTGTGTTCCAAAAATTTCGTCAAGAATACGATCGAGTCGTATAAAATTCTTCAGCCTTTTCTAAAGTATTTGGACGGATTGGTTCCTTAAACGACGTTCGTCGCAAGGAGAATGCGTTTCAAGAGTTCGGCTTCGTTTTGCGGATTCTTCCGTTCGCTGTGTATCCCGGAGCGATCATTCTCCCGTGCCGTAGATTTTATTCGGCGTTACCTGGGCCGGTTTTAAGGTGCAGTCTTCGCTTAACAAAAATATTCTTTCCGCTTCGTAAGCGGCTCTGTTGCTCGCGCAGAGCGAGAAGGTTCGGTTGTAATTTGCGATTGCAAATATAAAACCTTTGGTTCGAATCGCGTCGATACATCGATTCATAGAATCTGTCGTATACGTTTTCGATTTTTCGATTCCCATCGCTTCGATAAAAATCAGATGGGATGTAAACATGTTAAGCCCGGCGGGAGAGATTCCTACGCTTATCGTGTTCGAGTTCGCAAAGGTTCCGGTCGTGTTGTAATCCACTTGCAGAGTATAATCCTGTCCCGTGGTTCCCTCGCAACCTATGTATACGGCTTCCCAAGGATTGGTTCCGATCGTTCGGCTGAATGCGTTCGTTCCCACCGTAAGAGGCATGCTGATGCCGGTTGGATAGAAACTATTGTTCATCGTTTCATCCGCGCCGTAGCTGATCTTACAGGCCGCCGCGCCAGTCAGCTGCGAGAATTGTCCAAAGAGAAACAGGTTACTCGTAAAAACGAAAACATCCTTGTCCGTCGGATTGGAAATATTGCCGGTTATTTTTACTCTTGAGAACTGGGGATATTGAAGCGAAATCGATTGCGCCGTCGCATACGTTTCATTCGGATTGGTGTCGATAGGCGCGGCGTAAGGTGTTGTGTTGTCCGTGCCGACGTTACAGGTCGTATTGTTGATTCTAGGACTGCCGAAACTTTCGAACGTGGAAATGACCGAGATCTCTTTGGAAATTCTTTCGATCGCATCCTTGCCGCTTACGAGATCGATTTTATCGCTCTGACATCGGACGCAGAGAAGAATGAGGAGGATCGTAGTTTTCGCTTTTTTCATAAAATCCGTTCTCTGATTCTTTTACGCTTCTTGCCATTTTGAACAGACAAGGAGAACGGATTTT
Source organism: Leptospira kmetyi serovar Malaysia str. Bejo-Iso9 (assembly GCF_000243735.2). Lineage (NCBI taxonomy): Bacteria > Pseudomonadati > Spirochaetota > Leptospiria > Leptospirales > Leptospiraceae > Leptospira > Leptospira kmetyi. Next base: position 2,007,884 of record NZ_AHMP02000003.1, on the reverse strand, counting down.
TTACTTGGAAATATCTTTTTTACGAATGTCGCATTCAATATTTCCGATGAACACGTTTTAAACGCATCGCGGAAGTCGGACAATCTCGCTACCTAAGACGCGAGATTAAGATTGATCCTCCGCCAATACGATCAAAGTATCTTCGGGACGAACCGTAAAGTTCGCGTCCTTAAGAGGGATTAGGTGAACTCCGTATCCGTTTTCCTCCTCCAATTCCTCGGAAGCGATTCGAATTCCGAAACAGGTTTCTCCGCGTTTTAAAGCCGCGCCTACACAATCGGCGAAACTCAAGGTCTGAGGAAGATGATCGAAATATAAGGACGCGGGTTTGAGATAAATCTCGCTTCCTTCCGGGCTGAAAAGATTTTCGTAGATTCTCATCACGTCCGGTTCCTGCGAAACCTGAGCCATCATCTTGGAAACGAACTGATTGGAAATCAGAAAGTCCTTCACTCCGGTTTCGAGAACGATCTCCGTGTTTTCGGAATTCATGATTTCGGTGATGAGCTGAGTAGACGGTTGATTGCCCGTTTTGAACGCGTATCGTTTGAAGTATTGTCTAAAACGAAGCAACAACGAAATCGTCTGCGCGTCCACTTCCTCTATGTTCTCCTTTTCCTCTGCTAAGAATATTACGGAATCGTAAGATTCGGGAGCGAGACGTTTCATCACCGATTCCTGGGAAAGATCGGCTTGAAAGGAGCGTAACGTGATCTTCGGATATTTTTTCTTCAAACGAAGAACCGTGGACTTGAACTCGTCGTCGATCTGTTTGACTAGAATGTCGATCGTCGAACCGGGAGAAACGAACTTCGCGTATTCTTCCACGATCAAAGGACTTTTCGAATTCCAACCCACGATCAGTTGTTTGTCGACAGGGTTGTTTCTTTTCTTTTTGGGAAGATTGAAGTCCTTCGGACTTGCGACCGGCGAGTCCGAATAACGGATTTTGGAATCGTCTTCCGCGAGAAGGATCGCGTCCTCGGAATCGCTCGGAACGTAATCCTGAGAAGGATTTAAAATGATTTCACCGTCCTCTTTGCGAAAACCCAATGGAACCGATTCGTTAAACCGAAATGAAATTTGTTGATAATCGTTGCCCTTCCAACCCGAAGAAGGTTTGTAGAAGTAGATCTCGTCGCCTTCGAATCCCACAAGATTGGAATATACGACCGCGAGCCCCGAGGTTCTCGAGGTTTGAACGAGAAGTTTGGCGAGAATATTCCTTTCGTCCATCACTTGGATCGAAGAGGAAAGTTCCTGGGCGATCATTCGATTTTCCTCGTTGTAGAGTTCCGCAACGATCGGAGGAAGCTCCCGTTCGTGACCAAGCGCGACTAACGCCATCAACGATTTTAAAACCTTTGCGTCCCCGATGTTTCTGCCGTCCTTACCGTCCTCTTCTCCGGAAGAATTGAGAACCAACACGGACTTCGCTTCTCCGGCGTTCACTTTTCTCAAAGAATGAAGACTCGAAGGAGTTCCGGAACGTGTGATGATCTTCGTCGTTTTTCTTTCCTCCAGATTTTCAGAAAGATAATCGTCCATCGCTTCCTTGTCTTCTTCGGCGAGGATCACGACTACGGCTCTCGATTCGGAAGAATTCGCTTCGATCAATTCCTTGATGATCTCCACGACCCGAACTCCGAAGCCGAGAATAATCGTATGATCTTTTTCTAATACGTCGCTTTTCCCTTTTCTTAGGTCCTGGATTTTTTGATCGAACTGATTCGTGATGAACGCGACCAAACTCGAAAAGAGCACCAATCCGAGGAACACGGTGAGAATTCCGGTAGTTTTATTGAACCAGTTCGATTCTCCGTCTTCGGCGACCGCGCCCGCGTCGGAGATCTGCAGGAATACTCTCCACAAAAATTCTCCCTTTCCTTGGATCGATTCGTCCGGAAAAATCAGTCCGCCTAACAAACGAAATACGGAGAGCAATACGAACGCGATCAGGAACAAAGTGATCAGCGCTACGAATACCGAACCTCCTCCTCTGGACATGAAGTTGTCGAAATGATACCGAAGTTTATCCGAAAATTTGTGGTTTGATTTCATGGATGAAGAATGGAAATCAAAGCCCGGTTTTTATCAAATGGAAAATAAATTCTTTCTGAAAAATAAGAACGGTTTTTTAGAAACGGGAAACGAACAGCAAAAGGGAAAGTATAAGACAAAGGGGAGAATAGTAGAGGTCGTCGTATTTTGCGAAGTCGGTTCCCCGGATTCTTTTGAAAAACCCGACGAGTTTAAAGTCTCCGATCGCTCTGAGTAAAAACACGAAGGATAAGAATACGGTTCCGTACTCCAATAGATTGCGAAAAATTCCGAACGGAGCCTGCATTCTGAGTCCGATCGGAAACAAGACGGCAAGAAATAACAGAATTCCCACCGTTGCGGTGGTGAGTTTTCCCGGTTGAAACGCCGGTTTACCCTGTACTTCCGGTATTGCGCGATTTTTTCCTTTGGTTCCTCCCGCCACCCAATAGAAATGAAGTCCCGATAAGACGAAGAGAATCGTACCGGAAATCCAAGACGTTATCTGAGCGATCGGTTCCATGGAATTTTTACTGAAGGAGCTCCACCGTGGCGGACTCCGGATTTTGGTTCTGATACAACTTCATCAAAAGCCGCACCAGTTCCCTTTTTTCGTCCTCGGTAAATCCCTTGTAGAGATTGTTTACGAGCGATCTGGAAATTCCGAGTAGTACAGGGCGAACGGAATACGCCTTGTTCGTTAGTTCCAGATGGACGATTCTCTGATCTTCGGGATCTCTCGTTCTTTCGACGAAACCCAACGCTTCCAACTTGTCGACAAGAGCGGTTAACGTGGATTTGTCTCGATTGATCATCTTCGCGATCTCCTGCATCTGCGCTTTCTTCTTTTTGACAAGCGCGAACAGGATGTCTGCGTGAGTGGTCGTTAACGGACCCAAACCTTTTTCTTTCAGCTCCAGGTTTAGGTGTCTGTGGAATTCGTCTCGAATTCTCGAGATCATATAGATGATCAGTCTAGGACTCATATTTTACCCAATTTTAGAAATTTTTTTCTGATCAGGCAAATTGATATAGATAGATTACCTCTCCTACGGCCGCCGCTTTCGTGGATCCTTCGGTTTCAAAAGTCATCTTCAGAGTCATTCTCGCCGTGCCTCTTAGGTCTTTCAGTTCGATCAACTCCGCTCTAATTCTCAACTTGCTTCCTACTTTTACGGGCTCTAAAAACCGAAGTTTCTCCATCCCGTAATTGATCCCCATCTTAATATTCTTTAATTCTAATATTTGAGATAAGAGGTAGGGTGCCATGGATAAGGTAAGATATCCGTGAGCGATCGTCCCTCCGAAAGGAGATTCCTTTGCGGCTCTAGCCGGGTCGGTGTGAATCCACTGATGATCCAGGGTCGCGTCGGCAAACTTGTTCACCTGCTCCTGTGTCACCGTATGATAATCGGATACTCCGATTTCCTTTCCCGTATAGGCTTCTAGTTCGGCAAAACTGGACAATACTACCTTAGCCATGTTTTTCTCCTTTTACTCCGTTTTGTTTTTTAATTTATCAGTAAGATGTTCAAAGATTTCGGACTCGAGAATGGAAATGTCGATGTTGTCCTGAAGACCTCGGGCTTTCCCCGAGTAGATCGCCTTCCAGAGAATTTCTCCGTTGTCGACATCCATCGCTTTGACCGTGACTTCCATCACCGAATTACCGGAAGCGGTTCCGTAATCCGTCATGTCCGTAAAGACGACCACGTCGCCTTTGAGTTGTTTTGCGATTTGAATTCCTTTTTCTTCGCTGAAGGAATTCTCCGCCGCAAACGCGGTGCGGTATTGTTTTTCCGCGTTGTATTTGTCCTGCACCTTTCCGCCGTATTCGAGAATGGCGAGTTCCAGCTTTTCATAACTTCTGGATTCTAAGAATTTTTTCTGATCCGCGTTTTGGTTTTTCATCAACCAGCCGCTTCGAATCTGAACCGGAAAAACCACGTGTCTCGCTTTTTTATCCGGCGTAAAACCCTTTCGAACGAATACGGTTCCGAAGATGAAATTTTTCGAGGAAGCACACTGCACGAATACGAAAAAGAATAGAATGAATGCGCCGAAAATTCTCGGGAAAGAGGAAATAAGGCTCCCGATTCGGGAAAAAGTAAATGCGATACGAGGAGCGGACAATTCGTTTTCCCTTCTGTTCCTTTACTACCAGTAGTCAGTCGACCCATTTGTCCATCCGTTTTTTAGGGTTTCGTTCGGCGGAATTCGCCATTGTAACGAAATCCTAATTTAGAATATTTTTATTTTCGGGTTGGGAATCGGGGTTTGTGTTCCCTGAGATGGAACGCGAAATTGATTGACAGGCTATATGCAAACGGGAGTCTAATAGTAGCTATGGATAGCGCTCCCGAGCACCTTGGCCCTTTATTAATTCAATTCTTACTCGGAGTCGGATTCTCCGCTCTGATTCTTACCCTTGCCATACTCATCGGCCCGAAAAAAAAGTCCAAACCGCAGGACACGTTCGAATGCGGGGTTCAATACTACGGGGATGCGAGAGGACTTTTCAATATCAAGTTTTATCTTGTCGCGGTCTTATTCATTCTGTTTGATATCGAAGCAGTTTTCCTTTTTCCTTACGCGGTCAATCTGATCGGATTTAAGAATGCGGGAATCGGACTTTTTCTCGTAGTCGAGATGTTTGTGTTTGTCCTGACCTTGGTCGTTGGTTTATACTATATCTGGAAGAAAGGAGCCTTGGAATGGGATTGAGTGATTTGAGTAAAGCCCCGGGCCAGGCCCTGGGCGATATGGTTCAACTCGGAAGCATCGAGTCCGTAATTCAGTGGGGAAGAAGTTATTCTCTTTGGCCGTATCCGTTCGCGACCGCTTGTTGCGGAATCGAATACATGAGCACGGCTTGTTCCGATTACGATATCGCGCGCTTCGGTGCGGAACGACCTTCGTTTTCACCGCGTCAGGCGGATATGATTCTGGTTCTCGGGACCATTACTTATAAGATGGCGCCGGTGCTTCGTCAGATTTACGATCAGATGGCGGAGCCGAAGTTCGTGATCAGCGTGGGAGCTTGCGCTTCTTCGGGTGGAATGTTTCATACATACGGAGTTTTGCAAGGAGTGGATCGGATTCTCCCCGTGGACATTTACGTTCCGGGATGTCCGCCGAGACCGGAAGCGATCTTGGACGCCCTTTTGAAATTACAGGCGAAACTGAAAACCCAGGGGCTGGAAGCGAGACGTCAGGAAGTGATGCAGAAAATCCAGGAATTGAACGAAAGAAATAAACCCCTGGTTGTACGATGAAAGAAGAAGTAGAACGATTCCTAAAAGAAAAATTCCCTCATTTTTTGGATACGCAGGAAACGACGATCTCCAACGTCCCCGTTTTTTTTCTAAAAGCGGAGGGATTGGTTCCCGTATTGTCCGCCTTGAAAAACGATCCAACACTCAATTATAATTTTCTAAACGACTTAACTGCGGTCGATTGGCTCGGAAAAAAAGAACCCCGTTTCGAAGTCTGCTATCTGCTTCGATCGGGAAGTAAGGCTTCGAGCAGAATTCAATTTAAGGTTCGGCTCGAAGACGGAGAATCCGTACCGAGTATCACTTCTGTTTTCAAAGGCGCGAACTGGCCCGAACGCGAAGTATATGATCTTTTTGGAATCTCTTTTATCGGACATCCGAGTTTGGATCGGATTCTTATGCCGGACAACTTTCAAGGGCATCCTCTTCGTAAGGATTTTCCGTTGGAAGGATTCGGACAGGACTATCTCATCGAAGACCTTCTTCAGATCCACGTAAACGAAGACATCACAAAGGAAGGAGGAAAGTAGAATGATGTACGAAAAAACGGCCGAACATTTCGGACAAAAATTCGCCAACCTTCCCGAAGGACATCTTCTCGTAAACTTGGGACCTTCGCATCCGGCCACGCACGGAATTCTCCAGAACGTGATCCAACTCGACGGAGAAAGAATCGTAGAAGCCGAATCGATCATCGGTTACGTTCACCGTTGTTTCGAAAAATTAGGAGAACGTTATACTTACAATCAGTTCCTAGTCTGCACCGATCGTATGAACTACGTTTCGACTCCGCTGAACAACATCGGTTGGATTCTCGCGGTGGAAAAGATGATGCAGATCGAAGTTCCGGATCGAGTTACGTATGTGAGAATGATCATCTCGGAACTTTCGAGAATCATGGATCATATCATCTGCACGGGAATTCTCGGAGTGGATCTCGGCGCTTTTTCGGGAATGCTCCATCTCTTTCATCACAGAGAAAACATCTATCAAGTCATCGAAAAGTTGACGGGCGCGAGATTGACCACGACCTTTTGCAGGATCGGCGGTTTGGAAAGGGATCTTTATCCCGAGTTCGTCAAAGAAGTAAAACTCATCTGCAAGGGATTAAAACCCGCGATCGAAGAGTTCAACAGTCTTCTTCTCAAAAATAAAATCTTTCTCGGACGCACCGAAGGAATCGGCGGAATCTCCGCGGAAGACGCGATCGCCTACGGATTCTCGGGACCGAATCTCCGCGCGGCCGGAGTGGATTGGGACGTCCGCAAAGACGAACCGTATATGTTGTATGACAAGGTGGACTTCGACGTTCCGGTCGGAGAAGACGGTTCCGTTCTTCACAGAAGTTTGGTGAGAATGGAAGAGATGCGTCAATCGATCCGAATCATCGAACAACTCGTGGACGGAATTCCGGAAGGGCCTTGGCACGCGGATCTTCCGCACGCCTACCTTCCCGAAAAGAACAAAGTCTACAACAACATGGAAGAATTGATCTATCACTTCAAGATCATCATGCACGGCGTCAAGGTTCCTCCGGGAGAACACTACATGGCGACCGAAGCGGCCAACGGAGAACTCGGATTCTACATCGTTTCCGAAGGGGAAAAATCCCCCTGGAGAGTTCACGTTAGACGCCCTTGCTTCTGGTATTATCAATCCTTTTCCGAACTCGTTCGCGGAGGACTTCTTGCGGATTCGGTCGCGACGATGAGTTCCTTGAACGTGATCGCGGGGGAGTTGGACTGCTGATGAGTTACAAGTTCAGTGCGGAATCCGAAAAAAGATTCCAAAAGATGCTCGAAGTGTTTCCGGATAAACGATCCTTGATTCTTCCCTGTTTGTACATTCTACAAAGGGAACACGGTTTTGTGGATCAGGAAGGAATGAATTACATCGCGGACCGTCTCGGAGATCCGATCTCTCTCGCGCAAGTCTACGGGGTCGCGACGTTTTACACTCTTTACAATAAAAAACCGGTCGGTAAATATCATATCCAAATCTGCGGAACCTCGAGCTGTTATCTGCAAGGGAACGATACGATCGAAAAACATCTCTGCGAGAAACTCGGAATTCATCTCGGACAAACCACTCCGGATCAAAAGTTCACCTTGGAAGAGGTGGAATGTTTGGGCGCATGCGGTTACGCTCCGATGGTGCAGATCAACGACGATTTTCACGAACAACTTACGCCCGAAAAAGTGGATCAGATTCTAAGCGGCCTGAACTGACAAAGGAACTCCTTATGGCAGAAATGAAACTTCTCACGAAATATATCGACAACCCTAAGTCCGCCGAACTCGAGTTTTACGAATCGGTTCACGGATACGACGGGATGAAAAAAGCCCTTCAGATGAAACCGGACGACATCATCGCCGAGGTGAAAAAGTCGGGACTTAGGGGAAGAGGCGGCGCGGGATTTCCGACCGGACTCAAGTGGTCCTTCATTCCGAAAGACATTCCAAAACCGAAATACATCATCTGCAACGCCGACGAAGGCGAACCGGGAACATTCAAAGATCGTAAACTGATTGAGAACCTTCCGCACCAGATCATCGAAGGGATGATCATCGGAGCCAAAGCGATCGGTTCGAGCAAGGGATTCTTTTATATCCGAGGAGAATTTCAAAAAGGCGCGAGAACCATGCAAAAGGCGATCGACGAAGCCTATGCGAAAGGATATCTGGGGCAGAATATTCTCGGAAGCGGATTCGACTTCGATCTGATTCTTTACGAAGGCGCGGGCGCTTACATCTGCGGAGAAGAAACCGCACTCATCAATTCTCTCGAAGGCAGGAGGGGCCATCCAAGATTGAAACCTCCTTTCCCCGCCGTGTCGGGACTTTATCGTTCTCCGACCGTTGTGAATAACGTGGAAACGTTTTCGGCGGTTCCTCATATTCTCGACAAGGGAGCGGATTGGTATTCCAAGATCGGAACCGAAAAATCTCCGGGTACGAGACTCTTCAGCGTTTCCGGTCACGTAAAACGTCCGGGCGTTTATGAAATCGAATTAGGAACTCCTTTATTAGAACTTGTGAATGATCTTTGCGGAGGAATCGTGGACGATAAACCTCTCAAGGCGATCATTCCCGGCGGATCTTCCGTTCCGATTCTCACCGCGGAAGAATGCAAAACCGCGAATATGGATTTCGAATCCATGGCGGCCCACAAAACCATGCTCGGTTCGGGCGCGGTCATCGTTCTTGCGGAAGGCACGGACATCGTGGAGACCACGTATCGTTTCGCGAGATTCTACGCTCACGAATCCTGCGGTCAGTGTACTCCTTGCCGCGAAGGTACTCATTGGGTTCGGGACATTCTTTATAAGATTCGTGAAGGAGAAGGAACGACCCAAGACATCGACTTGATTCTTTCCTTGTCCAGAAACATGGAAGGTGGAACGACCATCTGTCCTCTTTCCGACGCTTGTGTGGGTGCGGTTCGTCCGGCCTTGCAAAAATTCCGCGCGGAGTTCGACGCAAAACTCAAGGACAAACCGGAACCGACTCCGGATCATCCTCGGAGAAGAAAGGAAGATAAGATTTCCGAATCGGCGACAGCGGGAGGAAGAACTGCTCCATGAATTGGAACGAGATTCTATTTTGGCTTTTAAAAAGCGGGCTTTTCTTTTTTATCCTCATCACCGCTTGCGCGTATTACACTCTTGCGGAAAGAAGGGTTGCGGGTTTTATCCAGGATCGTAAGGGCCCGAACCGCGCCGGGATCTGGGGACTTCTTCAACCTCTCGCGGATGGAATTAAATTCTTAACCAAAGAAGAAGTGTTCCCGACTCAGGTGAACAAGGTCATGTATTTGGTCGCGCCCGCGATTTCCATGACTTGTGCGATCATGGCTTGGTCCGTGGTTCCTTTGGGCGGGCAGATTCCTCTTCCCCCTTGGTTGGCGGAAAAAACCGGTCTTGGATTTTTGGATCTTCAAGTCGCAAATCCCGATACGGGAATCTTGTTTTTGTTCGCGATCTCTTCTCTTGCGGTTTACGGAATCATCATCGCGGGTTGGGCGAGTAACAACAAATATTCGTTGTTAGGCGCGATCCGTTCCACGGCCCAGATGATCAGCTACGAACTTCCCTTGGGGATGAGCGTGGTTTCGATCGTCATTCTTACGGGATCGTTAAAACTTTCCGATATCAGCGCGTCTCAAGCCGGGCTTTGGAACATATTCAAACTTCCGGGTTTTATCGCGTTTTGTCTTTTTGTCGTGGCGATGTTCGCGGAAACGAATCGACTTCCTTTCGATTTGGCCGAAGCCGAATCCGAACTCGTCGTAGGGTTTCATACGGAATACGGCGCGTTTAAGTTCGCATTATTTTTCATCGCGGAATACATGAACATGATCACGATGAGTTGTGTCGTGACGCTTTTGTTTTTCGGCGGTTATCAGGTACCGTTCGGACTTTTGGAAGGAAACGTATTACAACCTCTTCTCGGTTTGTTTTTCTTTTTGGGCAAGGTGTTGTTTTTCGCGTTCCTTTTTATGTGGGTGCGATGGACGCTTCCCCGTTTTAGATACGATCAACTCATGAGCCTCGGGTGGAAAAAACTCATTCCTTGGGCCATTTTGAACATCGTGATCGCAAGCATCTATATACAATTTTAAGAATATAACGATATGCCATATACGGATCAACCTCAACTGCTTCTATTCTTTCTGTTTTCGGCGGTGATGATACTCAGTTCCCTAGGGGTGATCTTTCATCCCAACGCGATCACGGCCGCGGTTCTGCTCGTATTGAGTTTTTTCTCTCTCGCCGCGATCTACGCGGTGATGAACGCGATCTTTATCGCGACGATGCAACTTCTCGTTTACGCGGGCGCGATTATGGTTCTCGTCGTGTTCGTGTTGATGCTTTTGTCGCTACGAGAGGACGACACGAAGCTCTTTATCTTCGAAAAGCCTATTAAGAAATTATTATATTTAGGACTTGTAATGTTCTTGGGGATTCTTTTGATCACTGCGGTTCAAGACGGGATTCCGTCCGAAAATTCGCAAAGAGTCGGTTACGGAGCGAACGCCAATCAACAATATTCGTTTCCGATTCCCAAAGAAGGAAACACGTCCAACCCGACCGCCGTTGCGATTTCGGGTAACACGGCCGTTGTCGGAAGCGCGATGTTCTTACGATACCTTCTTCCTTTCGAACTCATCTCGATATTACTCCTTGCGGCCGTGCTCGGCGCGGTTCTACTCGGAAAAAAGAATTTAGGAAAAGGCGAAGAAGGAGGAAACGTATGAGCCTCTGGATTTCCGGAATTCCGGTGCATTATTTTCTAATTCTCGCGATGATCATCTTTACGATCGGAGTCGCGGGTGTGATGGTCCGCAGAAGCGCGGTTTTGATTTTTATGTCGGTGGAGTTGATCCTCAATTCAGTGAACCTCGTATTCGTTACTTTTTCGAAGGCGCTCCATCAGGTCGACGGGGAAGTGGTCGTGTTTTTCGTTATGGCCATCGCGGCGGCCGAAGCGGCGATCGGACTTGCGATCGTGATCGCGATCCATAGAATCAAAAAGACGAGTTTCGTAGACGAAATGAATCTGATGAAATGGTAGGAAGAGAATGGAAATATCAAATCTAATCCCTGCGTTAGTCGCTCTTCCTTTGATCGGATTTTTGATCTCCGGTCTTTTCGGCAAATGGCTCAGAAGTTTTACCGGAGTGATTTCCACCGGCGTAGTATTCTTATCCTTCGCGTTGGCCTTGTTGTCTTTTTTTCAATTTCATCCGATGGAAAGAACGGTTCCCGAAATCGTGACCGTGTTTCCTTGGTTTGAAGCGGGAGGTTTGAACGTTTCTCTCGCGTATCAGGTGGATCAGCTTTCGCTTTATATGATTTTGATCATAACCGGAATCGGATCTCTTATACATCTTTACAGCATCGGTTATATGAAGGAAGATCCGGGATTCAGCCGTTACTTCGCGTATTTGAATCTATTTATCTTCGCGATGCTCAATCTGGTACTTGCAGAAAACTTAATACTTCTTTTCCTTGGATGGGAAGGAGTGGGGCTTTGTTCGTATCTTTTGATCGGTTTCGACTATCACAAAGAGTCGGCGGCCAACGCGGGAATGAAGGCGTTTATCACGAATCGAATCGGAGATCTCGGGATGCTTCTCGGAATCGCGCTCGTGTTCTGGTATACCGGAAGCGTTTCTTTCGTTCAGATTTCGGAAGCGATTCCGGAAGTTCCTTCGTTTCGTTACGTTCTTCCTTTGGCGGCTGTTTGTTTTTTTATCGGAGCGATCGGAAAGTCGGCTCAACTTCCGTTGCACGTTTGGCTTCCCGACGCGATGGCGGGACCGACGCCCGTGTCGGCTCTCATTCACGCGGCGACGATGGTTACCGCGGGAATTTTTTTAATCGCGAGACTCAATCCTATCTTTTTATCCGCGCCTCAAGTGGGACATTGGATCGTAATCATCGGATCGGTAACCGCATTCTTCGCCGCGACGATCGGACTTTTTCAAAACGATATCAAGAAGGTGCTCGCGTATTCCACCGTATCGCAGCTCGGATATATGTTCGTCGCGATGGGAGCGGGAGCGTATGTCGCCGGACTTTTTCATTTGATGACACACGCGTTTTTTAAGGCGCTTCTCTTTTTGGGATCGGGTTCCGTGATTCACGCTCTACATCACGAACAGGATTTGCGGAATATGGGCGGATTGAAAAACCAGATGAAGATCACATGGATCACGTTTCTCGTCGGATCGCTCGCGATTTCGGGGATTCCTCCGTTCAGCGGATTCTTTTCCAAAGATCTAATATTAGAAAAAAGTTATGCTTACGGGACTCTTTTTTACGGACTCGGAATCGTAACAGCGCTTTTAACCGCGTTTTATATGTTCCGAATGACCTACCTCGCGTTTTACGGAGAATCCAGAGTGTCATCGCATAAGGCTTCTCATTTGCACGAGTCTCCTCTCGTGATGACGATTCCCCTCGTGATTCTTTCCATAGGCGCGGCGATCACCGGCTTTTTGGAAGTTCCTCATTTTTTCTTCGGAGGAGTGAACGTTCTTACGCGTTACTTCGCTCCCGTATTTCTCAGAGGAACCGAAGTTTCCGAGATGATCGTCAAACAATCGTTAGACGCGCATGAAATCGGAGAAACGATCGAACTGAGTTTGGTCGCCGTTTCGGTCGCTGTGGCGATCTCCGGAATTTTTATCGCAAGAACCGTATTCTTAACCGGAAAAAAAATTCCCGATGCGGAAGAATCGCATACGGGAATCAAAAGAATTCTTTCCCAAAAATACTACATCGATGAGTTTTATAGGGACTTTATCGTGGAACCGATTCTTCTTCTCGGAAAATTCTTAGCTGGATACGTGGAAAGAAATTTCCTCGATCTGATTTTGCGGGGAACGGGAAGGGTCGCGGTGGCGATCTCTTTGGTTCTTAGAAGGGTTCAAACGGGAATCATCGTAGACTACGCGATTCTGATCGTATTGGGAACCGTGGTCATTCTTTCCTTTTTTCTACTGAGGGGGCTGTAACTTGGATTTCCCGCCGTATATACTGAGCATTTTTTTATTTCTACCTCTGATCGGAGTGCCGTTCCTATTCTTATCCAATAAGGTTTATTGGTTACGATTCGTAGCGGGATCGTTTACGTTGGTTCCGTTTTTGATCATCGTAGGATTGTATTTCGAATACGATCCGTCGAACGCTTCTTTGCAATTCGTGGATAGAATCCGGGACATCGTCGTTTCCGGAAATCTTAGAGTGGATTATCATATCGGACTCGACGGATTCAGTCTTCTTCTTTGCGGAATGTCCTCGATGTTGTTCTTTCTCTCGACACTTGCCACTTGGTCGAGCATCACCAATCGTATCCGGGAATTTTACGTTTATCTAATGATCGTCGAGATGAGCGTTCACGGAGTTTTTCTTTCGGGAAATCTAGTGTTGTTCTATATCTTCTGGGAAGCGATGGTTTCTCCGATGGTTCTTATGGTGGGAATTTGGGGAGAGGATCAGCGCGTAAAAGCCGCGATCAAGTACCTGATCTTCTCTTTCACCGGTTCTGTTTTGATGCTTGCAGGAATTCTAATCTTGTATTTTAAAACGGGAACGATCGTCATCGAGGAATTGTCCACCGGACTTCTTCCCGAGATACCGAAAAACATCCGTTTGTTTATGTTCTTCGCGTTCGTGTTGGCGTTTGCGATCAAGGTGCCTTTGTTTCCGTTGCATACTTGGATGCCGGACGTTCACTCTCAGGCGCCCACCGTGGGTTCCGTGGACCTTTCGGGGATCTTATTGAAGATCGGTTTATACGGATTTATACGTTTGGCGATTCCTCTTTTTCCCGAAGAAATGTTGGAATACAGGGAACTGCTCGGAGCCTTGTCGATCGCCGGAATCATATACGGGGCCGTCATCGCGATGGCACAGGAGAATTCCAAACGAGTCGTCGCGTTTTCTTCCTTAGCGCATATGAGTTTTTGTATGCTCGGGATTTTGAGTTTCACCGAAGAAGGTATGGCCGGTGGAATGCTTCAGATGTTGAACCACGGATTCACCGCGGGAATGCTCTTCTTTATGCTCGGGATGTTGCACGAAAGAATCGGCAACAACGACATCGCGAAGGCGGGCGGTTTGTCCAAATTGCTTCCCGTGTTCTCGGTGTTCTTTGCGATCGCCGTGTTCTCTTCGCTCGGAGTTCCCGGAACGAACAGCTTTATCGGAGAATTTTTAATCATACTCGGAAGCATCAAGGCGAACGTCGTATACGGCGCATTAGCCGCAACCGGAGTCGTGTTCGCGGCGGGTTATCTTTTGTTGTTCGCAAAAAGAATGATCTTCGGAGAACCTTCCAAAAATCTGATCGAACATCACGATCTCAACCTCAAGGAATGGGCGATTCTCGTTCCGACCGTAATCATGATTTTCTGGATCGGAATCTATCCGAAACCTTTCTTAAGAGTTTTGGAACCTTCCGTGAGAGTCGCATTAAATTCGGCATCTATGAAAGTGATCGAAGAACGTTCTCTTAAGGAAAAGGATCTGAGCGATAAACCTTTCGAGAGAAAGATCACGTCTTACAAATCCTTGGGAACCGAACCGGCTCGTTACGAAGAACGACTCAAAGGATATCCGAGCAAATACGCTTTGCCGGAATCGATCCGAAAAGGAAAGGAAACCTCTCCTGAAGGGGACGAGGAGGCGCAAAAATGAGTTTGATACCGAACGTTCTCGATTTATTTTCCATTCTTCCCGCGTTGATCTTGGCGGCGGGCGGAGTGTTTCTGATCTGTTTGTCCGTTCTTTTTAAAACGAAAGAATTTCTGATCGTACGATACGTTTCCGGTCTGATTCTTCTCATCGCGTTTGCGAGCGTGTTTTATACCGCGTTTCGATTTCCGGGAAACGGAACCTATTTCGGCGGACAGATCGAAAACTCGGTCTTATCCTTTTGGCTCAATCTGATTTATATCTCCATGGCGATCGGAACCGCGGCCATCGTTCCAAGAATATTAAAGAATCATAAAATAGAATTTCCCGAATTCTACCCATTGTTGTTGTTCGCGACCTGCGGAATGATGCTGATGACCGCCGGACAGGATTTTATTCTCGTGTTCGTGGCGCTCGAGCTTATGAGCATTTGCTTATACATTCTGATCGGAATGGCGAGAAGCGATCTATTCTCGCTCGAAGCGACTCTCAAATATTTTCTTTTGGGAAGTTTCTCTTCCGGCTTTATGTTGATGGGAATCGCGTTCCTATTCGGAGGAAGCGGATCGACGAATATCTCGGTCGCTTTAAAGCCGCTTCTCATCGCGGGTTATCAGGGAAATTTTGCGAAGATCGGACTTGTATTGTTCATCACGGGAGTCGCGTTTAAGATCGCATTGTTTCCGTATCACGCGTGGACTCCGGACGCGTACGAAGGAGCGTTGACTCCTGTTACGGGCTACATGTCGACCGCGGCGAAAGCGGCTTCGATCGGATTGTTGCTCGTTCTTTATTCTAAACTTCCGCTTCCGCTGGAAGACAGCACCTGGGCTTGGTTGCCGGGAATTCTCGCTTTGTTGTCGATGGTTTACGGAAACCTTCTCGCATTAAAACAGGAAAATTTAAAGCGAATGCTCGCGTATTCCTCGATCGCTCACGCGGGTTATATCGTCGCCGGGATTTCCGCGGGAATCAAGGAAGAAGTTTTATTCTATCTCATCGTTTATTCTTTTATGAGTTTGGGAGCGTTTGCGATTCTTGCATATCTCGAAGAAGGAACAAGACAAGTAACGTTCTTTTCGATTCAATCCTTATCGGGGGCGAAACCGTTCACCGCGATCGCGATCAACATCTTCTTTATGTCCTTGGCGGGAGTTCCGCCGTTCGGAGGATTTTGGGCGAAGTTGTTTCTCTTTCAAAAACTCGCAGAATCAGAACATCTGATGAATCGAATTCTTTTGATCGGGGGCGTGATGAATTCCGCGCTCGCGCTTTATTATTATCTGCGAATCGGAATCGCGACTTTTATGAGTAGCGACGAAGGCGAAATTTCCCGCAATCATTCCGCGCCTTATAGCGTGGGCGTAACCGTGATCGTGGTGATCTGTTTCTTTATGGTCGCGCTCGGTTGGTTCTTGCTCGTTCCCGGAAATCTTTTGGCCATCGGCGCCTTGCAATATCTTAGCTATTGAGCGCTTCCTAAAATCGAGGCCGGGAAAAAACATTTCGCTTAACAAAAACGGGCGCCTCCTTTCGATTTTCAATCGAAAGGACCGCGCTCTTCCGCGACTTCGCGTTCGCTTCGGCCGCAAGGCGGCTGCGTTAACTCAAACTCATTTCCCATGGGTCGTTTGTGAGTGCATCGCTCCGATCGCTGGCGCGGGGTTTTGTCGTAGTTCCGACAAACTTTCCGTAATACAAGAAAGCCCCCGCCCGAGTTCGGGAGGTGGAGGTGGGCTCGTGGGCCCCATCGCCGAACTTTCCACTAACAGAAAATTCAACTTTTGTAAACTAAAATCCCGAGTACGGTATCCGTCGTACCTCCGACAAATCTCCGAAGGCAAACGAAAGTTCTTGAAGAGTTCCTCCTTTGAGATAAGCTCTAAGATCCATGAACCGACTCGCGCTCATCCTGATTCTTTTCGGATTTTTGTTCGATTGTAAAAAGGCCGGTCCTCCGACCCCATTCTCCGACGACCCCAAAGAAAGATTTCGAGCGTATTGGGAATCCGGAACCGCGGAAATCTCCTCTTACAATTTAAACCAAGTTCGATACGGCGAGAATCATACGGGCAAGGCGATTCTATTGTTCGTCACGGAAGATTTTTCCAAAACCAAACAGGTCAAACTGGACGAGCCCGAGAAACACGAAACCGATCGGGCCAAAGTGTTGAAGCTCAATTTTGTAAAGAATTTCGTGACCGGAATCTACGCCTATTCGATGACTCTTTCCGTGTTCACGCCTTTGGATACAAAACAAAATCCTAATACGATTAAGGAGAGTATGTCTTCTCAGGAATGGTGCGGAAACGTATTCACACAATTGAATTTGGACAACGATCGATATAGAATCGAATCCTATTCTTATTTCGAAACGGAAGGGGATCGAAAATTCTTTTTGGAAAAGGAAATCCTGGAGGACGAAATTTGGAATCGAATCCGGTTGAATCCGGAAAACGTTCCCACCGGAGAATTAAAAATCATCCCCGGACTTTTTCACGTAAGACTCAATCACAAAGAACTGAAACCCTTGAGGGCCGTTCTTTCCAGACAAAAACAGGACGATTCGTTCGTTTATACGATCTGGTATTTGGAAGAGGAAAGAACGTTGAAGATTCGGGCCGAGTCTTCATTTCCGTTTAAAATTCTCGCCTGGGAGGAAACCTTCCGGGACTTCAACGGAAGATTGATGACTACATACGCGACCTTGGACGCGACGATACAAAGCGATTATTGGAATCGCAATCATAACGAATTTAGAAACCTTAGAAAAAATCTCAAACTTCAGGACGACTCGACTTTTTAAGAGGTTGTCAGTGTTCGACGTCTCAAAGAGCCTGTGTTTTAATCGGGTCCGAGAATCGTTTTCGATTTTCAAACTCGAAGGAGGGAAATGTGAACATAGAAATCGGAAAGGGATTAAACGGTCTTTATTTCGGAATGTCCAAAGAAGAGGTAAAGGCGAAGCTCGGAGAACCCGACGAAGTTTACGATTACGATTACGAAGGTTCCATTTCGACAGGGTTCGAATATTTTTCCGCGGAATCGGAATACGAATTCGATAAGGACGAAGGCGATCGATTGTATTCCATCACCATTTCCAATCCTTCGATTCGTCTTTTCGGAAAACCGATCATCGGAGAATCGATCGAAAGCATTCGAGAACTCTTAAGTAAAAACGGGATCTTCGATTTCGAAGAAGACGACGAGGAACACGATCATGAAGATCATGACCACGACGACGAAGATCACGTTCACGGTATCACCGCGTTTTCCGATAAACTCAACGCGATCTTTCAATTCGAAGAAAACGAACTGATCTTTTTCGGATTCAGCCCGCTTTTCAAAGACGACGCGATCGACTGGCCTAAATACTAAGTGTTAGAGGCGCTAAGCCTCTCTTTTTGAAAATGGTTTGACTTCGTTTTTTTCGGGAACAGTCTAAAATACGCGGGTTGAATTTAAACTCGCATGTTCGGAATTCCGTAATGCGTTTCTCATTAAAAACAGGTCGAACCTTTTTCTTTTTCGTCCTCTTCGGATTCAATTGCGCATACGTAAATATCAATCCGAGTTTAATCACCGGAGTCGAAGCCAAACAAATCATTTCGGACCGATTGCTTCTCAGTCAGTTGGTTTATATCATGGCCTTGAACGAACCGGAACCGCTTCATTCCAGCGCGGTTGCGGGTTTGACGCTTACGATTTTGATTCCGGACGGGCTGGGAATCGACGAGAAAAAGATGTATCAAAAGGACGCCGTAAACGAATGTGCGGATCAGATCTTTCTCGTTTCCTTGGTTTCCACGGGACTCACCACTTTCGTCTGTAAGGCGAGCAATCCTCCGATCAGCATTCCGGTAATTAGTAGAAAATTATAATATACGAATGTTTTTTCCTAATTTTCGGGAGGGATCAGTTCCAGTTCTTCGATTTCCTTTTTGTCGATTTCGAATTTCTTTCCTTCTTTGTCCGTGAGAATGTAGAAACGATCCGTTTCTTCCACGGAACCCAGGAAGTTCTTTCCGTTTTTCAGAACGATTTTGAAGATCGGACTCGATTCCGCAGATCCGGTTTCTTTCCGGAGAATGGAGACCGTTTTTTCATCGTGACTTTCGTTTGGATTTCCGTTTGCGTTCGTGTTGCCGTCGACGATCGATTTGAAAATCTCTGAAAGAATTTTATATTTTATGAATGTGTTCGGTTCGATCTTTGAAATCTGGATCTTCGACTGATTGGAATCGGATGCGCTTTGAGTCCCTGCGGGATCGTCCTTTACGACTTCGAAACCGACTCGAACTTCCGGTTTCGCGTCGCCGAAGTTCGGGTCTTTCACTCGAATCGCTCCTTCCAAAACCAAAATCTGATATCGTTTTACAGAAGGATCCGCGATCAAAACAAGGGTGGTTCCCAAAAGTTCGGAGGAAAGATTCTTCACCTTGGAACGAATCCTCAAAGAAGAACGATTTTTGTGCGTGGTAAACAAAACGATTCCGTAATTCAGATTTAGATCCGCTTCGTCTTCGTTTTGAAAAACGGAAAACTCGGAATTCGGTAGCAAACGCAACGTCAAACCGAGATCACCTTCCGTTTTGTAATCGCAAAAAGAATTCTTCCCCGCTTTAAAAAGAATCTCTTTTCCGTTCGGATTCCTATCTACGAAACAATCCCCGGTTGTGACGGATTTGGAGATCGACAACCCGTCCCTATGATATCGAAAGAACATAAAATAAATCGCAAGTAAGGAAAGAATCAAAACGCTCGCGGCGGCCAAGAGCGGATTTTTAAAATCGAAAATTTTCCGCTTTGATCGAAACGAAGATACGTATGTTACGTTGGAATGTGTGTTCGCTTGTTCGTTCAAAAGACCGATTTCGTTTTTGAGTTTCATCAATTCGAAGAATTCTTTTCGGGCGCTCGGATCCGAAAGAAATTCACCGAGTTCGTTTCTAGTCATTTCGTTGGAGATCGCTTTTTGCATTTTTTCTCTTCGAGTTGAATCCGAATCATTTTTCATCTGCGACCTCCTATAATCCTTCGAATTCTAAATTCGATTTTTTTAATATTCTTCTTAAAACCGTCAAGGACGCGTATGTCTTTCGATTTACGGTTCTTACGGATATTCCCAATAACTCCGCGGTTTCTTTGATCGTATGTTTTCTCAAAAAACGAAGAACGATGATATTCTTTTCCAAATGCGGAAGACTTTCCACGCTTTCGTTCAGAATTTCAAGACGACGTTTCATTTCTTCCTCGTCGTTCGCGTTCGTTTGTTCTTTGGAAACGGATTCCAAAACTTTTTGAGAATCGAACACCTCTCTTGTTTCGATCGGCCCTTTCTTCTTAATCCAATCCAAAAAAAGATTCTTTGCGATCGTAATCATCCAAGAGGTTTCGTTTCCTTTGGACGGATCGAACTTATCCCAATGTTTCAAAACTTTGATGAAGGTTTCCTGACAAACTTCTTCGGCTTCTTCTCTAGATGCGTTTTTGCTCAGAAGAAATCGAAAAATTTTTTCGTAATTCCTCGAATACAAACCGTCAAAATCGAAAATTCGATCTTTTGTGTTCTGATTCATCTGTTATAGATAACGAGTTGCTTTTAAAAATGTGCCAGCTTAAGGTAAAAAAAATATGACGTTCGTTCGCGAAAAAGTTTTTTTGATTCTTTGTTTTGCTTTTCTCGGTTTCGTTTCTACGATCGATTCAAAGTCGATTTTACTGAAGAATGGCAAAAGGATTGCAAACGTAGAGGTGAAACCGATTGCGAACGGCTT
Organism: Leptospira kmetyi serovar Malaysia str. Bejo-Iso9; assembly: GCF_000243735.2. Classification (NCBI taxonomy): domain Bacteria; kingdom Pseudomonadati; phylum Spirochaetota; class Leptospiria; order Leptospirales; family Leptospiraceae; genus Leptospira; species Leptospira kmetyi. The sequence goes on along the minus strand of NZ_AHMP02000003.1, from coordinate 1,987,590 downwards.
CGAAATCACATATCGAAACGGAAAAAAAGAAACGGTTTCTTTGAACGAGGTTCAAAGGATTTTCATCTCAAACGACCTGCCGACAAAGATAAAATCGAAGGAGAATCGGAATGATCGAACGAAAATCGTTCCCGTTTTATCCGATTCGGACAAGTCTTTAGAAGAAAAGCAAATTCCATTCTCCGCATCCACAAAACAAAAATCGGGGACCGCGGTCTTTGCGGAAGGATTGATTCCGGGTTGGTCTCGTTTGGTTCGAAACGATTCCAATTCTTTGAAGAGCTTGGGATTTTTTCTGATCTTTGCGGAACTCTTTCTCGCTTACGAAAGTTATATTTATTTATCTCCCGCGGAATCTTTCGTAAAATCATCCAAAATCATTCCGCCCACTCCGATCGAAATCGCGGCCTTTGTTTCGAACGATACTAAAATTATAAACGTGGTTTTGCTCAATCGAATTCATTGGGAATCGTCGTTGGTCGTTCTTACGAACGGCCGATTGATGCAAAGAGGTCTTTACGAAGAGGAAAAGAGAACCTATGTTTCGGCTTTGGTTTTCGTATTAATTTTGGACGCGTTTCTCGGTTATCAGTTTGAGAATTGGAACGTGGTTCCCAGTTTGAACGTTTCCTTTCGGGAAAAAGAAGTGTCCGGAGGAGTCGTTCTTCGTTTTTGAAATTTTTTTAGGCACAAAATTCCTCGAGAGTCGTTGGCGAGTTCGGATCTGATCAGGAGGATTCGACTATGATTCAAAAAATCACAACGACGTTGTTCCTAACGTTGATTCTTGCGAACTGCGGCGGCAAAAACGAAGACCATTCTAAAAACGATATGGCTCTTCTTTTGGCGCTTCAACCTCAGGGTTTGGGAATTTCGGGAATCTACGCTTCTCTCAACGCGAGAAGCTCGAGCGGAGGCGGACAAGGATTCTACTCCACAGGAAACGTTTCTCCGTATTCTTTGATCTCTCAATCGCAGGATTGTTCTCAGGGCGGAAAGATGACTTTGACCGGCGACTTGGTTATGAGCGCCACCGCAACGACGGCGAGCGCTCAATTCAACGATGCAAAAACCGTGTTCGAGTCTTGCAAACAAACCGTTCCTCTGATGGAAGGAACCGAAAACACGACCGCAACGGCCGTGATCGAAGGCGAGATTTTAAGAAACGGTCAGGCGAGTATCGTCATCGATCCGACTTCGACCGCCGCGCTTACGAAAGCGACCGGAAACGCGACCGAAAGAATTCAATCCAGCACTTATAAGGTAAACGGATATCTTTATCCGAAATTCGATATTACGTTTACGAAGAATAACGCGAAACTTACGCTGGAGAACATGAACGATATAGACAAAGCGTATATCGGAATCGAAGAAACGGTTCAAGTTACGGGAACGATCGGAACGGAGAATCTCAATACTTCTTATACTTACAAGTCCAGATTTAAACTTCGTTGATAAGCGAAGTCCTTCGGACGTTCTAAACGTCCGAAGGTTCTACCGCGTTTATTTAGAATCGATATTTTGCGGAATCGGCGTGAGGTTTACGAAGGACGATCGGAAATCGAAGCGAAAGACTTTTGCGTTTAAAACGATACGCGGAAAAACGTTTCCACTCGAAAAAATAGATAAAAAAAAATGAATATTCTAAAAGTAAAATTCTCTCAGCTCCACTGAAGCGTTTCGGCGGAGGAGACGTAGATCATCTTAAAAACTTCTTTCCAGCTTTCTTCGATCTCGTGCGTAAACCAAGGTCCCAACCATTCTTCCATCGCGAAAATCCAACCCCTTTCCAAAAGAAAGATCTCGTCGGCTCGGTTGCAGATTTTGATACATTCCATTCCGAAATGATGAACCGCCTTTTCCAAAGGAATACTTTGAGAACCGGTCAACACGATATTTCTCGCGGAGCCCATAAAGGATCTTACTTCTTCCAATTGAAGTCTGGAAAAGATGTCTTCGTATTTGGGGCTGTTTTCCTTAAGATATAGAAAAAACAATTCAGCGAACTTAATCCGATCCAGATTGATGATTTCAAAGGATTCGACTAAACTTCGGAATTGATTTTCTGTAAGGCTCATCTGGATTCTCCCATTGCGATCGATGGAAACGACTTGGAACAGGATATACGAATTTGGAGAATCTTGCCTCTTGCTTTATAATGCGAAGAGGATCATAATATAACTTGGTATAAATAAAAAGTCGTATGGACGCGTTTTTACACCCAAGTAAAGAAAAAATTTCCATTCTTGGGGCCGGTTCCTGTCTCGGATCGATTGTTTGGATTCAATATTTCATTTGTTCCTTGGGAGGATTTACAAATATGAAACGAATGAAGTTACTTCTTACGATCGCTCTGTTAGGGTTCCTTACAATTTGCGGCTACAAAAAGAAAGACGATATCCAGAACAATGTGATCCTGTTGTTGGCTCTACAAAATCAAAACCCGGGAGCTTTTCGGTTTATCAACCTCTTTGATTGTTCGCAATAACAACCGCGGAGGAGACGGAGGCATTCGAACGGAAACGTGACTCCGTTCGTTCTCATCGGTCAAACGCAATTTAAACGGAAATGATCTAAGTAAGAAGGCGCCGCAACGGAAAACCTTCGGCGCCTTTTTTGTTTTTAAAAATAAGAGTTGAATGAATTTTCTTTTCTGGCTCGACTGAGCCATGAATTCCTTCAAACGATATTCTCTTCCCGTTCTTCTTTGTCTTATTATTCTTTATACGATTTGGTCGTTCACGGGCCGTTCTCCCTCGAAGGAAAAAACGGATTCTCGTTTGGTGAGAATGGAAACCGTGGGCCGCGACGTTCAAAAGGGAAATCTTCTCGGAATTCAACCCTGGATGTTTCCGGGGGATTACTCGAGTGAACGAAATTTTTTGACCAAGATCGATTCTTATCTCGTGCAAGCAGATCGGGAAAAATTCTTAAATGCAAAAACGATCGCGGTTTTTCCGGAATACCTGGGAACTTGGCTCGTAATCGCCGATGAAAAAGACTCGGTGGCAAAATCGGCAAAGATCGAAGACGCGATGCAAACCTTGGTTCTCAGCAATCCGATTTCCTTTGTTAAGAATCTGATTTCGGCCCGAGGCGAAGACGGAGTTCGAGACGCGCTTTTTCGTATGAAGGCGGAAAAGATGCTTTCGATCTATTCGAATACGTTTTCGTCCTTGGCTCGTAAGTATAAGATCACGATCGTCGCCGGTTCGATTCTTCTTCCCGAACCGACGATCGTATCCGGTGTAATCCGAATCGGAAGCGGCTCTTTGAAGAACGTTTCTTTCGTGTTTTTACCGGACGGTTCCGTGGCGGAGAATTCTCCCCAAAAAATATATCCGATCGGGGACGAGAAACCCTTTGTGGCCGCTTCTTCGGCGGAGAATCTAAGGTCGATTGAAAGTCCCGCCGGTAGAATCGGAGTTTTGGTCTGCGCCGATTCGTGGTATCCCGCGGTTTACGAAACATTCAAAAAGCAGAATGTAGATTTCATTCTGGTTCCTTCGTATGTGGCTCCGAACGGGGCCATGTCCGAGATCTGGAAGGGTTACAACGGTTCTTCGAATCCCCCGGACGTTCGTTCGGAGGACATCGGCAAGATTGTAGAAGGAAAGGCTTGGTTGAAATACGCGATGGCCGGAAGACTTTCCAAGTCCGGAGCGAGTCACGGGATCAACGTATTCTTAAGAGGTTCTCTTTGGGATCTCGGCTCGGACGGCGAGACTATTGTTGTTCAACGTTCTCAAGTGAAGACGTTTCCGAAGATCGAAGGCGCAAGCATCGTAAACCTCTGGTTAAATTAACGGAAAAGATTTATTTCTTGAAAACTCTTCGAAATAGATTCTTCTTGGTGCATGTCACTATTTCTTTTTGAAACCTTTACTGATAACTTTCAAACCAAACACAAGGAAGTCGCTCCCGGCAAGTGGTTCGGTTTAAACACTTTGAATCTAGACGGAAAACCCTTTGCGGCTTTTTTCGAAGGCGAACTCGTTCTTAAACTCGGAGCGGAAAAGATCGCAGAGATCTTCGACCGTTATCCGGGCGCGAAACTCTTCGATCCTTCCAAAAACAACAGAGCGATGAAAGACTGGCTTCAGATCCCGGTCGAATTCCAAGAAGATTGGGATTCTTTAGGGGAAAGCGCTTTGATTCTCGCTCAAAAAGCGGCAAAAGCGGGAACTCCTGCTCAGAAAAAAGCGGCTCCTAAAAAGGCCGCGAAGAAGAAAGCTCCCGCTAAGAAAAAGAGCGCGGCAAAGAAGAAGGCTAAACCTAAAAAGTCTTCCGCGAAAAAGGCGAAAGCAAAGGTAAAACCGAAGAAGAAGGCTCCGGCTAAGAAGAAAGTCGCGAAGAAAAAGACCGCGGCTAAAAAGCGGAGAAGATAATCCGGGTTTCGTAAACCTCTTCGTTTCGAAAGAGGTTTACAATTTCGTTCCATTCTCGGAAAGAAAGAGGAGGAAAAGGAATCACTTCTTAGGAGCGAAAACCCTTTGGATGAATTCCTCTTCTTCCTTTAGAATCAAATCCTTGTCGCTCTTCATGTATTTGGAAAACAATACGTGATTTCCCAGTTCGATCCGCACGGCCTTGTTGAAAGGGCTCGCTTTTCCGTTCTCATTCACTTTTTTGAATGCGTTTAACATCGATTGAACGGATGCGGACGCGTCCTGTTCCTTTTCGTTTTTATAGTAATAAAACATCAAAACGGGCGAAGTGATCTTGGAAAACGGATCGGTTCCCAAAACGTATTCTCTTAAGTCCGAGAGATTTTGAACCGCGGCGAGATACTGATCCCTGTACCAAAACGCGGCGGCCGGTTCTTTCTTTTGTTCTTCCGTGGACTTTCGGATTTTTCCCATCACGAGATGCGCGAATTCTTTTCCCCAGGAGAATTGATAAATTCCTCCGAGCGGACTCGTAAAATCGTAAAAGGGAGAAGCGAGAATCAAAGCGTGAACTTTATCGGGGTATTTTGCGGCCAAGTACGTGGAGATCAATCCGCCCATACTCGTTCCGATGAGAATCGTTTTTTTACCGAGTTTTTCCGATTCCAAAAGAGCCGTTTCCGAATCCTGAAGAATCTCCGCGAAGGTCGTATCCCTATGATCTTCCAAGTTGGTTCCGTGACCCGGAAGTCGAACGTAGTAAAGATTGGCTTTTAAATCCTTTGCGAGTTTGTCCGTGACTTCCTCGCCTTCGGCTCGGGACGCACCGAATCCGTGTATGTAAAGAATGGAATATTCCGTTTTGCCGGGAGAATAACGAACGAGCCTTTCTTCGTTGTCGGGTCTCGCTTTTTTGTTCCGACTGATTTCTATTCTTTCATGGTAATAGGAATCGAAATCCGCGTGGAGCGGCGTCGGTTTGTATTCATATTTAGGAGTTCCTGCGTAGAAGGTGACGACGAGAAATAGGGCGAAGCCGCCGATGATTCCCAGGGTCCACTTGAGTATCTTCATTTTTGTATGTTTCCTCACTATCGAATGAAACAATTCAAATCGGTTCACATCGGTCCTGCAAGAAAAAAGGTATGAGTTCCCACAAAACCGAAAAAGACCTTGAATTTTGTCTCCCGAATCGTAGTTTGTAGCGGTCGATACAGGCGTGCGACGGGCATTTTGACCCGAGTCGGCGCTTTAAAAAGGGGCTTCTATGTTTTTTACGCTGTCAGAACCGTTTCAAAATCCGAAAAGGCTGATCCTTTTGGTTCTCGGAGGAGGAATCGGCCTCGCGCTTTGCGATCAAATCCACGTTCAATTTTCCGTTCTGCGTTATTTTCATTCCGGCGTTTTCGGTCAGGCTTGGTGGGTCGCGCCCCAGTTCATACTTGCAACTTTTCTAATGTATTTCGGGGCCTCTTTTTTTAAAAAGGAAAGCGAAGAATTCGAAATCCGAGACTTTACGCTGAGCCTCGGTTGGTTTGTCGCGGCGTATCTTGCGAGCGGAATTTTTTCGGGAACTCCGATCGTTCTTGCGTTGATTTATCTCGGGACGTGGTCGTTTCGAATCGTATTTTCTCAGGAAAGAAAACCCTTGGCGATCTTTTCCGTTCTGCTTGCGGTTTGCGGAACCGGCGCGGAGGCCCTGATTTCAAACGCGGGTTTTTTCGTATACAACCAACCCGATTTTCTTTCGGTTCCGATTTGGCTCCCCGGTTTGTATCTGCACGGAGCGCCTTTGATCTGGAGTCTGATTTCCTGGGTTAAAAAAAGATAGGGAAGAATCTAATATTCAAAAATATTAATATATTTTCCAGTCTTCCATGTGAAACGAAACCCCGGGCATCACATAAACCTCGTTGATGGTTTGTTTGTAGCTTGAGGACATTTCCGAAAAACCGATCCCCTGGCTTCCCGCCGTATAATCCGCCCTTGCGATGGAGCCTAACGTGTCTCCGTAATACGAACTGTATTTTCTTGTGATGTCCTGACGAAGAAGACCAATGTCCAAACTGAATCTGCAATATCGAAGAGAGGCTTCCACCATAAACAAGGTTCCGCTGTCCTTTGCGCTTCCGCCATAAGCCGGCACCGAAGCGAAATAACCGTGTTGTCCGCTCGCGTTCGCCTGATCCAAAATCTGGGAACCGAAAAGGGAAAAGTTTCCTTTGCGGCTCAAGAGTTCGAAACGGGAACGGATTTCCAACCAGGGAAGAATTTTCGCTTTGATAAAAATCCCGGGAAGAATTCCGGACATCGTATAATCGGCGTTAATGCTTCCTCCGATGCTCCAAGTGATTTGGTTCGGATTCGAAGCGGTTTCTCTTGTGACGGAATAGGAACCGAAACTGATTTCGTTTCTTTCCGAATATCTGTGGATCCCGATCGAAGGTCCGATCATCAACCAACTTAAGATCGGATGTGTGTAGGAAAGACGCAACGTTTGCGAAACTCCTCTGAAGTTGATCAAACGTTTTCCTTCGAACGCGGACGCGTAGTATCGATCGGTTCTCGGAGATACGAAGTTCACCGAAGCCGGATTCTCCCTTCCGTATTTTCCCGAGACGCTGTCTTGGCTGAAGGAAAGATCGATCTTATTCTTCCATCCGTACGAAATATCGGAATGTTGCGTGAATATATCCAGGTTCTTGGAAGAAGTATAAGGGATCGCAAGAGGCGCGCCAGGATCGGTGAGTTGTCTGAACAGGGAATTTTTCAGCCAAGAAGGTCCGGTTTCGTCGAGAATCGCGGGGCTTAGATCTCCAAGACCGGCCCCGATTCTAAACCGAAGTCTGTGATCGAACGCTTCCAGATATTTTTGCATCGATTGATTGGAGGCGTTCGTAGCGTTTGCGGAATTTTGTTTGTCTCCGTTCGCGTTCGGATCGGTTCCCGGATTTGCGGGAGGTTTTGTCTCGTTCTGCGCGTATATCAGAGAATTCGTAAATAAGAATATTAGAATACTTAAAACTAGGATACGGATCTTTTTCAAAGAATTTTTCCTTTTATGATTTCACTTCGTTTATCAAAGAACGAGACGGACCGTGCCGACGTAGATTTCCGTTCTTCTGTTTCTCGGTTCCGCGAGCATCGTATCTACGATCTTAAACTTATCCGCGTAACCGTCGACTTCGCCGAAACGATTTTCGGGAAGATTGTGTTTTTTGGATAATTCCGATTTCACCGAATTCGCTCTCGCCTTACTCAAGGTTAGGTTCGCGTAAAAATAACCGACGCTGTCCGTATGTCCTCCGACTCGAACCTTCGTTTCGGGATAAGCGTTCATCGCGTCCGCGATCTTTTCGATCAGAAGTTTCGCGGCCGGAGTTAAGGTCGCCTTGCCGCTCGGAAACGAAACGTCGCCGTCGATGGAAAGAAGAATTTCGCGTAACTTTTTATTCTCATCCGTGATTCTTTTTAAGGCGATCCCTTTGGTTTCAAGTCCGTCCGCAACGGTGTCGAATTTGGTTCCGCTGAATTCGAAATCGGATTTGATTCCCGTGTAAACCTTTTCGAGATAATCCGGAGTTCCCATGTCGTCCAAGGCCCCTTCGGGCAAACGACCCAAAGCTTCCTCTCTGGATCCGCTCGCCAAAGGTTCCGCAAATTTGGAAGGAGGACATCCGCAGAATTTTTGAAACGCCGATGAATTCGTAAAATCTTTGAAGTTGGAAGAGAAACTCGAACAGGACCCGGATACGATGACACAAAGAAAACAAATAATCGTTTCGATCGATCTCGTTTTTAGAATACGAACGATACGATTCGTTTTGATTTGAGGCATTTCGTTTAAATAGGGGAGAATTTCTACTTCAAATCCGCTTGAAAGGGACGGGACGTTACGACATCGTTTCATTCTTATTCCATTTCATATATTATAATTCAGTAAAACAGGTTTTCGGAGTCCGTATGTCGTTGACAATCCAATCCGAAAATTTCGAAAAAAATTATTAACCTTTTCGACGTTTAAATCGAAGGAAACTAACGTTTCGGATTAAAAAATTGAATGAAAAAGGTAGGAACGATTTCGATTCTGTCGTCGAAGGTTAGAATACAATAATAAAGATCGGATTTGAAAATCGTATGACTCAAGCAATGTCCTCCAAACTCTTTCCCCGAATTCTAGTTAAGTTCTTATTTCATCCTTTTTTCGTTCTTATCCTTTTACTTACGATTGTCTCTTGTAAAAAAGTCAGCGACGCAGCGAGTTACACCCTTTTCGGAATCAGCGAACAACTCGCAAACGTCTTTCAAACTCCGACCGGAGTTCCGATCACTCTTCCGGCGGGGCTGGTGGCAGGATGCCCTTCGGGAACGTCGAATTCGATTCTTGCGATCGGTAACTGTTTCGACGACGGGAAGGACAAATCCATTTCCGGTTTTATCGTTACGAAGTCGGGCGGTTCCAGTTGTTCGGTTCCGGACAATTACAGTCCGACGCTCGCGTTAAACACATTGCTTTCCTTTTTGGCGAACGATTCCACGTCCGCGGAATCTCCGCCTCCGAGTCCTACGTTCGCGTCTTACAGTTTGATCACTCTCGGTTCGGTGAACTCGGGAGTTCAGTCCGCGCGTTTTATTCTTCAAACGTCCCAATCCAGAAGTACGGAATGGGTTCGTAACGAAATCCAAAGAAAGGTCTTCAACGATAATTCTCAGTCGATCGGAACCACCATCGACGCTTCCACGGACACTTCGTTTATCGTTACGATTCGAGTGACCGCAACGGGAAGCAGTTGTACTTCCACGGTGGATACGAAATACGAAGTTACGGTCGTACGGGCGGGAGCTTGGGACGCCTATTCGTCGTTAGTCGATGGAAATTTGGGCGGAGGAGGTTCTTCTCCTCCCGATTTAAGAAACGTTTCCTGTACGTGGAGAGAAACCTTTCCTACAAAGGCTCCTCCGAAAGCGGACTTTCTTTTTGTGATCGACAACTCGGATACGATGACTCCGATTCAAACCGCGGTCAAAGCGAAGATGGTCGCGTTCTTCGATCGTGTTGCCACCCTCGGCTTGGACGCGAGAATTTCCGTGATCACCACGGATAGTTGGAAACTTCAATCCCCTTCGGGAGATACGGGAGAATGGTTGGACGTAAGTTCTTCCACGGATCGGACCACGTTCACGGACACGTTAAACGCCATTGGCAACAACGGAAGCCAGTTCGAGTCCGGGATTTTTATGGCCACAAGAGCGCTGATGAACTCGAGTTCCGGCGGTTCGAAATGTACTTCTTCTCAGCCGTATTGTTCTTCGAGCGGAAGAACTACAAACGGAGACAAATGTTCGATCACTTCGGTCGCCGCTCAAGATCCTTGCAACGGCACAAATCAAAACGCTTGGAGTAAGAAGGTTGGTTTGGGAAGAAGTTCCGTTCCCACTGCGGTCATCATCATCACCGACGAAGGCGACATGTACAATCACTGGGAAAGTTATAACTATTCCATAGGAACGTCGTCCGTTCCTTGGGGACCTTTGGATAGTCCGAGTTCTTTCCCCGCGAATCGTTCCGTTACGTTTCCCGCAAGTCCGTTGTATTACAACGCGGGAAGTTCGGGAACTCCGGTTCTCGGAACGGGAAGAACCTACACGGACTTCTTGGATTCTTTGAGAAACACTACGACCGGCGCGACCGGAACCGCGAGCATCAATTCCATCTTGAATCTTTTTGCCGATCGCGCGAACACGAAGATATACGGAATCGTGGCCCTCAATTCGCAAAGCAACGATTATGCGACGATCGACGTTTCTAAAAGTATAGACTCGAGCGTTTATACGGGCGTTACGTTGACCAACTTTCATACCAAAACGGAAGTTTTCTGTAAGGGAGAAATCACAAGTTCGACGCAGTGGGCGACGAGCGGTCAGGTCGCTCATTATAGAACTCTCGCGAATATCGGAACGGCCACTCTCACCAATCAGCTGTTGAATACACCGAACAACCTCGGGCGCGACGATATGGTTTATTCTTTGAAGGACGTGGCCTCCACGAGCGGAGGAAGCGTTACCTCGATCTGCGGGACCTCGGTGAGTATTAGCAATTTCTTAAATTCGATCGTAGACAATATGGTGACCCTGCAAGGCGGATATCCATTAGGAAAATATGATGCAACTTGGAACCGCACATACACTTCCGGAAATCCGAATACTGCCTTGTATCCAACCGGTTCCGCTCCGACGACCGGAAATATTTCTCCGGGTAGCGTGAAGTTGTATTCGATCGCGGATACGAGATCGATCGACGGTTCCGATTTTATCGCGGGCAATCTGGTTCCGACCGGAACACAAACGGCCACGAATTCCACCGGTTATAGTTATACGATGATCAGCGGCAACGTGGTGTTTACGAAATATTCCGGGTTTACCAATCTTCCCGCGAGTGCGAGCGGCAATCGGGTTCTCGGCGTGGAATACAAATACACTTGGAGAGATACTACGACGGCCGGAAACACGAACACAACCGTCGGTTCGACTGCGAATTGTCCGGCTTATCCGATCGCGTTAGCCGACACACCGGCTCCCGTAACTCCCATCAGTAGAAGAATTTTCGTTACGGCATCGACGCATAACGGTAATTTCGGAGCCGACGAATCGGCCGCCGTGACTTCTGCGGATGCGTTTTGTAACGCGGATGCGAACAAACCTTCGACCGGAACTTACAAAGCCCTTCTTTGGGTGGGAACGACGAGAAATCCGAGCGTAACCGATTGGCCCTTGAAGTCCAAGGTTTCTTATTTCCAAGCGGGGAACAACCGGACTTGGGTCGGAACTACGGACATCAATAAAAAGTTTCCGTTTCCTTTGATCGCGGGAATCGGAAACGCCGCCGATGGAATTTGGACCGGAATCACCGTTACGGGAACCGGGCCTTGGACTTGGGCGGAATCCGCAAATACCTGTTCGACTTTTACGAGCACGACTGGAAACGGAGCGACTGCGACCGCAAATGGAACTACTCCGATCAGCATCGACGATGGCGCCGGTGATTCCTGTGGGAATTCCAAAAAACTGTACTGTGTAGAACAGTAGATTGTCAGGATCGATTCGGATCAGATCGAAACTTTTAGTTTCGGCTTGATCCTAGGCTCGTCCAAGTTTGTTCCGTAATATTCGCAGGGAAGAATATTCTAAACATTGAATATAGTTTCGTGACGAAAGCCGTTCGTTCGAGAAATTGTGTCCGAGCGCATCGCGCGCCGGAAACTTTTGAGAATTGATTCCTTCCCGATAAAGATAGAATGAAAGATCACTCACCTTTTTATTGGAGCGAAATGTTATATTCTTCTTACCAGAAAAGACGGACATCGATCGTATCAATAAAAAATAATTTTTGAATCTTTGAATTCATTCTTCGAAGAAATCTTTTGTTAAAAAATCCGTTATTGATTGCGAATCGAAAATCGTTTTCTTACTTTTGACAAAAATAAAATAGTAGGAAAACAATGAAACTGTTGAAACTCATTTTCACTTTAGTTGCAAGCTTTCTGGTGATCGAGCTCGGGGCTCAAGACAATCAGTCTTCCGGGAACACGAACAATCGTCCAAGCGGAAACTACGAAAATAGCAATTGGTCGATTCAATACGGATTCGGAGCGGGAAGCGCGACGTATTCCGAACAATCCTCAAGCAGCGGTTCTTCCGCGCTTTTACCCCTTCTTTTGACTTCCGGTTCTTCAAGTTCGTCCAGCTCTTCTTCGAACTTGTTGCTTCCCTTGCTTCTTTCTTCCGGTTCTTCGAAACAGCAGTATTCGGGTTCGACATATCACGGAAGATTTTACGCGGAATATCTTCCCGGTAATTTCGGTTTGTTGTTCGGTATGTCGAACACGGTTTTCGATTTAAAAGCGAAAGCCAATCCGACGGATCAACTACTGCCGCTTTTACTCATTCAAAGTATGACGGGTTCCAGTTCTTCTTCGTCTTCTTCCTCGTCTTCGTTGACCACGATCTTATTGCTCAGCGCTTTGGATTCCGGCTCGGCTGCGAAGATTCAAGACAGCATCACTTATCTCGATATAGGCCCGACGTTTCATGCGAGACCCCGCAAAACGTTCGATCCGTATCTCGCCTTGGGAATCGGTGCGGGTAGTTGTTCCGGAAATTGTTATTCTTATCGCGGTTACGCGAAACTCGGTTTGAGAGTGAACTTCGGAGGAGGTTATATCTTCTTGGAAGGAGAACAATCTCACGCGGAAGTTAGAATCGGAAAAGTTTCATCGGATCCGATTAAAAATCAGATCGGAATTTTCGGTTTCGGTTTATATCTCTGATATTTCCTAAGCCGATTTAACAAATAAAACATCCGAATCGAATCTTCTCAATCAAGAATGTTTGATTCGGATTTTGATCGGCTTTGATTCGAAGCGGCGAATACTTGTGACGGCTTTTACGAGTTCGTCCGGTTATGCCTTGTCGGCGTAGCGAATCAAACGACCTCATACTTCCTTAAAAATGTTCAAAGCCAGGATAACGGAAAGTCGTTTCCGTTTCGGACGCGTTAAAATACTTTACGCCTTTCCAATCGCTCACTGCGGTTCCAATCTTCGTCAAAGCAATTCCGCCTAACGTGTTCGGTAAAACCTCGGGACTTAAGAATAAAAGTTCCAATTCTTCCCCGGAACCGAGCGCTTCTTCCAGACTGAGAAATCCCGAGGATTTTTCGGGAAGAGGAATCCGATCCAATTCGATTTTTAATCCGACTTCCGAAGAAGAAGCGAGTTTCGGAAGATCCTGCAAAAGCCCGTCCGTAAGATCCATACAACAGGAAACTTGAAAGTGTTTGGAAAGTTCCCGCGCGACGTTCAATCTCGATTTGGGCGTGAGATGTCTTTCTAGGGCTCGGCTTCGGAGAGGTTCGGGAACTTCCAGACGTTCGTTTAAAAGTTTGTAACCGAGTTGAGAAAGTCCGACGGAACCGGTGAGATATAAAAAATCCCCATTCTTCCCTCCGGATCGTTTCCAAGCCTGCGTCGTAACTCCGACCAAGGTCAAAGTCAGATTCAAAGAAGGGGATCGATAGGTGTCCCCGCCGCAAAGTGTAATATTATAAGATTCTAATGTTTTTTGCAAGGTTTCGGAAAAGGGGAGAATCCATTCTTCCTTGGAACAAGCCGCGCTGAGTCCCAAGTTGAGAAAGGCTTGGGTCGGAACTCCGCCGCCCGCCGCGATGTCCGAGACGTTGACTTCCACCAGTTTTTTTGCGATTTCTTTCGGGCCGCTCCATTCCGTTCTAAAATGGGTTCCTTCGCAGATCGTATCGGTGGTGAAGATCCGACCTTCTTCGTCCAGATAACAGTCGTCAGTCTGTATGTTTCCCGGCGGATAGAGGACGCGGATGATTTCCGATTCTTTCAAAATTGAATTTTCCTTCAAAAACCTTGACTTTCTTTGATTTCGGGTCAGTCTGAAAGACTATGAAACGAATCATTCTATTCTATTGTTTGATCCTACTTCCTTTTGTCGCCGGATTTTCGGAAGAACCGGCCAAAAACCAAACCTGCAATTACTCGTATGATCACGCGAGCACCAAGTTCGGTTGGAAGGCGTTTAAGTTTACGGAAAAGACCGGGGTCGGAGGTTCCTTTGACAAGATCGAAGTGGTCGGACCTACGGCCGGAAATTCTCTCGAAAAGGTCTTGAAAGGAATCAAATTCACGATCGATCCGAACACGGTCAATTCGGGGAACAACGACAGAGACGCTAAGATCAAGTCCGCATTCTTTTATCCCTTGAAGAAGAATGGAAAGATCGAGGGCAAGGTCGTTTCCGTGGAGTTGAATTCCGACAAAACTTCCGGAAAGGGCGCGATCGAACTCAAATTCAACGGAGTAACCAAGAAGTTGGACGTAAATTTTACGATCCAAGAAGGAAATCGCCTGGAAGCGAATTCCAAACTGGAACTCGGCGATTTCAAAGCGCTTTCTGCGGTCGATGCGCTCAACCTTGTATGCAAGGATTTGCATAAAGGAAAGGACGGAGTCACCAAACTTTGGTCGGAAGTAGAACTTACGATTTCTACTCAGCTCAAAGCGGATTGCAAATAAGTAGAATTTTGTGGGAACTCCTGCGACCGATTCGGTTTATGGAGTTCGGTATTTCTCCTTCGGTGGAGAATCGTATGAGTTCCTACATTTTGGAAATCTCTGATTAGTCGTAAAGATTCCGCGATGTATGAGTTCCCACAAACTCCAAAAAACAGGTTCAAACGGCCTCTTTCCGGTACTTTGGCTCTTTTTTCTTGACTTTGGGGGTTAAGGCGAAAATCTGGCTCCTACAGGACGATTTTTCATGTCAGTATTATCAAAAGCGCATAAAACTCCTTCTCTTACGAAAGAAAATGCCGTAAAAGGCTGGTTCGTAGTGGATGCCGAAGGAAAAACCTTAGGAAGACTCGCTTCCGGGATCGCCGCAAGACTTCGCGGAAAACACAAAGCAACTTTTACTCCGAATCAAGATTGCGGAGACAATATCATCGTTATCAACGCTTCCAAAGTGAAAGTAACCGGTAACAAAGAAACTCAGAAAATGTATTATCATCACTCTCGTTATCCGGGTGGGATGACCGAAACCGTTTTCAAAGATCTGATCGCAAAACAACCTGAAAAGGTGATCTACGAGGCCGTAAAAGGAATGCTTCCAAAAAGCAAACTCGGAGATAAAATGCTCACCCATTGCAAAATTTTCTCGGGTGCTGAACACAACCTCCAGGCACAAAAGCCTGTGAAACTGGAAATCTAAGGAGACCTGAATGGCACCCGCAAAAGAAATCTGGGCAGTAGGAAGAAGAAAAACCTCCGTTGCCCGCGCAAAAATCAAAGAAGGTTCCGGTAAAATCACCGTAAACCACAAAGACATCAAAGATTATCTTCAAAACCGTAAAGCGATTATCGAAGAAGCGGTTCGTCCTCTTTCTCTTCTGAACGTTCAAGACAAGTATGATCTGAATCTGAACGTAAGCGGAGGAGGAATCACCGGACAAGTCGGAGCGATCCGTCACGCGGTTGCAAGAGCGATCTGCAGAATCAAACCGGAGTTCCGTCCAGCCGTTAAGAAAGAAGGATTCTTAACCAGAGATCCAAGAATGGTGGAAAGAAAGAAATACGGTCTTCACAAAGCGAGAAGAGGAACTCAGTTCTCCAAACGTTAAGTTTCTTTTTCATTTCATTTCGTTTTTTGAAATGCCTGAATCTCTTTCGTCCGAGAGCTTCAGGCATTTTTTGATTTTAGAGGTATCATGAAACGCCAATCCGTAGCGGAAATCCGCGAAATCTTTTTAAACTACTTCAAGGACAAGGCTCACAGCGTAGTTCCGTCTTCTTCTCTGCTTCCCGCAGGAGATCCTACACTTCTTTTTACCACGGCCGGAATGGTTCAGTTCAAACCGCTTTTTACCGGCGCCGTCGAACTTCCTTATACGAGAGCGACTTCCTGTCAAAAATGTTTGCGGACCACCGACCTTGAAGTTGTCGGAAGAACGGAACGTCATTGCACCTTTTTCGAAATGCTCGGAAACTTCAGCTTCGGAGATTATTTTAAGGAAGAGGCGATTTCATACGCGCTCGATTGTTCGGTCAATCACTTGGGCTTTGACAAGGATAAAATTTGGGTCACCGTTTATACGGACGACGACGAAGCCGAAAAAATCTGGCTGGAAAAGGGAATTCCCAAAGAGCGCATAACGCGTCTCGGAAAAAAGGACAACTTTTGGGGACCGGCCGGAGACAGCGGGGCTTGCGGACCTTGTTCGGAACTTTATCTCGATCGTGGAATTGAAAAAGGCGGACCGGATTGTGCAACGAGCGGAACCTGCAGACCGGGTTGCGACTGCGATCGTTTTTTAGAATTTTGGAATATAGTTTTCAATCAGTTCAATCAAGACACGGAAGGAAATCTCCATCCGCTCAAACAAACGGGAATCGATACCGGTTCCGGTTTGGAACGAGTCGCCTTATTATTGCAAGGCGCCGATTCCGTATACGACACGGACGAACTCAGAAAGATCATTTCCTTTTACGAAGAATTATCCGGTATCACGTACACGAACGAAAACAAAACTCCGTTCCGCGTCGTAACCGATCATATCCGTTCGGTTCTTTTTTCGATCGGAGACGGAATTTATCCGGACAGAACGGGAAGAGGATACGTAATCCGCCGTTTGATTCGTCGTGCGACACTTTTTGGAAGAAAGCTGAATTTTAGAGAACCGTTTCTTTACAAACTCGTGGATAAGGTAGTCGAGATCTATAAGCTGCGTTATCCGGAACTCGGTAAAAACGCGAAGGCGATTCAAAAAACGATTCTCGCGGAAGAAGAACTTTTCTTAAAAACCTTGGAACTCGGACTCGAAAAGATCGAATCCCTTGTCGCAAAAACGAAAGCGAACGGAAAGACGATCTTTTCCGGAGCGGACGCGTTCTTGCTCTACGGGACGTACGGTTTTCCTGCGGAGATGACCGAAGAAATCGTAGCCGAGCAAGGACTCGATTTCGACAAAAAAGGATTTCAGGAAGAACTCGAAAAAGACAGACAAGTTTCCAGAGAATCTTGGAAGGCCAACAAGGTTTCGTTGATGACCGGACAATCCGTCGAAAAAACGGAATTTTTGGGATATTCTTCCGTATTAGAAAAAGGGGATATTACACATTTATTCTTTGATAATAAACCCGCTTCTTCCCTGAAGGAAGGTCAAACGGGTGCGATCGTATTAAACCGAACTCCTTTTTATCCCGAAGGCGGAGGCCAGGTCGGCGACACCGGGTTTCTTCGTCAGGGAAAAAACGTATTCAAGGTTTTGGATACACAAAAGGAAAACGACAGCATCATTCATTTCGGAGAGGTTCTCAGCGGAGAATTTTCAGCCGGTCAGGAACTCGAGGCCGAAGTCGAAACGACTCGAAGAGAACGATTGAGATACCATCACTCCGGAACTCACTTGTTAAACGGAGCGCTTCGAAATCTTCTCGGAGATCACGTTCTTCAAAAAGGTTCGATCGTTTCTCCCGAATATCTTCGTTTCGATTTTTCTCACCCGTCCGCGTTAACCGCCGATGAAATTCGCAAGATCGAATCCTGGGTCAACGAATCGATCCGCAAGGATTTTCAAGTGGAAACTAAGGAGCTCGGAATCGACGACGCCAAAAAAACCGGAGCCGTTGCGACCTTCGGAGAAAAATACGGGGATCGTGTTCGAGTCGTTCAGATGGGAGACGCTTCCGTGGAATTCTGCGGAGGAACACACGTTTCTCATACGGGAGAAATCGGTTTCTTCTTTATCAAAAAAGAATCTTCACCGGGGGCGGGAAACCGTCGTATCGAAGGCGTCTGCGGTCCCGCTGTGATCGAAACGTTTCAGAATCGATTTGCCGAACTCACGGAGTCCGTGCAGAACTTAAATCTAAAAATCAAATCGGAGTTAGGCGGAGAAGGTTCTCCAATTCTCGTGAACTCGAACGTTCCCGGTCCCGATGAGATTCGGGAAAAACTCGAGAAGGAAGGCGCGACCGCGGTCACATTCTTCCGTGATCTTTCCGAAAAGATTTCTTCTCAGATCGAAGAAAGTATGTCCGCATTCTTAAAAATGAAAAAGAATTTGGAATCGAGAGACTTTGAGAACAACGCGTCCGTGATCGAAAAAGTGTTTTCTTCCTCCGTCGATACGGGAGCGGGCAAGATCGTTTCCGCGATCTTCGAAGACAAGGATCCGAATTCTTTAAAAGGTCTTTCCGATAACCTAAAGGTCCGCGAAAAAAATCTTCTCGTGATTCTCGGAAGCAGAAACGCGGAGAACGCAAGCGTCGTAATCACTTGTTCTTCCGATCTCGTTTCCAAAGGAATTCACTGCGGGAATCTCGTCAAGGTCGCCTGCGAAGTGTTAGGCGGTAAGGGCGGGGGCAAACCCGATATGGCTCAAGGCGGAGGCAAAGAGAAACAAAATCTCGAGTCCGCGATTTCCGGAGCCGTGAACGAAGCAAAACAAATCTTAACCGGAGAAAGAGTATGAGCGATCCGTCCTTTGACGTGGTTTCCGAGATCAGTAGACCCGAGTTGACCAACGCGGTGACTCAGGCCCTTGGAGAAATTAAAAATCGTTTTGATTTTAAGGGCTCCAAATCCGACATCCAACTCGAAGACGAACAACTCGTTTTAACTTCGGATAACGAAGCGAAGTTGGAAAGTGTGATCGACGTTCTCGTTTCGAAGATGGCCAAACGCGGAATCGGCTTAAAAAACTTCGACTTCAAATCCAAGATCGAACCCGCGACCGGCGGAACCGTTCGTATGAAAGTGAAAATCCGCAAGGGAATGGAAAAGGAACAAACCAAGGAAGTGACGAAACTCATCAAGGATTCCAAACTCAAGGTAAACGTTACGATCATGGGAGAATCCGTCCGGGTCACCGGCAAAAAAAAGGACGATCTTCAGGAAGTGATTCATCTGTTAAAAACCTCCGATCTTCCGTTCGACGTTCAATTTACGAACTACAAATAATCCGCTTCTTCTTGACAGAGTGGAAACGCTCTGTCAAAATCTGCAACTAAACAGAAACCTAAATTCTTGGATTTGAAAACGAATCCGAGACCTGAGTTCCCACTATGCCTATGACCGATTTAAAAACGGATAAGGACTTCGCCGAACTTCCGGAAGGAACCTTGGCGGAGCTTTTGGATGGTGAGATAATTATGGTTCCAGCTCCGATCCCCGAGCATCAAAGAGTCATTCGTAAATTTTCGAATGCTCTATCCACATTTGTAGAACGTAACCAACTTGGAGAAATCTTCTTTTCCCCGATCGACGTGTTTCTTGACGAACACAACGTGGTCCAACCGGATCTTGTTTATATTTCCAAAGCAAACCGTTCTTTGATCGGAGAAAAAAGAATCGAAGGCGCGCCCGATTGGGTCGCCGAAATTCTTTCCGAAGGAAACGCATACCACGACTTAAAGACTAAAAAGAAACTCTATGAAAAACACGGAGTCTCCGAATACTGGATCGTCGATCCGATGGAACGCTCCGTAGAAGTTTTTTCCAACGGAGAATCCGGATTCAAACTGATCGCGTCCGCTACTTCCGGCAAAATCTCCTCCGTCGTTCTGGATGGATTTTCCATCGAAATCGAACCGCTCTTTACAAGGCCCGAATAACCGAAGATAACCGAACGGAAGAATTCTTTTCTTAAACAAATCGAAGCCCATCCCGGTCAAACTAGTATGAAAAAAATATTCCTCATCTGTGTTTTAGCAAGTTTTGTTTCCTTCGGAATTTCGGCCGAAGACGAAAGTCCCGTTAAATTCAAATTGGAAAAAAGTTTCGGAAATTCCTATCTTCTCAAGATCGTTCATCCGGCTAACTACGGAATTCAAAAGGACGCTCCGCATAAGATTCTTCTCAACGCGGGCAACGGTTTGAAAATCGAAAAAGCGGATCTAAAAGTGAAAGGGAAAACCTCGGAAAAGAAAAAGGAATACCTCGCTTCCGTAGATCCGATTCCGTTAGTCGTAACGGGTAAGGGAGAATTGGAAATTCACGGAAAGATCTATTACTGCAACTTCGACAAGAACATCTGCATTCCCGGCAAAATCCAACAAATAGAAATCATCCAATAGACGAGCGAAAACCGAGGAAGAATTTTTCGTCCGCGATCCGCGCGGTTTCGACTAACGTTTTAGGGAGGACTTTAAACCGGGAGAATTCACCTGGAACAAAAAGTAAGTCTTTCCTTGGATCGAACCGGAATGTTTTACGATTTTTCCTTTGGACTCGACGAGTTCCTTGATGACTACCTTATCGGAAGAACGAAAATTCTCGCCTTTCTCGGCGATCAAAAGATTGATCGCCCGTTTGCGCGCGAGATCCTGAGCGCTGTCCGCGTTGCCTTCCAAAGAAGAAATGACGACTTGAAACGTATCCGAGCTTAAAAAACCTTCGGGCGCTTTCGTAAATTCATCGGCGGCGCCTTCGTTCGATTCTTCTTGGACGGTGGTTTTGTTTTCTTTGGGAGTTTCGTTTTCTGGTTTTTTGGTCGAAGTCGACGAACACTGAATCAGGAATAGGACGGAAAAAGTAAGAACGAAAAGTTGGATCGATTTCATGGAGCCTCCGAAACTTCCTCTTTGGAGATGGGTTTTAAGCCCTTTCGTATAACGTTCGCATACAAATCTTTCTGAATATTTCTATAAATGAAAGTACAATTCGCGGGATCGTTGTAGTCTTCCCGAAAAAGGAACATCGAATTTAAGAACCAAGCGAACGCTCCTCTGTAAACCAAAACGTCCTGCGCCAAAAGTTTCGCCTTTTCCTGATCCTTCGCGGCGCTCTTTGGATCGGGAATCAAAGAAGAGGAACTCGTCGCCGATGCGGCTCCGCTTGTGCTGCTTTGATTTTGATTGGCGGTTGGATTGGTTCCCGTCGCGTTCGTAGCGCTTCCCGAAACGGCGATACTTCCCGGAGCGGTGGAAGCCGAGGTCGTACTCGTAATCTGGCTCGGAAGAGCCGGGGAAGAACTGCTCGATAAATCCGGCATGACCCCGGCGTAGAGACGATCGTTCGATCTGATTTCTTTGAGAAGAATGGAAACTGCGATTTCATCCCGTTTCGTTTCCGCGATCTTTCTGCATTGAGTTCTGAGTTCTTTGATTCCCGCGTCTTTTGCGGGAAGGGGGACCTTGACTAAGATCTGAAAGAATTCTCGGGAAATAAAACCCGTGTCTTGGAAGTTTTCCAGAACCCTTTGTCTGTATTCCGGATCGGCGGGGACACAAGCAAAAAGGAAGAATGGAATGAGAATCGACAAAGATAAAAAACAGATCCGCCGCATGAGACAAGCATTTTCGAAACAGAAGGAAAAGGAAGCAGGATTTTTCCGGGAACTTCTGGACACCAGGTCCTAAAGAGGAAAGACTGTAGCTATGCGTTTTACGAAACCGATTCTTAAACCATTTCCGATTTTCGGAATCTGCGCGCTTCTTTGTAACGTTTCTCTTTACGCGGACGCGACGATTTTTTCCGGTCTTAAAAAATCTTTGGAAGAAAAGACAAAAACCTTTCAGATGGAAAACGGACTTCGCGTTCTGATGATGAAACGGGAGGATTCTCCCACGATCGCGGTTTATACGAAATTTTTAGTCGGTTCCGCCGATGAAACTCCCGAGATCGCGGGCACGGCGCATCTTTTAGAGCACATGCTTTTTAAGGGAACGAAGAACATCGGAACCACGAACTACGAAAAAGAAAAACCGTATCTGGAGCAGATCGCCGTTTGGGGAAAACGTTTGGATTCTCTTCGAATCCAAGAACGAGAGATGAAGGAAAGAGGGGAAGAACCTTCCTCCGAATTTAAGAATCAAATCGAAACCTTAAAAAAAAGATTCGCCGTTCTTCTCGAACTACATCGTAAATTCGTAATTTCTAATGAAGACAATTATATCTATTCGAGAAACGGAGGCGTGGGTTTTAACGCCTACACTTCGAACGACGTAACGAACTATCAGATTCTTCTTCCCGCAAACCGTTTGGAAATCTGGGCCAAACTCGAATCGGACCGTTTGAAAAATCCTATATTAAGAGAATATTATACGGAACGCGAAGTCGTTTTGGAAGAAAGAAGAATGCGGGTCGAAAACAGAGGACTCGGAATTCTCCGCGAAAAATATATGGACGCCGCTTTTCCCGAAGGTCATCCGTATCGAATGCCCGTGATCGGTTACGAAAAGAATCTCGGCTTTTTGGATTTGGAAAAGACGACAGCGTTTTTTAAAAATTATTACGATCCGCAAAGAATGGTGATCGCCGTGGTCGGTTCGTTGGATTTCGACAAGACCGAAAAAATTCTCCGCAGTTATTTCGGAGATTTAAAAAAAGGAAAACCGCAGGCTTTGAAAAAAGTCGCGGACGCGGGCTTTAACGGACCCAAGTTCGTTTCCGTGGTTCATCCGAGCACGCCGTCCAAGATCATCGGCTTTAACAAACCCGCGTTTCCTCATCCGGACGACGCGGTGTTCAGCGTGATCGATACGCTTCTCGCCGAAGGAGAATCCGGAAGGCTGTTTAAAAAATTGGTTCTCGAAGAACAGATCGCACAAGGAGTTTATTGTTGGAACGGAGATCCGGGCGATCGTCTTTCCAATCTGTTTTCCATCTACATCACGAACAATCAAAACGCGGATCAGAAAAAAGTGGAGAATCTCGTTCAAGAAGAATTGGATCGATTGAAGACCGAGCTCATCACGAACGAGGAACTTTTTAAGATCAAAAACCAAATCCTCGGCGGATATTTAAGAGCTTTGGACGACAACGGAAAACTCGCGGACATTCTTTCCTTGTATCAACTTCTTTACGGAGATTGGAAGGAAGTTCTCAAAGGTTACGAGGACTTGGATACGGTAACTCCCGAAGACGTTCAAAGGGTTGCGAAAAAATATTTCGTTCCCGAAAACAGAACGATCGCGGAACTCAATCCTCCTTCCAAAGACGCGAAACTTTCCGAAAAATAAACGATGAACTTCAAAACTATGACTTACAATCCATCCAATCCAAACAAACCGTCCTTTTTCGGACAAAACGAAAAAGCCGGGACGAACGAATCGTTCGCACAAGGCTTATCGAAATCCTCAGTAAAAGTAAGAAATTCTTATATAAGAATATTCTACTATTTGATTCTTTTTTGGCTGACCGGAATCGTTTCTCTCGGAGCCGCTCCGGGGGATTTCGTCAAGAACGTCAAGGTTCCTCCACTCAGTTTCGAATTTCCGGAAGTCCAGACGTTTGCGTCGGGCAAGGGAACCGAGGTTTATTTTTTACCGGGAGAAGAGTTTCCGCTTCGAAATCTGGAGATTCATATCTACGCGGGGGTTTTATCCAATCCGCATCTGGCGCCCGAAGTTCCCGAACTTTTCGTTCAGGCTTGGAAACACGGGGGAATTCCTTCCGCTCCGGGAAGCGCGTTTATAGAAACCCTCGAAGGTTACGGAGCTAAAATCGATACGGACGCCAACTCCGAAAAAATCGTATTCACGATTTCTTATCTTTCCCGGTTTGAAAAGGAGATTCTTCCCCTGGTGAAGGAGTTCATCGCGGCTCCGTTGTTAAGCGAAGAGGGTTTTTCCGTTGCAAAACTGAATCTGGAAGAATCCATCAAAAGAAGAAACGATAAACTTCCCGATATCGCTTATCGTAAAACCGCGGAACTTGTCTATAAGGGAACCGTGCTCGGCAAAAGCGCGCAGTTGGATTCTCTTTCGAAAATTACGTCCAAGGACGTTCGGGATTTTTTCGAGAACACCGTTTCGGTTTCGAGAAGGATCGTTCTTCTTACCGGAGATTTGCAAAGAAAAGATGCGGAACCTTTGATCGCTTCGATTCTCCCTCCGAGAGAAAACGTCCGCGTGGAAAGTCCGGTTCCGATCAATTCTCAAACTTTGAAAAAGAATTTGGATTCTCTTTCGTTTCAGGTTTTGGGCGTGGATAAGGACGCGACTCAAAGTATCGTGATGATGGCGGGGATTCTTCCCGCGCACAAGGATCCGGATTTTTACGCGATCCAACTTACGAACTACATCATCGGAGGCGGCGGTTTTAGTTCTTACTTTATGCAGAGGATCCGTTCCGATCGCGGGCTCGCGTATTCTTCGAACAGTTCCACCTATTTCGAAAAGGATTACGGGGTCGTTTACTTTACGACTCAGACGAAAACGTCCACGACCAAGGAAGTCTACGATCTGATGCGCGAAATATTAAGCGAAGAGACGATCTCCAAAATCACGGTCGAGGAATTGGAGTCGGCCAAACAATCCATCGTGAACCGTTTTATCTTTCAGTTTGCGGATAAGATGGGAATTCTTCACAACTACCTTCGTTTTAAAGAACACGATATGCCCAACGATTATCTGAAGAATTATCGGGATAAGATCCAAGCGGTTACGATCAACGATCTCAGAAGAGTCGGTAAGAAATACTTCGTCCATTCTTCCGCGAAGACGATTCTTACGGGACCGAAAGACATTACAAAAGGATTGAATGAAACCGTAAAACATATCGGACCGGAAGAAAGGATTCCGTAGTGTATTGTAAGTTTCAGCACAAACAATATCAGTTCGAAGGGATTTCCGAAGGGGGAATTCGAACCTCTTTGTATCTTCCTTCCCTGAGTTTGATGTTCGACATAGGAGCTCAGAATCCGAATCGAATCCACTTGGACAATCTTTTATTGACTCATTCTCATCTGGATCATTCTTCCGGATTGCCGTATTATATTTCCCAAAGATCCCTTCGTAAGTTAAAACCTCCGAAGATCTATCTTCCTTCTGCCTTGGAAGAACCGATGCGTAAGATTTTGGATCTTTATTCTCAGATCGAGGATTTTCCGTACGCATACGATATGAAAGCCGTGAATCCCGGAGATAAGATCGATTTGGATCCTCAGCATTTTTTTTCCCCTCACAAAACGTTTCACCGCGTTCCTTCCCAGGGTTATACGATTTATCAAAAAAGAAAAAAACTAAAAAAAGAATTTCAATCCCTTCCCCAAGAGGAATTGAACCTCGCGTTGAAGGAAAAAAAGGAAGTTTCCGAACAAAGCGAAATTCCCGTAATCAGTTTTTCGGGCGATACGAAGATAGAATACGTCCTCGAACACGAGGATGTAGCGAATTCTAATATTCTATTTATTGAATGTACTTACATCGACAAGGAAAGGGACGTAAACAAGGCGAGGGAATGGGGTCATATCCATCTGGACGAGATTATAGGAAATCTTTCCTCCTTTCAAAACGAAAAGATCGTCCTCATCCATTTTTCAAAACGATATTCGATTCCTTATATTCGGGAGATTTTGGACAAAAGGATTCCGAAAGAGGAAAAACATAGATTTCATGCGTTCCTGCCATGAGTAAGGGAAGTCCGCCGGGAAAATACGGAACCTCCGTTTTTTTAAACGGACTTGAGGAACACATCGATAACGAACTGGTTCCTCGTCCGATCGACATTCTTTTTCAAATGGAAGAAGACGCGGCCTCGCTCGGCGTTCCCGTTTTAACTCCGGCTTCCGGATCGGTTCTTCGTTTCCTCGTCGAATCCGAACAACCCGAAGAGATTTTGGAACTCGGCACCGGTTACGGCATTTCGCTTTTTTGGATGGCCTCCGGTTTAAAAAGAACCGCGAAAATTATTTCCTTAGAAAGGGAAATCGATTATATCGGAAGGGTTCGTTCTTATTTAGAAAAACATCCCTTCGGCGATCTTGAAATTCATCTTTTAAAAACGCATTGTCTTCAATATCTCAAGGACGCGGACGAAAATCCGAACGCGGACTGGAAGGGAAAATTCGTATTTATAGATTGCGATAAGGTTTTATATCCGGAGATCTTCCGGATTCTCAAACGTCTTCAACC
This sequence comes from Leptospira kmetyi serovar Malaysia str. Bejo-Iso9, assembly GCF_000243735.2. NCBI lineage: Bacteria > Pseudomonadati > Spirochaetota > Leptospiria > Leptospirales > Leptospiraceae > Leptospira > Leptospira kmetyi. Next base: position 1,961,762 of record NZ_AHMP02000003.1, on the reverse strand, counting down.
GGACGTCGCCGTGTTCGATAACGTTCTTTGGCACGGGAGAATTTTCGATCCTTCCAGACAAGCTCCTTCGGACAAAGCGGTTCGAGAGTTTTGGGACGAGGTGAGAAGTTCCGATCTTTCTTATACGCTTTTTCCGGTGGGGGACGGTCTGCTTCAGATTCGATTCCGCGAGAAGCGTTGATTCGACGCGCAAAGCAAGACCCAAAAATAGGACTTGCGTTTTAAGACGCTGTGCTATACTTCCGCGTAGGAGATTCGCATGTCATTAAAAAGTTTCCGATTTTCAATCTTAGTTTTATTCTTCGTTACATTCTCACTAACTGCTCAAACGGCCGGAACCAAAGACGAAAGCAAGGGAAGCGAACTTGCAAACGCGGCTAACGATCCCAAGTATCAAGGCGATTATTTGGAAGAATTTCATTACGCGAGAACTCTCGATTCCACCAAGGAAAGAGTCAAAAACGACATCTACGCCCTCGCGACCGTCACGAAAAATTTCGGATCGACCGTCCAAGGTTCGAACGAGGATCTGAATTCCATCTGGAAACAATACAACGACGCTCTTCATTACTATTACAGAAGACAATACGTGGTCGCCGGAAGAAAGATGCGCGAAACCACGGAGAGTATGGACAAACTCTACAACAAGTTTTCGGATCAGTATAACAAAAGAACCGATCAGCTTTTGGGAGAATGCGCGGATACGATCGTAAGCGTGGAGCAAACGCAAAACGGTCCGGCTCAATCCACCTCGGCTCGTAGCCGCGAGATTTCCGCGAACCATCATAAACTTCAGATCGCCTACTACCAAATGATCCAAGCCGACAGAATGCGCAGGGATTCACGATATAAGGATTCTCTAATACACTTCCGTCTTGCGAAAGAATACGGAATCTCCATTCTCAGCAAACTCAAACCGGAAGAGGAAAGTAAGAACGTCCGCGAAAAATATAAGATAGACCTGAGCGACAACCGGAATATGGTGTATTCCGAAAGCTCGGATAAGGAATCGCAGAAAAAATAGTGAGGCGTCTTCAAAAATTTTCTTCGTTTAACAATTTCATTCTTTTTTACGTCCTGTTTTCGGGGGCGGTCCTCACGGCCGGTCCCGAAAAGGAAGAAGCGGATTCGAATCCGCAGCCGCCGTCTCCATTAAGAATCTTTAAAGTTGTCATCGACCCCGGACACGGAGGCGTCGATCTGAAACCGAAAGAGGACCACGGGGACAAATACGATCCGATCTCGGATAAATATCTGGAACTCTATAAGTCGGGCGCTTCCTCCAAAGGCAGAAAGGAACGCGCGGTCGTATTGGAACTCGCTAAAGAAGTAAAGGAGATTCTCGATCTTACGAAAACTCCGGAAGGTTTCGAAACCTTTAAGTCGTATATGAAGTCGTTTACAAACGACGATCTTCCTTGGATTAAAATCGACTCCGTGATGACGCGTAACGGAAACGCGGAGGAAAAAGAATATTCCGCGAACGAAGATCCGAACGCTCCGTATCGTCTTTTCGATTATCCGGATAAAAAAACGAAGAAGATAAAACAGGGAAGAATTTCGTTTATCAATTCCGAAAAACCGAACTTGGTTCTTTCCCTTCATCTCAATCCGAGTTATAAGGAACATCCCGGCGGTATGGCCGCGGTTCTTTCCCCTTCGTATCGAACCTTTTACGTTTTAAAGGGAATTTCGGAAGGTCGTTACAACGAGGATAAGTTCAACGATTCTCCTTGGGCGGAGTGGATGATCTTCAAGGAAGGTTGGTCCAAACTCGAGAACGCGGTCGCGGACGCTTGGATTTATTTCCACGGTTATTGGCCGAACAAAAGCGGTAAAAAAACGGATCTTTCCGCGTTCGAAGGATATCGCCAAAACATGATTAGCTGGAGATACAAGGACATTCCGGGTTGGGAAGAATTGGCGAAGGCCGGCGGTAAAGGACCGTATTCCAAAAGTCATAAGAACTTCGTTGCCGAAGGAAAATTTTGGGAAAGGGAAAAGGCCGAACCCGAACTATGGAGAAGGGAAGACGGGCGGGAAGGTTTCGGAGGAGACAATCACTACGCTTCCGCGGAGCTGATGCGTTTCGTTCAATACGGTCTTCGTAAAAGAAAGACGGACGAGGATTCTCCCGAACCGGGTCCGATCAACAAACCGTATCTTTCCACTTACGCGCTTCCCACCTTTATCAACGCGATCTCCGCTTATTTAGAAATCGGTTATATAGATAAGGAAAAGGATATGATCTTGATGACCAAACGAAAGAAGGACGTCGCGATTTCGCTCGCGGCGGGAATCTATTCTCTGGCGCACGGGATCAAGATCAAACAACAGGATTATCCTTACGTTCCCGTTGGAAAGAAGATCAATTGGAAACGATACGAAAATCTAAAAGACGGGAAGAATTACTTTCAGATCGTGAGCGATTGAGGGCGGATCGATTTCGACTAACGTTTCGAACGAGGGCCTGATAAAAAAAGAGTATGCCGGAAGGGATTCGGCATACTCCAAGTGTTTTCTCGTTTGCTTACGATTGCTTGTCCTTTCGAAATTAAGGTCCGCTTACGCATCGCACGTAAGCTGTGGTCGCGTCGCTTTTTAAAAACTCGATCACGCCCCCCATTCTAAAATCAACGATGTACGCCATTTTACGATATTTCGTGTTTTGAGGGATCTGATACGTATTGTCGTTCCCGGCAACGGAAGAGACTATATGTACCTGCGGGTCCGTATCCGGATCTGTCGGGGCGAGGTTCGGACTTGTGCCCGTCGAAATTCCCGAAGTGGAAGTCCAATAAAATGCGCCTTGGGTGTTCGGAAAAGCGACGATGTTGATGATGGGATTGGACGTTCTTCCGTGATCCACCAAGCTGATCAACTCTTTGATCTTCGGCAATCTCCAGACGCGTCCGCCTAGTCCAAGCGAATTACAGTAAGCGAGCGCCGCGGACCAGTTGGATGTGGTCGCTACCGAAACGCTGCAATTGGTCGGATCTTGTCCCCTCGAACACTTTTGCCAGACGAGCCCGCTACCCGAGGTGACCGTTCCGTTTAGGTTATCCGTAAAAGGTCCGTCCAAAGGAAGAACGGGAAACGCTGAACCTAAAAGAATAAATCCAGCTATCGTTTTTAATATTAAAAATTTATTAAATTCTATTTTCATGATATACTCCTTTTTTAATCCGAAATACAAAGGGACGTGTAATTGAACTGATTGGTCCATCCCGTGCTCTTTAATTTATTGGATACGTGTGTGATTCCTTCGAAAACGGTGACCGACCAAGCTCCCCAAGTAACCAAAAGCGACGGATTCGAATAATTGTATCCGATCGGAATCGGTCCCATGGATAAGTTTTCGATCGAATGGTTCGGATTAGGAGAGGAAGGGTTTCCGCTCGCGCCGTAACGATTCGAAGCGTTGATCGTGATTCCGTTCGTGCTACTCCAGTAGCGTTCGTAATTGTTCCGTAAAATCCCCGGAAAATACGCTTCCAGAATGGTCTCGTTGCCTGCGTTTCCTCCATATTCCAGAATTGTATAATATTCTGATATTGTGGGGACTCTCCAAGTCGTTTTGCCCGCGTAGCCCGATCCCGAGTTCCGAACGTTGAGAGAAGAACAGTCCTCGACGGATCGATTGAAAGATTTCGCAGGATTTCCGGGATCGGAGACGCAGGAGGAACCGTTCCATTTAAAAGCGCCCGCGCAAATTTTCGCGCAGGTTGTTCCGTTCCATTCGTAATCGACGAGACAGGTTTTCCAATATCGTAAGTTTCTAATATCGGCGGTTACGTAATCCGAGGGATAACCGGTCAGAGTGCCTGGCGGTAATAAACCGGAAGGAAGCCCGATCGATTCTCCATCTTGACCGCTTCCCGCGCAGGAGATCGTGAGTCCATTCTCGTCCGAACAATCGGTTTGTCTCGAATCGGAGGGTAAAAGATTTCGAGTATCGTAAATGGTTCCGTGATTGAGTTTGATGTTTCCGGAGACGACCGAAACGACGGGGCTGGAGGCGACTACGTTACCCGCGATATCTTTGAAAGACGAACTCGAGTAAAGAAGATAGAACTTATGCCATTCGGGTAGATTGCTCTGAACGTTCAAAGTATAGGTTCGTTTATCCGCGCTCCAACTTCCGACCGCTCCCGGCCATTTGATTTCCGGATCGCCTCCCTGTGTTTGATCCCTATGTTGCGGGTTCGGAGTCGAAGAGGTGTCCATGTCCTCGTTAAACGTCAAGCTGAAAGTTCTTTGTGTGACGCTCAACGCGAACGCGGTCGCGTTCGGACTCAGCGCGGGAGAAGTTGCAATGATCTGAGGAGCAATGTTGTCTAACGTTATATTCGTCGTGCTGTTTCCTTCGTTGGAACCTGCGGTAGTAAGGCAAACTCGTAACGTGTTCGAACCCGCGCTCAAGCTCGAACCTAAGATCGTAGAATCGATATTCGTATTGGCGGCCGCGGGTCCTGAACTCAAAGAAGTTCCGTCGCTGCAATTTGTGCTACCGACTCGGACCGAATAATTTCCCGCGATGTCGGATTTCCAACGAAGAACGGAACTTCCCGTTCCTTTAATGATCGACTGACTTAAAGAGACGATCGTAATCGTAGGATTTCCAAAAGACACGACATACGTCCCGGAATTTACGGCTCCTACGTTACCCGCTTTGTCCACGGCGATCGAGCTCAGATTGGTTGTAGTGTTGTTCGGCAACGACAGAGAGGATGAATATAAGGAACTTCCCGACGCGGCCGCTCCGGTATTTGAAATCGAAGCCGCGGTTCCGTCCGCACGATACGCGATCGCTTGACAACCGGAGTTTCCGGAATCGCTACAGGAAATCGTAATATTCGGCGCGGAAGAACCGAAGGTGCCCGAGGAAGGCGAGAAGCTGACGGTAGGAGGAGAATCGTCTCGTTCCACGGAGAACGCATACGAATCCCATAAAGTGGAACCGCTCGGATTGAAAAGACAGATACGAACCGAATTGTTGCCGACGACAAGAGGAGCGGCTCCGGAAATTGCGTGAATGCGAACCGTGATCGAAGTCGAGGCCGGGACGGAGGAGGAATCATAAAGAATTCCGTCCGAACAATTCGTGGCTCCGTAACGAATTTGATACGAAGCGTCGAGGGAACTACTCCATTGAATGTCTTCGAATTCGAAAGCGCCGCTTTGCCCGCTTAAGTAAATCGTATTTGCGGAGAAATACGTGATCTTTCCGGATATCGGTGGAAACACGGGTTGAGATACGGGAATTGTACCGCTTTCCGAACTTATACTCGAAGGAAAAAAGAAAAAAGAACGCTTCTTCTTACCGTCGTCCATGAGACAGGCTGAAGAGCCGATCAGAAAGAATAAAAGTAACGAACACGACCGAAGATGATAAAAAATACGAAACGTTTGCGATCTCTTGAAATTCATGACACACTCCGACTCGATGGAATGCGAAAAGAATAACAGAGATCGAAGAGACGATCCCTCAATTCTATAAAACGCCGCGCGCGTTTATTTATTTTGGAACGGTCGAATTAACGAGACTTCCCATTTCGGGAGGCTTTGAATCCGAAGGGAAGAATCGTCTTTTTCGAATGTTTCTTTTTGAACTGAGAGGGAGTGATTCCCACTTCTTTCTTAAATGTCGTATTAAAAACGGAAAGGGAATTGAATCCGCTGTCATAGGCGATCTTAATTACGGAACTTTCCGTTTCGTGAATCAGGCGCGTTTTCGCCTCTTCGATTCTAAAATGATTGATGTATGTGAAAAAACTTTTATTCAAATTCTTGTTTAGAAATTCGGAAAGCTGATGCGATTTAATTTCCAGTTTTTGCGCGAGAAGATTCAACGTGATTCCGGTTTCCAGATATATTTTGTCGCGTTTCATTAGGTTTTCGAGTCTTTCGCCGAGATCGTTCGGATCGATGTTCTGAAGAGTCGTTTTCTGATAACTCATCTTCCGAAAGGTTTCGGAAATGATATTGAAAGTGATCGGATAGATCTGGCTTATAACGAAAGCGTAAAGAACGGTCAACGTAAGCATACATAAATCCAAAACGTAGAGTTGCAGAAAAAAGGAAAACTCCGGAAATAAGAATCGAAAATCGATCCAGAGATTGATAAGAACACCGGAGATTCCGATACTTAATATTCCTATAATATGTTTGGACCAAGGGTAGTCCGAAAAACTTCCCTTAAAAAGCTGTAGAAATTTGATCAGAATCACGGACATATAAACGATCGTAATCACGGTGGAAAGTCCGTACGCGAAGTCGTATCTAGATTCGAATTTTTCGTTTAAGTCCGTCAAAGGTTTGCCTTCGGAAATCAGAAACAGGGTATCAAAACCGAAATAGAATAAAAACAAAACGGCCGGAGCGTAATGAGGAAGTAGTCTTGTCAGATTTACTTTTTCGTCCAAAAGCAAAAGGTTGAAATAGATAAAAAGGGACGGGCCGATGAGTAGAATAAAAAAGATCTCGCTCGAGAAAAAATGAGAATAATTTAAACCCAGCCCGTTGAGTAATACGAGCCCTTTGATCAAAAAGAAACTCATAGAGATGAAGATCATAAAGACGATTAAATTCTTTGTGCTTCTCCCTTTCAAAATTTGAATGAGGCCGAATATGAGAGAAAGGACGCCTCCAAATCCAACGAATTGATTGAATATGTAACCCAGGAACTGATTCATATCGGTTAAACTCGCGGGCTCTTACGGAGGAATTCCCTCGAAAAATGCCCGCACAAAACTACACGATGAATTCGGTTTAGCAAATAAAAATTTCTTCGGACATTCAAATTTTAGAATGTTCGGAAACGATCGAAATACTCGGTTCTTCGAAATATCTTTCCTCGAATCTGCGAATTTCCGATTCGATGGGTTGAAATATGGGGTTGTATTCGATTCGGTTGCCCTTTTGTGTTTCTTCCCGATATTTGCTCGGTGTCATTTTTGTGGCGTAGACGAAAAATCTTTGAAACGTGGATAAGGCGTTGAATCCTACGGCCATCCCGATCGAGATAACGGATCGCGACGGTTCTTCCTTTAGTAAGGACATCGCTTCTTGGATGCGGTAATAATTCACGAAGGTATTAAAATTGGTCCTAAGATAACGGTTGATAAAGGCCGAAAGCTGATGAACGCTTAAACCCATTTCTTCCGCCACCGAAGGAAGCCTTAAGTCTTCGTCTAAAAAAATCTTTTCCTTAACGAACAGATCGTATAGTTTTCTCATAATCATTCCGTGATCCAAATTCGTAACGACGTATTCGGTGCTCGATCTTCTTTGGAGAGAGTCGGAAGGCGATAAATCGATACGATTCGAACTGATTTGTTTGGGAGAAGGAAACAGAATCAAATTGCTGAATAAGAATATCGGAGAAATCACATACACGATTCCGCTGATTTTCGTGGCGGAATCCGAAAACGATTCTGGGATAATTAAATTGAGTTTTTCCACCAGCATAAGCGCGATCAATAGATAGATAAGTTTTAATCCTTTTTTTACGTAATAACTCTTAATGAAGAATTGAACATAAAGACAGTATAAACTCAGAATCGCGATGGAAACTCCGCTTACCGTAGCAAAAAGATTGGGAAGCGTTTTCGGTTCGGAGTTATGCCAAACGGAGACGATCATCGTGCTGGAAACTAAAGAAACGATCGCGGTCAGAAACAACTCCCGTTTGAATTCGGTTTGAAGAGAAACGGCGGAATTTTTTTTCTCGGTAAACTCGAAGGATTCTTTGCAGACCGTATAGATGATGATCGTTCCCGCGATGGTAAAAAAAGAATAGAGAAAACTTCCCGCGAATAGAAGCGAGTTTCTCGTGATTTGAGACTGACTCGAGAAGATGAAAAGGTTGAAACCGATCAGGATAAGAATCAGGGCCTGTTTCCTATGAAAGGGTCTCTTCCTTTTGTAATAATAGATTGAACCTAACACGACGTATTGAATCGCGCTGGCAAAATAAATTTCGACGGACATATAACCTCTCCGATCGGTTTTCGATTGATTCGATTGTAGTTGAATAGAGGGAGAGGAACTATCGAGTTTATAAACTCGATACCGATTTTAGGAAATTATTTTTATCCGATCGGTTTTATATCAAACGAAATGAATGCGATCTTTCCAATCGTTTTAAATATGTCAAAATCGTATAAAGAAAGGGCGAACGAAAGTCGCCTCCGAAGCAAAGAGCGGTTTGTAACGACCGATCGATCCGATTCTAATCTATTTTATCCTTGGAAACTTCTCGGAGTTTTCGGGAGCCGATTTAAAAACGCCGGAAACGCGAACGGATTCGTGTCCGTTTTATCCGCCTGTTCCCGGTCCCACGGCGTCACTTTACGCAACAAAAACTTTAAAGAATTATAAAATTCTAATCTTCTTCCGGAAGAAAGGGCATAATAAAATAGGCGATAAAATCCAGTTTTCCTCTCCTTCCCGATTTTTGATAGATGGAAGATGCCTGCACTTCGACGGTTCTGAGGCTTGTGTTTCGGATTCCGGCGATCTGCTGGTTGGAAAGTCCCCGAAGAAGATAAACCGCAACCTCGGTTTCGGATTGGGTGTATTTCCAATCTTCGAATTGTTTTTTCACCCCGTTCCAGAATTTTTCCCGATCGCCCGCGCTCAAAAGGGATTTATGACGAAGATCCTGAATGAGGTCCTTGGATTCCTTGATTTCGAAATGAAGTCGTTTCGATTCGTTTGCGATAAAATAAATTCCGAAAAGAGTTAAACTTCCGATCCAGAGTTCGAAGTAATCGACGTATCTTGCGAGGATCGCGGAGTTCTCGGAATCGATCGCGAACTCGATTCCTTCAAAGACCATCCAAAGAACGATGTTACAGATAAAAAAAACGAAAAAATAAAATCCTTTCGGATGAAGTAATTTCAAATTCATACGTGTTTCCCGCAATGCAGTCCCTTATGGACAAATCTTTTAGAATAGGATCCGATTGGAAAGAAAAAGAAAAAGGTAACGTAACGTAACGTAACGTATCGCCTTGCCTTCCATTCCGTTCGTTTACGATCAGATCCGCGCGTACTTCGCCGATCCGAATCAAAAACAATACTTCAAAGAACGATACAAACGACAGAGAAACGGCACGAACTTCGTCTATTTCAGTTCCGAAATACTTAGCAAAATTCTAATATACAAAGAATGGAATTTTCAGAACGTTCCGTTTGCGGAAATCCTGGTTCTTCGATTTCGATTCGGTCCTTATTTTGAACGCGTCAGTAAAAGAAAGTTTCCGTCCACGTCCCGGATCGTGGCGGAACGGTTTTCGACTTCGTTTAACAAAACTCCGCCTACTCGGACAAAGGCCTCGACCGCTTTTTTAAGATCGCGCACTCGAAAACCGGTCGCGATTCTTCCCGGATCGGAAAGATTCGGAGGACTTTCGGTGGAGAATCGATTGTATGTGAACACCTCAAAAGTAGGACCGCCCGCGCTATAACCCGGAAGTTCGAGATGACGTCCCTTCACTTCGGCTCGTAGAATGCCCGTTAGCCGTTCGATAAATTCTCCCTGGTAATCTCTTTCGAAACCGGTTGTGGAAGTACCAAATATATTTTTGTAAAATGAAACGGTCTTCGACCAATCTTTCGAGTTGATGTTTACGTGAAGAAAACGAATTCGATCCGTCGAAGGAGGCGGCAACTTAAAGCTCGTCCTTGACAAAGAGTTTAACGTGCGATAAATCGTACGCGGAGTGACAGGAGCGGGAAAAGGAAGATGGACCTCGAACACGTTCCCGTCCGGATCGGTCGCGTAGACCGCCGGAACTTTTTTCAGATCCGCAAAGGTGCTTACGATCCTTCCGCCGTGGTCCGTGATTTTTCGGATCAGACCGGGAACGTCATCCGTTTCAAAACAGATATGCGCGTAACCGAGATCGTTTGCAGCGGGAGATTTTTGAAGAGGCTTATCGTTTTTGAGAAAGGTCAACAACGGACCTTGATCTTCGTAATCGGGCGTTTGAAGAGTGATCGTGGATTTGTTCGAACCCTGTGGGTTCCAGGTCGGATCGGAATTCGTTCTCTTCGCATTAAAAACGTTTTGATAAAAAACGGCGAGACGTTCCGGATCGGGGCTGTTGAAGATCACCGTTTCAAAAATAAAATCGGAATTCTCAAGTCTACGATAGTCGCTTTGCGACGCGCTGAATACGGCCCACAAAAAAATCGAAACGAGTAAAACTCCGATGAGAATCAACGTCTTTTTCATTTTGCTCCCGGATCCGCGTTCGAATTTCAGAGAAAGTCTCGGATCTGAACCACTCTAACACGCGGAAGAGAACAAACGCTTGAACGAATCCGGCGAGGTCCGCGTTTTTTTCTTGCTAACGTTTCTTTTTAAAAAAGAATCCAATTTTCGAAACGAACGGGAATCGTTCCCGTTCTGAGAATACGAAAGCAGAATGGACATCGCTCGCAAAGGAATTCTTTACTTATGGAAAAGCAGGGTGATGTTCGCGACGAACGCGATGCAAACCGAATTCCATTCTCACTATGCGGCGACACTGGCCGTTTCCTTGGAAAAAAATATCCACATCGAAACCGAAAAGGGAAAGGAAGAATATAGGGTCGCCTTAGTCGGTCCGAACACGTATCACAAAACCGTTTCTCCCGGCGTGGAAATGATCGCTCTTATGATCGATCCCGAAACCTACGAATACGGAGCGATTTCCAATCTCGTTCAATCGGGCGAAGTAAAACGTCTGGATCCGAATAACTTTCTTCCCTTGATGGGAAAACTGCGGGAACTATATTACGGAAATTTAATGGACTCCGAAGCCTGGGATCTCCAACTGGAAATGCTTCGTTGCGTCTATCCGTTTCAAAAACCCGAAAAGATCGTGGACGAAAGAATTCAAAAGATCGCGCAAAAGATTCGAACCGAACTGCCGGACAGCATTCGTATGAAGGAGATCGGTAAGGACTTTTCCATTTCCGAAGACAGATTGATCCGTCTTTTTAAGGAGAATTTGGGAATTCCGTTGCGAAGATATTTGTTATGGGTTCGGATCATCGAAGCGGTTAAACTTTTGATGGAAGGCAACAATCTTACGGAAGCGGCTCACGCGGCCGGTTTTGCGGACTCCGCGCATTTTACGAGAACCTTTAAGGAGAATTTCGGATTCGTTCCTTCCGTTTTTTTCGGTCATCTTAGGTCCATTGAAATTCGATTCTGCGATTCCGAAGATCGTATCTTCTAAAAAAAATCTTTTCGATACCGGATTCGTTCAAGCGATTCTTTTTTACGTTTGTTACTCTTTACTCAATTCGAGTTGAGAGAAGAATCCATGCCCATAGAAACGGAAAGAGGAATCTTATCCAGATTCTCTTCAAAAATATCAAAGTATAGTTCCCGATCGGTTCACTTGCCGACCGAAGAGGAAAAGAGCGGCTTTTTAAAAGCGCAAAGACTCGCGTATCGATGTGTGACCGAGGTCGAAAAGGAAATGCGCGAAGGATGGACGGAACTTCAGGCCGCAAAACGTATGGAAACTTTTTTACGCGATCACGGCGTGAAAGTTTTTTTACACAGACCGTTCGCTTGGTTCGGCGAACACGCGCGTTTCGACGGCTACAAACGTTATACGCAATTTCATCCCGGCAAAAAGAAATTAACCGCGCACGAACCCTTTATCCTCGACGTGTCTCCGGGCGTGGACGGTTATATAGGAGACATCGGTTATTCTTCCTGTTTGAGTCCGAGCGAAGAATTGGACTTCGGTATGAAATATCTTCTCGAGTTGAGAAAGGAAATTCCGAAATATTTTTCCTCTTCGATGAGCGCGAGTGAGATTTGGTGGAAGATCGATCGGGATTCGAAAGAACGAGGTTTCGACAACGTTCATTCTCTATATCCGTTTGCGGTTTTAGGTCATCGGGTTTATAAGGTTCATCTTCCGAATTTCTCCTTTCCGTTGCTTCCGATCAGCTTTGCGAGTTGGTTCAGTCTGCAAGGTTCTTTCGAATTTCTTTCGCATAAGGTTCTTCCGGAACTGTTAACCCCGGATCACGAAGGCGATAAAACGGGTCTTTGGGCGATCGAACCTCATTTCGGCCGCGGAAAGGCCGGGTTTAAGTTCGAAGAAATTCTCGTGGTGGAAAAGGATCGGGCGTATTGGCTGGACGACGAGGTTCCTCACGTAAAAAGAGCGGCGCAACTTGCGAGAAAAATATGAAAGAAAAACTGTATATTCTAATATTCTTATGTACATTTACGGGAATCGCATGTAATTCCGAAAAGATCAAGATCGGAGATTCGTATCGCCTCGGAGAAACTCCTTCCGAAATTCTCAAGGTTGAATCCGCTCGGGATCCGTTTTTAAACGGAATGAAAACGGAGATGAACGATCTTCCCGGTCACGACGATTTGATTTTCGATTCGGATCAAAGGATCGCCTTCGCTTCCGGTATGGACGGATGGATTTGGAAATTGGATTTTAAAACGGGCAAGGCAGAGGCTTGGCTGAAACCTCCGGTCAACCCAGCGGGAATGCAGTTTGCTAATGCGAACAAGGAGAAAATTCTCGTCTGCGCTTCGCGTTTGGGCGGAGAAAAATACGAGGATGCGCAGAAGGTCGGACTTTACGAATTGGATATTCGGACCAAGGCAGTCAAACCTTTGGTTTTGGATCTTCCGAAAACGGAAACCAGAATATTCGAAAAAGTTTATATTTCTTCGGAAAGACCGAAAATTTCCGCAAAAGATTTGAACGCCTCCAATTCGAGACCGTTTTCTCTTTGCAACGATCTCGCTGTTTCCAAAGACGGAAACAGGATTTATATCAGCGAACCTTTTGAAAGAGAAGGGGCCGCGATGGGAAGCGGGGCCGTGCCGGAAGCGATCGGTCTTTATCCTCACGGAAAACTTTGGATGTATGATCGAAAAACGGATTCCATTTCTTTAATATTGAACGGGTTTACGTTCGTGGACGGAATTTTGATCGAGCAGAATTCAGCGGGAGAAGAAGAATCGGTCGTGTTCACGGAAACGTCCAAGTTTAGAATCGTCCGCGCGTTTTTATCGGGGGATAAGGCCGGAACTTCGGAGGTTCTTTTTGAAAACTTACCGGGTCTTGCGGACGGTTTGGAACGAGACGATCGGGGAAGAATCTGGGTCGGGATCATCAAACGAAGGTCTTCGCTTATCAATTTGGTTCACGCAAACGCATGGTTGAAACCCTTTCTTCTTTCTTTGCCGCAGGAGATTCTGCCCATTTCCAAAAAAACGGGAATTCTCGTTCTCGATTCGAAAGCGCAAAAACCGCTGTACTATTCTATGCACGACGGTTCCAAGATCGCGGATATTTCGGTTTCGGTTCCTTTCGAAGGCAGGGTTTATTTTCCGTCCTTCGATAAAACATCGAGAGGTTTGTTCTCCCTTTCGATCGACGATTTGAATTTGGGCGAGTAAGACGCGCGGATTTACGAAGGGAAGTTGCGGAGAATGAATCGCGGTTTATAAGAATCGAATTGATTCTCCCCAAGTCTCTTCGATAAAGAATGGACACGAAGAACGTTTTGATATAACGTAAATCTCCCGTAAAAATTTACGTCGAATCCGTTTATACAAAGGTTCGTTCAGGTCCATTCGGAAATACGATGCATCTTCGAGATTCAAAACAAAAAATACGAAGAACCTTAAAGGAATTCAAATCCAAAACCTCTTCCGAATTTCCGGCATGGAAAAACGCGGCGGAAGAGGAATTCGTTCAAAGCCGTTTGAAACTTCATACTTGGAATTCGAATGCGCGGGAAGATTCTAAGATTCCGATCGGTTCTCTTTGTCTTGTAACCTCCGGCAAACTGGAAGAAACTCTTCTGAACTCGGAAGAAAAAAATCTGATCCTGAGGGATCTGTTGCCCGGCGATTACTACGTTTATCGACCCGATAAGATGGTCCAATCGGGAATATCAGAAATTCTTTATATAGATCCGAAGGATCTAAATCGAATCACGAACAAACTTTCCTCTTGGAAAAAATGGATCGACGATCTTAACCGGGAGAATCATCTCTTTCACGTTTCCAAACTCAGACCTTCCAAAAAGGAACTCATGTCTTTTTTATCCTCCGTCGAACTTCTCTTTCATCTCGACAAAACGACGTTATCCAATCTCGAGTCGAGAATGGAATGGCTCGTAATTCCAGGAGGAGAAATTCTTCTCAGACAAGGAGACGCGGGAGATTCGATGTACATTCTCGTATCGGGAAGATTGTATTGGACGGTCCGATCCAAAACGAAGGAGATTCTTGCGGAAGGAGAATTGGGCAAAGGAGATATCATCGGCGAGATGTCCTTACTCAGCGGCGATAAACGATCTGCGACGGTGGTCGCTTCCAGAACGAGTCAGGTCGTTCGTATATCGAGGGAGGATTTTAAAAAAAGTTTCGCGAATTCTCCGGAAGCTCTTTTTCAAATTACGGGAACGATCGCACATCGACTCGGAACCGAAAGAAACCAAGGTTATAGAAGGGCGAACTCGGTTCGAAACGTTTCCATTTTTCCTTTGAATGCGTCTTCTACGCCAGAAGAATTCTATCGATCCTTGCAGAACGGTCTTAAGAATTTCGGAAAAACCATATTAGTAGATTCGAATGTGTTTAAAAAAAGATCTAAGTTTAAGAATTTTCAAAACGGAACCGGAAAATCGGACGCGTATCGGATCGGCGATCTCGTAAACTGGTTTTACGATCTGGAAAAGGATTACGATAAGCTAATATTCAAAACGGATACCGAAAATCCGGGTTGGAGAGAAGCCTGTTTTCGTCAATCGGATCGGATTCTCGTTTTGATCGATCCGAATCGTCCGATCGGAATGGAATATTCCGAGATCGGTTCGATGTTGCCCGATGAGATTCAAAAGGAACTCGTTTTTCTCATCGATTCCCAATTCTCGAATTGGAAAAAGATAGAATCGATCTTAAAGGAATTTCCTTCGATCACTCATTCGATTCTCCGCAGAGACGTGGACGCGGACTTCGGAAGAATGTCGAGAAGACTGACGGGCAAAAGTATCGGTGTCGCATTATCGGGAGGAGGCGCGAAGGGTTTTGCGCATCTCGGTTTGCTAAAGTGTTTTGAAGAGAACGATATTCCCGTGGATATGATTTCGGGAACGAGCGCGGGTGCGATCATGGGCGGGCTCTTTGCGATGGGACTTAGTTCTTCGGATATTCTTCCCTTGATCCGAAACTTTTGGTTGGATCGAAACATCCTCGGCGACTTTACGTTTCCCTTCGTTTCTCTCGTAAGAGGAAAACGTTATTCGAACGCGATCCACGAATTTTTTAAGGATAGAAACATCGAAACACTTCCCATTCCGTTTTACGCGGTGGCGTGTAACTTGACGAAGGCGGAGAGAAAAGTTTTTGACAGAGGTTTGTTGTGGAAGGCCGTTCGATCGAGCACTTCCATCCCCGGAATTTTTCCTCCTTTCTCGGAAAGCGGAGAATTGTATGTCGACGGAGGTCTTCTCGACAATCTTCCCGGCTCGATCTTAAAGGAGAGAGGCGCGGGAATTTTGATCTCAGTGGATTTGGGCGGAGGCGGACAGATCGACAAGGATTTAATGTATCACAATCTTCTCAGTCCTCAATATCTCGGAGAGGCTCCTTCTTTTCTCAATTTATTATTTCATCATCTCAAAAGACAAAGTCTGAAAACGAAGTATACGGGTTTCGCCGAAATCATGATGCGATCGTTGATGTTGTCGAGCAAGAACAGCCAGAACAGAACCAGAGACAATTCCGATTTATACATTGAACTTCCGGTGGGAGGTTACTCCACGTTCGATTGGGATCAGTTTCAAAAATTATACGAAATCGGATACGAGGCGGGAAGGAAGAAGGTTCACGTCTGGAAAAACGAAATTAAGAAAAAACTAAATTCGTAAATTCTCATTTTTTAATTGAAATCCTATTCGCAAAGAAGTTAGAATTGTCCTTCTTCGGCGAACACCATGCAACCATCTGGAATCAAATCCTTGGAAGAATTTTCTTCGGAAATTTCTTCCTTTCATGATAAAATCTGCATACTCGAAGAACGTCCTTCCGGGAAACTTCTTTTTTCGGAAGAATGTATCCGTTTTTGGGGATTTCACGGTTTCGATCGGGAGCCCGATACGTTCTCCTCTTTTTTATTTCGTCTTCACGGAAAGATCCGCAACTACGCGGACTTTACGGAAAAAATCCTATTCAAACACATTCAAGATTCAGAATACTTTGATACGCTATTCGGAGACCGGCATATCCTCCGTTTTTTTTGGGAACCCGCTTTCGGAGAAACGGAATCCAGATACAGACTTTATACGTTCGAAATTCTGACGAGAGAAGGCGAAGCGGAGGATTTTTCGCAGAACGGCGCGAAGGTGGAATCCATCTTTTACAAACTTCCGCAACCCGCGTTCTTATTCGATCCGTCCACGTTGCGTTTCCTTGCGGTGAACGACGCGGCGATTTATCTCTACGGATTTTCGAGAAAGGAATTTTCCGAGATGAATCTTTTGGAAATCCGACCCGAAGAGGATCGGTCCGAGATGGAAAGTCTGATCAAAAATTACGCCAAAGAATCGGGAATCCAATCCAGAGGAATTTGGAGACATTGGAGAAAGGATCGAAAAATTCTTTATATGAAAATCACCACGAATCAGATTCCGTTCGGCGATTCGTACGCGGTTCTCGCGATGTTGACTAACGTTTCGGATACGATCGAAACGACGTATGCGCTTAAACAAAACCGCGCTGAAAAACAATCCCTGATCGAAAGCATGTCGGATCGGTATTTCGCTCTTTCCAGGGATTGGAGATTTATTTCCGCAAACGAACAGTCCTTGGCCATATTAGGAAAATCTAAAGAAGAATTGATCGGAAGAGTGATCTGGGATCTTTATCCCGAACCTTCCGCCCGATTTTTCAGGGAAAAATACGAACTCGCGGTTCAAACCCGTAATCCATTGACGTTCGAATACAAAATAGCGGACACGGGAAACGTAGTCGAGTTTCGCGTGTTTCCGTTTGAGGAAGGCATCTCCGTTTTTTTTCAGGACATCACGGAAAAAAGAAGAAGGGAAACCGAGCAGAACATTCTTCGAGAAATCGCATTCAAAATTCCTAAAGCGTCCAACGTAAAGGAATCCTTTGAAATCCTTTTGGAGGCGATCTGCAAAGGAACTTCCTGGAGTTTCGCTCAGATTTGGAGGTTTCAAAACGGAAAGCTCGTGCTCGAGGAAAATTCTCCTTGGTATTCAATCGAAGCGATCTTTGTCCGTTTTAGAATGGCTTCTTTTGAAACCGTTTTTTCTCCGGGCGAAGGAATGATCGGAAAGGTTTTTTCCACGGGAAAAATCCGGTTTGTTCAGGATATTCAAAAGGAAAGAAGTTTTAAACGCACGCTTTCGGCGGTTCAAACCGGAATCAAATCGTGGATCGCCGTTCCTCTGAGAACGGGCCATGAAAGTTACGTTCTGGAGTTCTGTACGAATATGGAACTCGATTCGGTAAATTCTTATATTCAAATGTTTGAATTGATTGCGGATCAGATCGAGGTTCTTTTTAAGAACAAGGAAGCCGAAGAGGAAAAGGATCAGTTCTTTAAATTGTCCGGGGACATGTTCCAACTTTCCACGACGGACGGTCAGGTGATCGAACGCAATCAGGCTTGGGAAGAGGTGCTCGGTTATTCTCGCGAAGAACTGAACGCTTTGGATCTTACCGAAATCGTTCATCCGGACGACAAGGACTCGATGATCGAACTTCGTAACAAGTTCAGAATGGATAAGAAAAATCTTTCCGTTTCGTTGCGATACGTCGCGAAAAACGGACAGGTCAAAACGATTCTTTGGAAAACGACCGTGTCCGCCGAACACGGGTTAGTTTATACGACGGGAAAGGACATCACAGAAATTCAAAAGGCTCAGATCAAACTCGAGAATCTGACGAAAGAACTTCAGAGATCGAACGCGGACTTGGAAGATTTTGCGTTTATCGCTTCGCACGATCTTCAGGAACCTTTGCGAAAAATCATGGCGTTCGGCGATCGTCTTTTGAAAAAAACTTCGAACCTCGACGCCGAGTCCGTGGATTATCTGCAAAGAATGTCCTCTTCCGCCAATCGTTTGTCGAATCTGATCGAAGGTCTTTTATCTTATTCGAGAATCAAAAGCAAAGCGAAGCCGTTTCAGTTTACGGATCTGAGTAAGATCCTAAAAGAATCGATCGGAGATCTTGAAATTTACACGAAGGAAAAAAACGCAAAGGTGATCCATTCTCCGATCGGATTTACTTGGTGCGATCCCTCTCAAATCGGAATGGTGTTTCAGAATCTGATCAAGAACGGACTCAAGTTCAATCAAAGCGAATCGCCCGAGGTCATCATTCAATGCGTTCCGCATCCTACGGAACCGAATTGGATTCAAATTACGTTTTTGGATAACGGAATCGGCTTTGACAAAAAGCACGGCGATAAGATATTTACGCTCTTTCAAAGATTGCACAGCAGGGAAGACTACGAAGGAAACGGAATCGGTCTTGCCGTTTGTAAAAAGATCATAGAACTTCACGGAGGGAGAATTTACGCGGAAAGCGTTCCGCAAAAAGGTTCCACGTTTTATGTGGATCTTCCGGGCGCTCTCACGTCGGTTTAACAAATATGAAACCCGAAGTCAAAAATCAAAATTCGATTCATATACTCGTCGCCGAGGACGATCCGGACGATCGTCTGTTGATGCGCGACGGATTCCGGGATAACAATCTGATCAATCCGCTTCATTTCGTAAAGGACGGGGAGGAACTTTTCGAATTTCTTCAAAACAAAGGAGAATATTCTGATATTCTAAAGTATCCGAGACCTGGAATCATTCTTCTGGATCTGAACATGCCCCGTATGGACGGAAGAGAGGCCTTGAAGACGATCAAATCCATTCCGGAATTCAAAAAAATTCCGGTCATCGTTTTGACGACTTCCCGGGAAGAAGAGGATATGCTTCAAACCTACGATTTGGGCGCGAATTCTTTTATCCGAAAACCCGTGGAATTCGGCGCGTTTATGGAAACGATTCGAACGTTAGGACAATACTGGCTTGAGATCGTGGAGCTTCCCATTGTTTAACTCCGATTCTTCGAACGAGGACGAGATCCGCGTCCTTTTGATTGAAGACGACGAAGAAGATTCGATTCTTTTTCAGGAATACGTAAACGAAATCCCTTTTCCGAAATATAATATAAAACGATGTAAGGATGCGAGCGCCGCGTTCGCGGAGTTACGTTCGAATCCCTCTTCGTATCGAATTCTCGTGATCGATCATTTTTTAGGATCGACGACCGGAATCGATTTGATGCAAGAGTTGCGATCCGTTGCGCCTAACGTTCCGGCCGTATTGATTTCCGGTCTTCCGAACGAAGAGATCGAATCGAACGCTATCAAAGCCGGTTTTCAAAAAACTCTTGAAAAGAAAATTCTTTCGGCCTTTTCCCTCGGAAAAACGTTTTATGAACTTTTGAATTCAGAAAAAAACAAGCCGGAAAACGATCCGGCGACGGATCCGGTTTCTCTTCGAATGGAAACGATCTCCCAATTCAGCGGAGGAATCGCACACGATTTTAATAATATTCTAAACATCATCATCGCGAATTTGGATCTTCTCGAAATGCAATGTAAGGAACAACCCGACGTTTTAAACCGGATTCGTTCCGCACAAAACGCGGTGATGCGGGGCGCGGAAGTAAATAAGAAATTGCTAAACTTCTCTCGAAAACAATCCCTTCATCCGGAAGCGGAAGACCCGAATCGTTTGATCGCGGAGTATCTGGAAAAACCATCCGACGTTTTTCCAGAAAACGTTCGCGTGGTTTTCGAACCCGGACCGGGCGGCAATCTTTGCAGAATCGATCGAAGCGAATTTGCAAATTCTCTAATGCACTTGCTTCAAAACGCGAAAGAAGCGCTTGAAGAAAACGGCGGAACGATTCTGGTAGAAACCGATACGATTTTGGCGAACGACGAAGCGGAATGGAGAACTCTTGGCCTGGACAGAGGAAATTATTTTTTTCTTAGGATCGCGGATAACGGCAAAGGAATCGATCCGAATCTTGCGGATAAAATTTTCGAACCCTTCGTTTCCACAAAACCGAAGGGAAAAAGTTCGGGGCTTGGGCTTCCCATGGTTTTCGGTTTCGTAAAAAGAAGCGGAGGCAAAATCGTTTTCGAATCTCATTTCGGCTACGGTTCGGACTTTTACGTTTATCTTCCGATCGAAGATTTAAAATCCGACGCACGACCCTTAGGTATCAAATCTTGGAACGGATCTAAGAAAATTTTTTATTTTACAAAGGGAGGAGAATCTTCCAAAAGAACGTCTTATCTCTTTCAGAGTTTCGGCGCAAACGTACGCCGATTCGAAGATTTACGTTCTTTCGAATCGAATCTTTCGAAGATCGACTCGGAAACGATCGTATTCTCCGAAAATTGGGTGGAGAATTTTTCGAAATGGAAGGAGATCGTGATGAACGCAAAGAAGTCGAATTCTAACCTGAACGTTTGTTACTTTTCCCCTTCTGCAAAACAAGCCGATTTAGAAAATTCTTTGGAAATCCCTTGGCCCATATCTCGAAAATCTCTTGAGAATCATTTAGGCGGATTATAAATTAGCCATTCATTATGAACCCGCCTACGTTACCCAATCTACTCATTTTAGACGACGAGGAAGAAATCGCCGGTATTCTCGGAGATCTCGCCAAACAATGCGGATTTGAGGTTACGATCGCGCACGAAGCGGGAATGTTTTTCGAAAAGCTAAGCGAAAGCACGCAATATATCATCTTGGATCTTATGATTCCCGGTGTGGACGGAGTCGATGTTTTGCGGATGTTGTCCGGAAAAAAATTAGCCGTTTCCGTCATTCTGATCAGCGGCGCGGACCGCAGGGTTCTACAAAGCGCCGAGGCTCTTGCGATTCAATACGGTTTGAAAATTTCGGGAGTTCTCGAAAAGCCGATTCGAATTCAGGAATACCAACGAGTTCTCACGGGTCTCATCTCCGATAAAAAAAACGAGACGTCGAATTCGTTCGTCGCGGGTAAAAGAGCGGCGCAGGAACCGGCGTCCGCGATCACCGCGGAAGAAATCGAACAAGCGATTCGAGAAGATCAATTCCTACTTTTTTATCAACCCAAGATCAATTTTAAAACGGGAACCGTTTCCGGTTTCGAATCCTTGGTGCGTTGGTCGCATCCTCATCGTGGTTTGGTTTTTCCGGATTCTTTTATTCCCACTTTGGAATCGTATCCGAGTTTGATGGACGCGATGACCGAAAAGCTGATTTTACAAGCCTTGGGTCAGTGTTCGATTTGGAACAAACAATTTCCGGGGATTGCTGTGGCGGTTAACGTGTCTCCGGTGAGTCTGAATAAACTCATTCTTCCCGAAACGATTTCTAAGATGATCGAGGGTTTCGGTTTAAAAAACAATCAACTCATCGTGGAAGTTACCGAAACTCAGTTGTTGGAAAACATAACTTCGACCTTGGACATTCTCACCCGAATTCGGATTCGAGGCATCGGACTTTCGGTGGACGATTTCGGAATCGGTTATTCTTCCCTGAAACAGATCCACCGTTATCCGTTTACGGAACTCAAAATCGATCGATCCTTTGTGAGCGTCGCTCCGTATGATAAGGAAGCGTTGTTCATCTGTCAAGCCGCGATCGATCTCGGTCACAAACTCGGTATGACCGTCGTTGCGGAAGGAATCGAAACCGCGGAAGTCGGAGAGTTGATGAAGAAGGAAGGTTGCGATAAGGGACAGGGTTATTTTTACAGCAAACCTATGCCTGCCGACGCGGCACTTCAATTCTTATCCAGTTTTAAATCCTAATTCTTTTTTGGTTTACTCTTCGGGGAAGAATCTCATCCTTCCGGTATATGAAAAATTTTCTCAAGGATCCGGATTTTCCCGTTTTGATTCGGGCTTATCGTTCCTCTTTGATTCGAAGATATAGCGTTTCCAATTTGGAACGTTATCCGGAATTGAAATCGATTCCGAGATCCGTGATCGATACTCTTTTAAAATATTTTCTCGAACTTCTTTATCCCGAATACGAGGGAAGAATTCTTTTGGACGGAGCCTTTCATTCTCTTTCCGGATTCGTTCATAGTCCGTCGAAGGTTTTCGGTTTGATCGGTTCTTTGGGCGCGGCCGCGTTCAGTTTCGGAAGGCATCTCGGCGCCGCGTTTAAGACCGGTTTTGCGGCGTTGAATTCCTATCTTACCGCAAGACATTTCGAAACCTTAATGTTCGAATTCACCAAGGAAGAATTGAGAGCCGGTAACGATCCGATGGACGACATGGTATTTGATAGAATCATCGCTCAGGTTCCCAAGAAGGAAGCCGATCAATTCAGAAAGGATATCGTAAAACTTTTCGAAACTCTTTCCAACAAGGAACTCTTAGGCAAGATCGTTTCTATGATGAAGGCGATCGTTTCCAAAATGGAAAGCAAACCTAAAACATATACTCCCGAAGAAGTGGAGGGGATTCGTTTAGGTCTTGCCATTCTTCAAAAAGGAGAAGAACTCTTTCAAGGTCTTTCCGATTTCGAAATGAAATTGATTCTGAAATCGATCGATCGGATCGAGAAGGATTTTTTCGAAGACGCGTTAAAACGAAACGGAAAGTTCGAAACGGCTTAGGCGATCCTCGAAAAGTCCTTGAAGGTTCGTTCCGGAATTGTTAGAATAAGGACCCTGATTGGAGTAAAGTCTATGAAAAAAATCCTGGATTGGACGGCAAGAATCGTCGCGATTGTGATTTTGATTCCGGCGTTTTACTTTAAACTTTCCGGCGCCGATCGTTCGATCGCCACCTTTACGGCGTTGGACGCGGAACCCTTCGGCCGTTACGTGGTCGGCTTCTTTGAACTCGGAGTCGTGTTGTTGTTACTCATTCCGCAAACGAGTTGGTTGGGCGCGATGATCGCGACCGTAATCATGATCGGCGCGATCGGTTCTCATATTTCCGTTCTCGGATTTCAAGGGGATGCGGGGATTTCCTTCGTGTTGGCCTTTGTGGTTTTGATTTGTTGCGTGGCCGAGTTGGTCGCGTCCAAGGATCGAAATCCGATCTTCACGAGAATTTTTGCCAATAAAAGTTACTGAAGAATATTCCGTTTTTTGAATGTTTTTTGCGAGGGCGATTTTGTCGGAGCTCCGACAATTTTTTCGTAAAACTGCGGCCCCCACCCGAATTGGGTGGCGGTGGCGGGCTTGTGGGAAATTTCGCAAAAATTTCCATAGCAGAAAAATGTCAGGAAGTCAAGTGGGATCCGAACATCGTCCTTGTCGTATCTCCGACAAGCGAGTCCGATTTCAATGCGTCAGCGATGGGGAGCGCGCGTAGCGGTCTCTCCCTAGGAGAGACCGAAGGCGTAAGCCGGAGCGCGGACCAAGCGCGGTCCCACGAAGTGGGAGACGCCCAAAACTCGCTTCGAGTCATATGTTTGTTGTTGGTTTAAAATCTTGCCTGATGGGGCGACTGGAACCGACGCTTGGTTGCGTCGGTGAATTTTGAATTTCTAAAATCTTGCCGATGGTCGGACTCGAACCGACACAGAGTTGCCCCCGGTGGATTTTGAATCCACTGCGTCTACCAGTTTCACCACATCGGCGGTTTGATTGCGGAAGTAAAGATCAGTCGTCTACTTCGATGTACTTGCCTTTTCCACGTGCGACGATCTTACCGATTTCGTTTTCGATTTCCGCTCTGTTCTCAATCACTTTTTTGTTCTTCTTCACGAACCATCCGCGCAAGTGAAGAGGTTGATTGACGAAGGCAGGCTGTAAAAAACGAATCGTAAGCTCACCCGTGGTTGTTTTGAAATTCATGGCTTCATTGATTTTCACCATGATTTCGTCTAAGATCGTAGATATAATTCCCGGATGGATTACATCTGGCTGACCTTGAAACTTTTCCGGACAAGTGAAGTCACCGTATGCAGATTGTGTATCTTCGTCAAAGGTGATTTTCAATTGAAGTCCGTCCGGATTGTCTGGACTGGATCCAAAACTTAAGTTTGCCCGAACCGAAGCTTTCATAAGTCAGAAATATACTATACATACATGACGTCAATTACAAAAAGAAGTCCGAACGGGTTCAAGATTGGTATCTGCGTTTGTCGATTTTAAGAACAGTAGCTTCTCCCTATGACAACACTCCTCTTATTCATGTTAGGTCTTTTATCCGCAGGGGCGGGAGCTTATACTCTTTTTAGAGACAAGCCCGCACCGAAAGAGGGAGAATCCGGTTCCGGAAAATCTTCTTCCGGCGGCGGACCGGGCGGAGGACCCGGGGGCGGTGGGTCTAACGTTCGCGGAGATCGTGGAAAAGAAATTCCGGTTTCTCCTCCGGGTGCATCGCCGGGAACACAGGGTTCCCAAGCAGGCGGTCCTCCGACCTCGGGTTCGGGAGGCGCGGGACAACAACCTTCTTCCGGTGGCGCACAACCTTCCGGCAGGGGAGAATCTCCCAAATCAAAAGAAGACATTCCCGGTCTACGAAAGAAACCAAAACTCGATCTGAAAAATAAGGTCGATGATATCATTCGCAATAATTCTAAATTTGCGAATCACCGTCGTCCCCTCATCAACGCGGAAGCCTTGGTGGACAAGGAGAGTTACAACGGTGCATTAGAAATTTATAAAAGAACCAAGACCCGCGTCCCCGACGAAGAGATCCAAGGAAAGATTCAGGAGAATATCGATCAGATCCAGAATCATCTCGAAAGCGACGAGGAGGAAGTCTATCGTCCCGATAACTACGACGGTCCTCCGATTCCTTTGGGGGATCTGGTTCGTGCGATCAAGGACATCAGCGAGTCGTTAGGCGATACGATCTCGAAAGGGTTCGGAAACCCGATCAGTCTTCCTCTTTCTCCTTTGGATCCCGGGGCTTTGCCCGGTCCTCCGACCATGCCCGGAAGTTTACCGCCCGGTCCGGTTTCTTATCATATCTTTAGTCCCGGTCCTTCTCTTCCTCCGGGAAGTATTTCTCCACCGAGCCCCGATTCTCCTGCGGGTGGGGGAGCCGTTTATCCGACCTTTCCTATGGGCGGTCCCGGCGGCGGCGGAGGAGGTGGTGGTGCGTCTGGGGGAGGTGGAGGAACCGGTGGAGATGTGGGAACTCCTTCCGGATCTCCAGGAACGGGCGGCGCAGGAAGCGGAGGCGCGGGTGGTGGCGCCGGGGTCGGAACCCCATCCTCGGGCGGACCAGGAGGCGGTGGTGGCGGATTTCCGGGCGGTGGAGGAGGCTCTCCCCCAACACAACCGTCTCGCCAAGAACATCTCGATCCGAACGCAATGGATCTTCCCGACGACACATTCTTTTCGGAAGAATGGGAGAAGTTCAAAGACTTACCCTTAGTCGATCGAAGAACCGGAGAAAGCAGAAGATCGGGAAGCGATCGCCGCGGAGAAGATCCGAACCGAAAGGACCGCAGACAAGGCGACGATCGAAGAAAAGAGGATCTTTTTAAACTCAGAGACGATTATCTCAAACAAAAAGAAGAACAAAAAAAGAGGGAAAGAGAAGCCGAACCTCAAACAACGCCGGAGCCGCAAGACCACGATTGGCCGGAGGCTCCGACTCGCGATGAACTTCCGCCGTTCTTAGCTCCGGTCATACCGAAGATCGAACTCGTACCGATTCGACTTCCCGAACCGCAAGATAAAACCGTACGACCTCCCGAAGAACCCGCGCCTTCGGCGCCGAGCCCTGCGCCAACCGGAGAAGTTCGATACGAAGCCGCGCCAACTTCCGAAGCGCCCGAAAAAGAATTTAAACCATTAGAACTTCCTAAAATAGGATTGCCCGATCCGGAATATCAAAAGACCGGAGAATCCACCGTACCCGAAATTCCTCATCTCGGACGCCAACCCGCGGGTGCGGAACCGGAACCCGACGAAGCACCCGAAATAGAAGTTCTCGAAGGAGGACTGGAACCTCTCGGAGAAGAAACCGAAGACGAAGAAGGCGGCGGGGAAGAATCCGGAGGCGGACCGAAGGAAGAAGAACCGAGAATGATCCACGGGATTCTAGAGTTAAAACCTCCGGAAGTCGACGACGCACCGTTTCTCACTCTCACATACGATTTCGGAAAGATACCGCACGCGTTTAAACTTTCGAAGAATTATAGTATTATGGAATACTCATACTATAAATACAAACCTATGCTCGTAAAGGCGCAGGAGTTCGCGAGAAGAAAAATGCTGAAAAACGCGCTGAACTACTACCGGGTCATCAAGTCCCAAAACATTCCGCCCGAACTCAGAAAGATGATCAACCGGAACATCAAGGACATCACCGAGTTCATGGAAAAATATCTGATGGCTAAGGGCGGTTGACGTCCGGCGATTCTTCTTCTTTAGTTCGATTTCTGGGCGGTGTTGTTGTCCGAACTTTCCAGAGAAAAATAACGATGGATGTTAAAACCCACGGTCCATTCTTTCTTGCCGTAATCGTAATCGGCTCCGCGTAACAACTGGGTCTGCGCGATCGTTCTGCTGTTCGTCACGAATAACTGAAACACGTGACCTCCGGTTTCAAAGTCCACGCCGAAACTCAAAGGAACCGTCATATACTCCACGGGTTTGGAAAGAAGAATGTTGTTGATCGCCGCGTCGATCGTCTTTCCTCTCGCGATCAGATCGTTGACCTCGGAAGCGGAATATTCCACACCGTTGATCTTTGTTTTTCGATCTTCGGTCGCGTACGAATCTCCGATGTAATCCCGTTTCGGAGTAAGAATGGTTCCGAACGTAAAATCCAAACGTTTGAAAAGATGAATCCGAAACGAAACGTCCAAGCCCGATCTATCGTTGGAGAGATGATCTTTAACGAAGTTTCTATGAACGAACATGGGAGAAAGTTGAAGCGAAAAGTAATCGCTGAATTTTCTCGAAATCAAAAACGAAACAAGAGTGCTCTGACGATCCGAATACGAAAGTTCGTAAGTGTTTAATTTTTTGGTCGCATCCGAATCGAACGCGGCGTTACCCGAGGAAACTTTCAGATAAGGACCGTAGAACATCCTTTGTTCTTGGGTTTCCTGTCCGAAAACTCCGAAGAAACTCACCGTAATCGGAAAGCTCGAATCCTGAGTCAACAAACGAACCTTTCCTCTCGCTTCGTATGTTTTTTGAAAGGAAGTTCTTGCGACTCCCAGCGTGACCCGATCGGTAACTCCGTAGTCCAGGGAAAGTTGCGTGTTGGCCCCGTTGTCCAAACCTAAAAAATCGTAAGAAGTCGACTTTGCGTCTCCGAATCTGTGATTGAAACGAAAGTCGAGGCCGTTTTTACCCACGTCTTCGGTGCTCGGCATGTGGATTAAACTCGTTCCTAAGAACGTGGACTTTCTTTGTTCCTGGGCGGAAAGAGAAAAAGAAACAAAAAGAAAAACGGAAAATAAAAGGAATACAACGAAACGGATCTTGGAGTTCATTCTTTGTTTTGCCATACGATCAAGGTTTCAATTCTGATTTTTTCATTCAGTTTCAAAATCACTAATTTAGGAATTTCGATTTTAAAATCGGAAAGAAGAACTTCGAAATCGGCTTTGACCGTCAGTTCCTTATCTTTCTCTTCGAAACTTCCCTGGATCTTAAAATTCTTTTTCGTGATTCCGTGCAGAGTAAATTCTCCCTCGGCGATCACTGTTTTTGAGGCTCGGTCCCACTTGAGAATGTTCCCGTGAAACGTCGCAAGCGGAAACTTTTCGGTTTCGAGATAATTGTCGTGCATGTGACGGTTCATCAAACGATTGGAAACGTTCAGATCGTTCAGATCGACTCGGAACCAGATCTTTTTCGTTTCCAAGTTCGCCGTTCCTTCCCCTTTGGAAAGATTTCCACGAATCGTTTCCTGGGGAGCCTCGCTCAAAAACTGGATCTTCGTTTCTTTTACGATCCAATCCTTGGACGTTTTGTCGCCCGCAAACGCGGACGAACTTAAGAACATTAAAATAGAATAAAATACGAATGTGTTTAAAATTCGTTTTTTGGGAAGAATCAAGGGTTCGCTCCTTTCAAGATCCAACAAAATACGGCCTTGTTGATCGAGTTGTTGTTGTAGATTCTCATCGATCCGGAATTGATTTTGATGAAAAGCAGACTGTTCTTAGGATCTCCCACGATGATTCTATTTCGAACGGCCGCGTAGGACGTGATGTCGAAACCGGCGTTTGAGTTGCTCGGATTGTGACAGGTCGTACAGGTTCCCGTTCCCGATTGGTTTAACGTCGCAAAAGCCGGGGCCGGATCAGTGCAATCCGCGTTCGTAACCTCTTTCAAAGGAGTGGACGAACCCGTAAGAAGGGCGAGATTCTTTAAAGAATCTTCCTTATTCGAACTTTTTTCGTTTTGGCAATCGAGTAAAAACGAAAAAACAAAAAGGATCAAGATCACGAAGGAAAAACGCTTCTGAACTTCTTTCATACAAAACTCTCCGGAAAACAAATTTACAATAGATACGTATCTGTTTGTGATTTCCAATCTTATAATGAATTCTCATATCAAAAATAGAAAATTAAGAATCCGATCTTTCCGGAATAAACTCCTCGTATCGGGGAAGATTCCGAATCGTTTCGATGGAAAAGAGTCGGTTGATTGGACTGGACGCGGATCTTCGGAGCGAAAAGATAGCACAGGAACTCAAATTTTTCTAAGAGGGAATTCGATGCAATCCTTGGAACCTTATTTAAAATCGACTTACTACTTCGATCACGATTCGGAAGGAGTGAAGAAGTTTTTGGAAACGCATACGACTTCCGAAAATTCTCCCTTGGAAAAGCTGAAGGAATTTTATCTCGGAGTTCGGGACGGAATCCGTTACAATCCGTATCAAGTCACCGATTCCAAGGAAGCCTATAAGGCGAGTTCGATCGCCCAAAGTAGACAGAACTATTGTATTCCGAAGTCGATCCTCTTTGCGGCGGGTGCGAGAGCCTTGGGTTTTCCGTCTAAGATCGGATTTTCGGACGTGGTCAATCATCTTGCGAGCGAACGGTTGATTCGTCATCTGGGAACTACCGTTTTCGCCTTTCACGGATATGCAGAAATTCTAATAGAAGGAAACTGGGTCAAAGCGACTCCGGTTTTCGACAAAGAACTTTGTATACGATTCGGAGTTGTTCCTTTGGATTTCGACGGCAAGAACGACACGATCTTTCATTCTTTCGACGGAGCAGGAAAGAAGTTTATGGAATACGTAAATCACCGCGGCGTTTTCGAGGATTTTCCGTTCGAGTTCGTGATCCAAGGACTCAAAGACTTTTATCCGAACGTGATGGGAAAGGCCTTTCAAGGCGATCTGAGAAATGAAAAACCGGTCGCCTAATCGTCGCTCCTTATATTGTTTATAGGCCGCGTGATTGATTACGTCGCTTTAGAAACGATTGAATTCGATTCAAACCACGGACGGATTCCGAATTTCTTTAAGACGAATACAAACGGTTCTTTCTTTTTGAATTTTCCCTTATCGAACACAAAGAAAGCGCATACAAAACGAATGTGAGTAATCTTTCGCTTTCTTTTCCTCTTACAAATGAACAACCTTTGAAAGAAAACGGAAGATAAACCTTTATATCTGACCTCGATAGGCCTTTCGTTTAGAATCTCTCTAAAACTTTCCGGCGACGACATCGCATTATCTATCAGGTAGCTTACATTATAAACTCGTACAAGTAAAAACGGTCTTCACTTTTAAAAAACTTGACTGAGTCAACTTCTAAGGCTATGATGAGCCGCCTTAAATTCTATGAAAAAAATCTATACGTTCATTCAGAGATTAGGAATACGAAAAAAACTAATGCTTCTCTTCGGCTCGGTGTTGGTACCGATCGCTTTGCTTGTCGCATTAGCATTGACAAACACGAAGGATAGAATCGAAGACATCGAAACGATTTACGATGACAGAGTGATTCCTTTAAAACAATTGAAAAAGATTTCGGATCTTTATGCGATTTTTATCGTGGACTGCGTTCATAAGGTAAGAAGCGGCAAGTTCACTCCGGACGAAGGTGTCGCCAATCTGGATAAGGCGACGACCGGAATTCAAAAAGAATGGGCCGCGTACAGCGCAACCCATCTTGTTCCCGAAGAAGAAGCGATCATCAAGGAATTGACGCCGCTTTTCGCCGATTCGAACGCGGCCGTGGCCGAAGCCAGGGAACTCATGACCACGCAGAACTTCCAAGAACTCGGAGTTTTTGCGGACAATCGTTTGTATCCGAGGATCGATCCGGTTACGGAAAAGATCGAAGAGCTGATTCAGGTTCAGTTGAGAATCACGGACGCGATTTATATCCAAGCGGAAAAGGAATTCGCGTTCAGCTGGTTCGTGTTCATTCTTCTTTCCGGAATCACCCTCAGTTATATTCTTCTTATCGCCGTGGTGTATTCGATTCAATTGGTCAAAGGTTTAACCACTGTGAGCAGTGCGATCAACAACGCCGACTTTTCGCATCCCGTGGAAGTGCAAGAGGATCAAAGAAAAAGAGACGAACTCTATCTTCTTTTGATGGCGTTTCGTTCGTTTCAAATCAAGGTAAAGGAGATGTTGGATACGATCCTGAACTTTTCGGAAAGTATCGTGGCATCTTCCGAACAACTTTCCCAATCCGCGGATCACCTTTCTTCGAACGCACAATCCGAGTCCGCTTCTGTGGAGGAAATCTCCGCATCGGTGGAAGAGATTAGCTCCGGTATGGAATACGTAAATAAGAACGCGGAATCCCAATACGCTTTGATTTCTTCGTTCAATGGGGAAATGCGCGAACTCGAAGGGATGATCAACAAGGTCGGGGATGCGGTTAAGAATTCTCTGGAAAAGATTTCGGAGATGTATCTCAAAACCGATTCGGGCAAAAAGACGATGGGCGATCTTTCCGAAAGTATGGAAAAGATCGAAAACAGTTCGGTGGAAATGCAATCGATCACCGCGATCATCAAGGAAATTTCCGAGAAGGTCAACTTACTCGCGTTAAACGCGGCGATCGAGGCTGCGAGAGCCGGAGAACACGGGCGCGGGTTTGCGGTCGTAGCGAGCGAGATTACGAGACTCGCGGAACAAACGGATTCAAGCGCGATGACCATCGAAGAATTGATCAAAACGAGCAACGCGGAGATCGAAACCGGAAGAAAGATCGTGGAAAATTCCGTGACCGTTTACGCGCAGATTCTAACGGGACTCGAACATCTGAAGGATTCTTCCAATCAAATCGTTGCGACGATGGAACTGCAACAGCAGAAGAAGGAAAAGATCCGTTCGGGAGTCGATCAAGTCGATACTAAATCGGAGGACATCCGCAATTCGGTAAAGGAACAAAAGGTCGCGATCGCGGAAACGGCAAACGCGGTTTCCAATATTTCGATCACGGTTCAAAACAGCGCCGCGAACTCCGAAGAGATCGCGGGAAGCGCGGTCAGTCTTTTACAGATCGCGAAAAATCTTCAGGAAACGATGAGTTTCTTGAAGGGCTGAAATTGTTAAGCGACATTCTTCTTTTAAAAACTTAAGGCGCGAAGTTCGTTCAGAGTCCGGTTTTTGAAACGAAGAATGTTCGGCTTTGCGGGTTTTGTTTCTATAACTTTCAAAAAGAATTCCAAAATCAAAAAAGAATCGGGCCTCGACTGTTGAAAAGGATATGAGCGTTTTTAACAAAGAATTTTCCAAGCCGATCCCGCGATTTCGTATCGTGACGATTCTTTTGTCGTTTTCGTTGTTGTTCGGGTTTGCGGGTTGCAACACGGATGATTCTCAAAAACAAACGGAGAATCTGTTTTTGTTCGCGGCCGCATACAACCAAGCTCAGTGCGCGCCTTCCGCCAATCTGGTTCGAACGCAGTCCAATCGGACGTTTTTTACTTCCTTCGAATCCATCTCCGACTTTTCGAACTTTTATATCGTTCCACAGAATTATCACGGAAGTTGTTCTCACGATCTTTCTACGGAACAGGTGAAGACCGGCGCGAAGTCTCATAAGGGTTGGGTGTATTCTTCCTATATTCCGGGAAGTCTTTTGGTGAATAACAATCATCGGGGTTATCCCACGATCCAATTACACAAAACGTCCGGAGGAAGTTTTATAACTCCGGTTCTGATTACGATGAACGTCTGGTTGGATATGAATCTCAAACAGATGTCCCCCGAAAACGAATGGTTCAGCTTTGCCACCATCGCGGACGATTCTTCGGATAACTGGAATAGTCCGGTCCTCGTGAATTTGAGTTACGACGGTTTCGTCCACCTAATGCACGTTCCGTGGATGGGCTTGAAACAAACCTCCTTTCAAACGACTTCTCTTACGTTTCCGAAATCGCAATGGGTGGAACTGAAGATCTACGTGGATTTTTCCAATCCGGAAGGATTGGTTCGGGTTTGGCAGAATGGAACCCTCGTTTCCGAAGCGAAAGTCTATTGCAGAAAAAAGACGATCGCACAACTGCATTTCGGTTTATACGCGCCTCCGAGTATTTCTTCGGGAAACGTTTACAACGACGATTTGAAGATCGAGGAAGTCGACGGTCCGCCGTGAACGTTCTTGAAAAAAAAACCGCTTCGAAAACTCGTCGGTTTGGGATCGAATTGCGGTTTGCCAGCTTGAGTACTTTATAATTTTAGAATATTCCAATAGAATTGAATTCTATTTTATTCCCAACCGAGTTCCTCGCGAAGCTGATTCATTCTTCGTCGATTGGCGAGAAAATCGAAAAGACCCAAAATGGATTCGGAACGGATCTGAACCGTCTTTGAATTCTCCTCAAAGAAAAATTCAACCGTGTCCGGAAAATGAAAGACCCTCGTATAAAATCGGGTTTTGATATAAGATCCGTCCACTTCCAAAACGCTGACCCGGTCGGCGGCTTCCAACTTTTGTTTTAGTTTTTGGAAGGCTTCTTCCTTTTCCTCGGTGTATCGAAACGGGTCGATATGATGCACGAAATTGTATCGGTAACTCTGGCTGGAAACGCAGTTCGGGCGGGGCGAACAGTAGTTGAGTTCTTGGTCGTAAACCCCGGTTCTCGGA
Organism: Leptospira kmetyi serovar Malaysia str. Bejo-Iso9; assembly: GCF_000243735.2. Classification (NCBI taxonomy): domain Bacteria; kingdom Pseudomonadati; phylum Spirochaetota; class Leptospiria; order Leptospirales; family Leptospiraceae; genus Leptospira; species Leptospira kmetyi. Next base: position 1,928,663 of record NZ_AHMP02000003.1, on the reverse strand, counting down.
CCGACTAAGGTGGTGCAACAGAGGAGAATGATCAGCGCGGTTTCTACCATGTTCATTAGACTCTTTCGATTGAAACGGAAAGTCGAGACGGTTTTGGGAATTGTTCCCGGTTCTTTCGGTTTTTTTTCGGAAACTGTGGGAACTCTTACGTTTTAAAAATCGATTTTGAAAGGGAACGGGAGAATCCTCCCGTCGTTTTTGGAAATGTAGGAACTACCACAAATTCCGATTTCGTCGCTGTACGGCGATCCGACATCCGGCCGGGTTCAAATTCTTTTTCGAAAAGGCCGTAGTTCCGACCCAATTTTTTAGAATTGAAAAAAAATTAGAATCATTCTAAAAAATATTTGCTTCCGAGGGCTGAGGAGATACTATGGAAGGGTCTAAGTTTCAAAGTAAAATTCACAAAGGAGAAACAAAATGCCTCAGGTTACATCCCTAGCGCCGGACTTTAAAGCAGAAGCTGTTCTTGGAAAAGAAATTAAGGAAATTAAACTTTCCGATTACAAAGGAAAATGGGTGGTTCTATTCTTTTACCCCCTCGACTTTACCTTTGTTTGCCCGACTGAGATCATCGAATACGATAACCAACTTGCGGAATTCAAAAAACTCGGAGCGGAAGTTCTCGGTGTTTCCGTGGATTCGGCTTTCACTCACTTAGCTTGGAAAAACACCCCTAAAAAAGAAGGCGGAATCGGCGATATCAAATATCCTTTGATCGCGGATCTTACGAAGTCCATCTCCAGAGATTACAACGTTTTAACCGACGGTGGAGTCGCTCTGAGAGGAACTTTCATCATCGACCCGGCCGGTGTAATCCGCCAAGCGACCATCAACGACCTTCCCGTGGGACGTAATATCGACGAAGCGATTCGTTTGATCAAGGCGTTCCAATTCGTTGAAAAACACGGCGAAGTTTGCCCTGCGAACTGGGATGAAGGAAAGAAAACAATGGTCGCGGATCCTCAAAAATCCAAAGACTATTTCTCTGCAGTGAACTAATTCACTCAGTAAATCGAGTTTTTTCCTGTCCGCAGGCGTCCGCCTGCGGATTCTGGCACTTGAGAGACTCGTTGACCGTAAAAGTCGCGAAGGGCTGTAGTTCGATTTTGAAACACAGCGAAATGCATTCTTTCGATCGCATTTCCGATGTCTAATATCCGGAGGAAACGGAGAATGGAACAAGTTCTGGAAAAACAATCCGCTAACGAAGATCGCTTTTACCGCCCCGATAATTTTCCGAAAGGTCTCACACGCAAAGTCGTAGAATCCATTTCTCATATTAAGAATGAGCCCGCTTGGCTCACCGAATTTCGTCTCAAAGCCTTCGAAATCTACGAACAAAAACCGATGCCGACTTGGGGATTTTTTCCCAACTTCAACGTGGACATCGATTCTTATACGCATTATATCGGATCCAATCAACAGAAGAAAAAATCCTGGGACGAAGTGGATCCCGAGGTTTTGAAATCCTTCGAACGTTTGGGAATTCCCGAACACGAAAGAAAGTATCTCGCTGGAATCGAAGCGATGAACGATTCCGAAACCGTTTACGCAAACGTAAAAAAAGAATTAACCGAACTCGGAATTCTTTTTTGCGACATCGACACCGCGATTCGAGAATATCCCGAAATCGTAAAAAAATATTTAGGAACCGTAGTCAGCGTCGGCGATAATAAATTCTCCGCTTTGAACAGCTGTGTTTTTTCGGGAGGATCGTTCGCGTTCGTTCCGAAAGGCGTGAAAACTCCCATGCCTCTTCAAGCGTATTTTAAAGTGACCGCGGCTTCTTCGGGTCAGTATGAAAGAACATTATTGATTGCTGATGAAGGCGCGGAGATCGAATACTCGGAAGGTTGTTCTTCCGTTCAAGACAAGGGAACGAACTTTCACACAGCGGTCGTGGAACTCGTCGCGCATAAAAACGCGAAGATCTTTTACACAACGATCCAGAACTGGAAGAAGAACATGTATAACTGGACCGTCAAACGCGGGTTATGCCATGAAAGAGGTCATATCACCTGGACCGACGTGAACATCGGAGCCAACACGGTCAAATATCCGGGAATCGTTCTGCAAGGAGATCATTCCACGGGAGATATTCTTTCTCTCGCGTTTGCAGGCGGAGGACAGATCCAAGACACCGGCGCGAGAATCATTCATGTCGGTAAAAATACGCGAAGCAATATATTAGCAAAAGGTGTTTCTCTCGACGGAGGAGTGAACTCCTACAGAGGGCTCGTCAAGTTCACCGCAGGATCCGAGAATTCCTATTCTCACGTGAAATGCGACGGTCTGATGATGGACAACCGTTCCCAATCGCACGCGTATCCTTACAACGACGTGTCGGGACAAAACGGAACCTTAAACTACGAGGCGACCGTTTCCCGAATCGACGAGGATCAGCTTTTTTATCTTCAATCCAGAGGTTTGTCCGAAGACGACGCGAAACTTCTCATCATCAACGGATTCTGCGAAGGTGTGACCAAACACTTAAACGTGGAATATTCCGTGGAGATGACTCGTTTGATCCGTATGATTCTCGAAGACGGTCACGTGATCCAAGAGAACAACGGTTCGGTCGTGAGCTGAAGAAAGACATCGGGACGCCTTAACAAAACATATAACAAAAATTTGATTCTTTTTTAGCCCGATCGTTTCGATCCGATTTTTTTAATGCGACATTGCGTTTTTGTCGTTCGTTCCCGAATCGACGCGGTTGATTCCGATCCGATTTTTCCGATCCAAAAAGAAACCCGCGGTCCGTTGTCCAAAACAAAGGATCGACGGACTTTTCCGATTTTTCGATATTATTGTCTTATAAATCCGTACGAGCGGATATAATAAGACGACTCTGTCAAAAAGATATTGACTATCGTTTGATCGGATTCGTTTAAATAAGATTATGTTTCGAACCGCGTTTTTATTCCTTCTGTTGTTTTCGATTTCGTGCAAAGCGTCGTTCGACCCGTACAATCCTGAAATTCCTTACTCAAAGGCCTGGTTGGATACGATCACGTTGCGTTGCGTGCTTCACCAAAACGCGGGTTGTCTGGAGAATATTCCTCCCGCCGTTTCCCCGTTTTCTCCCGATAAGGTTTCCGATACGGGGCAGACCGTTTGTTACGATACATCGACCAATATCGCGTGCGCGAACGCGGGTTATCCGAGTCAAGACGCGGACTTTACGAGCGTTCCCTCCAACCGAAGTTTTGTCGGTCCGACCGCACATCCGATTTATACGAACGACTACACCACGTTAGACGCGATTCGAGGTTTGATTTGGAAAACCTGTCCCGAAGGTTTGAGCGGTCCCGCTTGCGGAACGGGAACCGCTTCGAGCATCCCGTTTCCTTCCGTCGATTCCACTTGCTCCGCGTTGAATTCTCAGAACGCCGGATCGGGTTACGCGGGGATTACAACTTGGAGAATGCCTTCGATTTACGAACTGGCTCGATTCTCCAATATAGAAAATCCGACCGGAGTCGACACTGCGAACTTTCCGGGAAGCCCGAACGTAAACTTTTATTCGGGAACTCCGTATGCGCCGAGCCCCGCGAACACGGGTTGGTACATTCAAATAAACGCGGGTTTTTACGATCAGTTGAATTCTTTATCGGCGGCGATGGCAGTTCGTTGCGTTTCGGGAACTTCTCTTTCCGCTCCTTCTCTTACGAACAACGGAGACGGTACGGTTACGGACAATCGAAGCGGTTTGGTTTGGCAAGGCGGCGCGGGTTCGGGCGGAACGAGTTCTTGGCAATCCGCTCTTACGTACTGCAACGGTTTGAATCTCGCGGGACGCACTTGGAGGTTGCCGAACGTAAACGAACTACAGAGCATCGTGGATTATACGGTCACCAATCCTTCCATTAATGCGACTTACTTTCCTGGAACCGTTTCCCAGTATTATTGGACTTCTTCCACGCCGAAAACCAATCTCACCTACGCTTGGGCCGTATTCTTCAATTCGGGTCTGATCGGCGGAAACGGAAAGAGCAATACTCTGTATGTTCGTTGTGTCGCCGGACCTTAAGAAGAATTTGAATTCTCCCTTTCTCTCCTGAAATCCGTCCGATTATTTCGTTTTCGAAACGGAATGAGACTCGAAAATTTCGGGAATCCGTCATAAAATGGTTTTTCCTTTTTCGAGATCTCTTTAACATTTAAACGTCTTTTAATATATCCCGACTCATGAAAGCCCTAGACTCAAATTTATTAAACTCGGAATTCTTTCGCCAGATTTTCGAAACCAGTCGGGACGGAATCGCGATCGCCGATTTGGAAGGAAATTTCCTGGAAGCGAATCCTGCGTTTCAAACTCTCACCGGTTATTCTATGGAGGAATTGAAGAAGGACAGCTTTTGGTCCCTCGCGCCTTCTCATTGGAATTCGGTGGAAAAAAGAATTTTCCAAGAGGATCTTTTGTCCTCGGGTTATTCCCACGAATTCGATAAGGATTATCAACGTAAGGACGGGAGAATTCTTCCCATCTGCGTAAAAACATACGTAATCCAAGACGAAACGAAACGGCCGACCGCGATCTGGGGAATCGTCCGCGACGTCTCCGAACAAAAACGAAACGAGGAAGTCCGGGCGAAGTTGTATGAGGAAATCAAAGAAGGTTGGGAAGCCTTGCGGAGAATTTTCGTTCTCAATCCGTTTCCGATGGCGATCTCCGAAATCGAAACGGGAAAACTTCTGGAAGTAAACCGAAGATTCGCCGAACAGATCGAATACGATCTCGATAAGATCATCGGTAAAACGACTCTTGAACTCGGAGTTTGGTTTTCTCCCGAAGTAAGAGAAACCGTTCTTTCGATCATGAAACGGGACGGTTTTGTGGATAGCATCGAGATGCCGTTTAAAACCACGAAGGGCACGGAGTTCTGGGGACTTTTTTCCGCGCAACCGATCGAATACAAGGGCAAGGCCGCGCTCCTAAGCATCACTGTTCCGATGACGGATCGGATCAAGGAAGAAAGGGAGAAACAAAGACTTCTCGACGAGGTTCGGGAAAAGGAAGAAATTCTCAGCCAGATCTTTCAGATGAATCCTTCCGCGATCACTCTGTCAAAAGACGACGGCGAATATTTGGACGTGAACCAAAAATTTTTGGAATACATCGGCAAACCGAAAGAAGAGGTCTTGAACAAAACTCCCTTGGATCTCGGATTTTATTATAACCTCGCCGATCGAGCCTTGATCTTTCAGAAACTGAGGGAACAAGGGATCGTAGAAAATCTCGAAGTGAAACTGAAAGCCTACGACGGTACGATCAAGACGATCCTATTCTCCTCAAGAATGATCGATTCCTTCGGTGAGAAAAAAATTCTTTCCATCGGTCACGATATTTCCGATCTCAAGGAATCCGCTTCCGATCTCGAAAACCTCGCGAAGGAATTGGAACGAAGCAAAAGTCTTTTTCAAAAATTATTCCAACTCGTTCCTTCCGCGCTTGTGCTCACCGATTGGGAAAACAAAACCATCGTGGACGTAAACGAAAGATTTCTCGAAATGGCGAGGATGACCCGGGAACAGGTCATCGGCAAAACCACTCCCGAAATTCATATCTGGGATAAGTCCGCGAATTTTAGAAGCGAAGTCTACGAAGCCTTGTCCAAAAAAAACGAAGTGAAGAATTTGGAAACGGTCTACCAGGCTTCGGACGGAACCGTGGTCCCGATTCTTTATTCCGCAAGGGTCATCGACGTCGACGGAAGAAAACAAGTCATCTCTCTCGCAACGGACATCACGGAAAAAAAACAATCCGAAGAGGAAAGAAGAAAGCTCGACGAAGAACTACGACTAAGCAAGGACCTTTTCGAAAAACTTTTCCAACTCACACCGGCCGCGGTTTCCTTATCCGAACTCGAAACCGGAATCTATCGACAGGTCAATCAGTCGTATTGCGATCTGATCGGATACACTCGCGAACAAATCATAGGAAAGTCTTCGATGGAACTCGGGATCTGGAGAACTCCGATCGACCGAGCCAAACTCAAAAAGGAATTGGAAGAGAAAGGTTGGACCGCAAGCCTCGAAGCGACGATCCAAGCCTCGGACGGAAGTTTGAAACACGTTCTCTCGGGGAACAGGGTTTTTCAATTGGACGGAAAACCCATGTTGCTCGCCTTGCTCATCGACGTTACGGACAAAAAGAGCATGGAGTCCGAACGCAACGAATACTTCGCGAAGATGCAGGAAAGCAAGGACCTCTTCGAGATGATCTTCGAGATGAACCCGGATACGATCACGATCAACGATCTATCCGACGGAACTTACGTTCAGGTGAACGAGCACTTTTCGGAGATGCTCGAATTTTCCAAAGAAGAAGTGCTCGGCAAAATTCCGGTCGAACTCGGAATCTGGAACGACGTCCGCGAACGAGACAAGGCGATCGAAATCCTGCGTTCGGAAGGAATCATACGGGACTACGAGGTTCAGTTTAAAAAGAAAAGCGGCGAGATCGTGGACACTCTTTTTTCCGCGAGAAGGGTCAAGGTGGGAGATTCTTCCCTTGTCATCGCGATTACGAGGGACATCACACAACTCAAGGCCGCGTCCCGGGATCGGGAAGAACAAGCGAGAAGAATCGCCTTACACGCGCAGGCGTTGATGGAGATGGCCACCGATTCCGAATTCGTAACGGGGGATCTCGAAGCGGGTTCGAGAAAGATCGCGATCATGGCTTCGGAGGTCGCGGATTGCGACCGAGCTACAATCTGGATTTCTAATAAAGAAAATTCGAATGTATGGAATATGATCGCGGGATGGGATCGAAAAACGCAGTCTCATCCTGAAAAAATGGAACTCGATCTAAAACAATATCCGAAATACTTCGAGGCGATCCAAAGCGATCGTTTTATAGACGCGACCGACGTGGTCAACGATCCGCGCACTTCCGAATTGACCGAGACGTACAGCAATCCTTTGGGAATTCGTTCCTTGCTCGACGCACCGTTCTTTTTAAGAGGAAAGATCAAGGGAGTGGTTTGTCTGGAACATACGGGCGAACTCAGACGTTGGAGAGGATACGAAAAACAATTCGTGGTCACGGTTGCGGAACAAGTAACACAACTTTTATTAAACGCGGAACGAAAGGAAGCCAAGGAAGAATTGGAAAAGGCCGTTAAGGTCAGGACTTCCGAACTCGCGACCGCTCTTGAGAATTTGCAGAAAACTCAGGAACAGTTGATTCTTTCCGAAAAGATGGCCGCGCTCGGACAACTTGTCGCGGGTATCGCGCACGAGATCAACAATCCGTTAGGCGCAATCGCGGCCTTAAGCGGAGAACTCAGGGCCTACTTAAATACTTCCGCGGATCGAATGGAACAAATGGGTTCCGAGTTTTCTTCCGTGGGAGCCGAGTTCATCCACAATCTTTCGGAGATGATCCGCAGAGGGATCGAAAGCAAGGAAAGTATTTTTTCGCGCGAGACCAAAAGGGCGACGCTTCATTCCATCAGAACGAAGTTATCCGGTCTCGGTTTCGAAAACGCGCACGACATCGCGGATCGAATGATCGACAACGGACTTCCTTTCGCACTCGAAGAGTTTCCGTCTTTGTTTGCCGATCCGAAACATTATCCTTTGATAAAGTTCGCTTTGGAAGAGGTTCAAACGTATAAGAATATTCTTTCGATCCGATTGGCGGTGGATAGAACTTCCAAGATCGTCTACGCGTTGAAAAACTACGCGCATATCGACACGGAAGAAAGCAGAGGAAAGGTAGTCACCGATCTTGCGGAGAACATCGAAACCGTACTCACGATCTATCACAATAAGATCAAGGGCGGAGTCGACGTTGAACTGGATTTTCCAAGCAGACCTATGATCGCAGCGTATCCGGACGATCTCGTACAAGTATGGACCAATCTGATCTATAATTCTTTGCAAGCGATGAAGTTTAAGGGAAAGATCAGAATTTCCATTCTCGATCAAAAGAATGAGGTTCGAGTTTCGATTCAGGATAACGGACCCGGAATTCCTCCCGAGGTACGGGAGAAAATTTTCGATCCGTTCTTTACGACCAAGGGACCGGGAGAAGGAAGCGGACTCGGGCTTGACATTTCCAGAAGGATCGTAAAAAAACACGACGGAAGAATCGAACTCGAATCGGAACCGGGTAGAACGATCTTTCACGTGATTCTTCCGAAATAGACCTATAAACGTATGTTCATTCCGAAATCAAGAATTTGTAATATTCCTTTTGAATTCTCTTTTTCGAAAGATTACTTCGTTTAACGCGGATCGTTAAGCGAACTTTCTGCCAGATCGGTAAAAAACTTCTGGACTGAAAATTCGATTCGATTTCCATCTGGACTCGTGTCCTCGATGTTGATAGAAACCGTTTTTTTCGGAGCCGTTTTCGGTTTGTTGATCGGGACGGGGGCGTTGCTCAGGAATCCGTTCGGGATTCAAAATCGATTGGTCTTTCTTTTAAACTTCTGTGCTTCCATTCTATTCTTTTACGTATATTTCATCCTCAAAGAGATCCGTTTCGAAACCCGTTTTTTAAATTACATGTATGTTCCCTATTCCTGGTATTTGGGCGCGGGAATGTACAGTTTGTTTTCCGCGACCGTGAAGGATTCTTATTCTTGGAAGACGGATCGTTGGATGTATTTTCCCGGTTTTTTTCTTACGATTTTGATTCCGTCCTGTTCTTTGATTTTTCCGGAATGGTTCGGAAATCGTCCCGAAGATTATTTCAGCAAATCGATCACGAGCGTTTGGGACGTTCTTTTTCTGTTCGGTTTTTTCGTGAACCTTGGTTATTACGCGTTTATCTTCTGGGAGAGCAGATCGATCTTTAAGATCGATCAATTGAAAAAAGAACCGGGCGGTCGTTTTCTTTTGTTGATTCTTTCCGGCGGAGCGAGCGTGACTCTGATTTTGATTTCCGCCTATTTGTTAAGAGAATTGGAATTGTTGTATTTTACCGTCGTTGCTACGACGTTTTATTCCGTGATGGCCTATCTTTCTCATCAAAGAACTCCGAAACTTTTGAATGAGATCGGACCAGCAGTAAAGGAAGCGTATCAGAATTCCAGATTGGAACGAGTGGATCTTTCGGAACTCGATTCCCGATTGGAAATTCTGATGGAAGGGGAAAAATTATTTCTTCAAGAGGATTTGGATCTTTCCTCTCTCGCGGTGAAGTTGGATCTCAAGCCGTATCAGCTTACCGAATATCTAAATTCAAGAAAAGGAATGAACTTTTCCAAGTTTATCAACGCGTATCGCGTGCAGGAAGCCGCGAAAATTCTCAAAACCGAGGAGGGCGCGAACATTCTTTCGGTCGCGTATCGTTCCGGTTTCAATTCCAAAGCGACTTTCAATCTCGCCTTTAAATCCGTATTCGGAACTTCTCCTCGGGAATATTTGAGAAGATCCCGTCCCAAACGCTGAGATTCTATTATAAAAATAGAATGTGATTTTCTTGGTTTCGTCGAGGCGGCGCGGACGAAGAGAAATAGGAATAATTCTTTAGATAATCTATCCTTGTTTCGCAATGAGCCGACGCTTTATCTCCGCGGCTTTTGGCAATTTTGCTCACTGAGGTTCGCTCGATTTGTCTTAATTCTAAACTTAGGACTTTTTTTTGGACCGAAATTCGAATCTCGGGCGAATGAAATCCTTTCTTTGCGTAAACTCATTCTCTTGTAAGTGAAAAGGCGCTCATACGCTAAATGACTTAGGAGAAAAAAATGAGAATTGGATTTAAAACAATGAGTGTTTTAAAAACGGGAATGGCCGCAATCCTGTTTTTACTGTATCTGAATTGCGGAGACGGGAATGGAAATTCTTCCAAAGAAAACATTGCCGCATTGGCAGCGTTGCTTCCCGGAGCTTCGCAAAACGTTCTGAATACGAACGCACCCGCGAGCACGTTTCAACAAGGAATCACTTCCGAACAAATCAACGCCGCGTTTCAAGCGGAGAACAACGGAAGTTTTACGTTCAACGATTCGATCACGGTTCGTTCCACCGATGGAACCGTTCTTGCCGCGAATCTCTTTCAACCGAAGAATCTTGTCTCCGGTCAAAAATATCCCGCGGTGATCTTCGTAAACAGCTGGGCTTTGAACGAATACGAGTATTTGGTTCCCGCCGCAAAACTCGCGAAAAAAGGTTATATCGTTTTGAGTTATAGCACGCGAGGCTTCGGCGTCTCCGGCGGTCTGATCAACACCGCGGGTTTAAAGGACCGAGCGGATTTGTCCGCTGTCGTGGATTGGCTTTTGGCGAACACACAAGCGGACGTCGCGAATATCGGTATATCAGGAATTTCTTATGGAGCCGGTATCTCTTTGATCGGAGTCAGCTTCGAACCGAGAATCAAAACCGCGGTTGCGATGAGCGGTTGGGGCGATCTCAAGCGTTCCTTATACGGGAACGACACTCCTCGTTTGGTATGGGGTTTGATTCTTGTGGGCGCCGGTTATTTTACGGGAAGAATGGATCCTGTGATCGCGGAAAATTTCGGTAAACTTCTTTCGCATACGGATATCGCGGGAGTTACGACTTGGGCTGCGGAACGTTCTCCGGCGAGTTTGGTTTCTCAGTTGAACGCCTCCGGTAAACCGGTTTATATCTCGAGCAACTTCGAGGATTTTCTTTTTAATCCGAATCAGATGTTGGATTACTTCGCTTCTTTGACCGTTCCGAAAAAACTGGATTTGAACGAAGGGATTCACGCGACCGCGGAAGTGGGAGGAATATTAGGACTTTCTAATCCTGTTTGGACCAACGCATACGATTGGTTCGACTATTGGTTAAAGGGAATCGACAACGGGATCATGAACAAACCTCAGGTTACGTTTCAAAAAAGATTCAACGGGGACAGGGTGACTCTTCCTTCTTGGCCTTCTCCCACCGTTTCCGAAAAAACGTATTATCTAAAACCGAGAACCCTTTTTACGGACGGTAAAATTTCGACGACCCAAAACACGAACAATTCCAACACGGGAATTCTTTCGGGCGCGGATACGATCGCTACGACCGGGGCTCCTTTGCTTTCGGATATTCTCGCTTCTCATCTGGAAGTTCCGGTCACCGCTTCCTTGGATTGGCTGAGTAGAATCAACGGAATCGTATACGAATCCGACGCGATTTCCTCCGTTTTGAAAATCCGAGGAAAAATCTTTTGGAAAGGTCAGTTTTCTTCTTCATTAGGAAAAGCGAATGTAAACGTTTACTTTTACGATGTGGGAAAAAACGGAGTGGGCAAGTTGATCACTCACGGAACCGCTTCGATCTACGAATCCGCGTATGAAACCGTGGATCTTACGATCGACTTAAACGCGGTCGCTTACGACGTTCCGGCCGGAAATAAAATTGCAATCGCGATCGACACGTTCGATCCTCAATACGCAGTTCCGACCGCGCTCGTTTACGGTCTCGACGTAAAACACAACCCGAGCAAACAATCGACTCTGAGCATTCAGTCCGAGTAGATTCTCATCTTCATTTCGGCGAACCGCCCGCGTTTGGCGACGGTTCGTCGGTCTTCCGTTTCGAAAAAACGAAAACGCGATCGATTTTGGAAAATTTTTGCCGAATAAAAAGTTGAATTCTTAGAAATTTTAGTTTTCCATTGCCTGATGGCAAATCGAGTCCTTGGTTCGTTTTTATTGATTGGAATTCTTATCTTAATCCTCAGTCTTTTTATGCCCGGTTCTTCGGAAAATAAGAACCAAACCGATCCCGCAACCGTTGTCGTACAGCCGACTTGGATCGAAGGTTTGTTGAGCGGTTTTCTTGCGGTCGTTCATGAGATCAAAGAAAGTTTCGCTTCCGATCCGAACGCGAATGCAAACGCGAATTCGAACGGCGCTTCGATTCCTCCTCCAAACAACTCGGGCGAAGACCCGAACGAAATTTTCAAACGAGCGTATCAAGCGAACGAAAAGGGAGATTATCTAAAGGCCGTAACGGAATATTCGAGATATCTGGAATTGGTTCCGGGAGACGCTTCGGGTTATTACAACCGCGGCCTTGCTCAATATACATTAAAACAATATAATGTAGCCGTGAAGGATTTCGAAAAGGCGGTGGAGATCGATCCGAATAAAACGGGCGCGTTTCTTTACAAAGGTTATGCGAACGAGATGTTGCGGGATTGTCCGACCGCCGTCGAAGACTTCCAAAAGGCGATCGATCTCGGAGAAAAATACAACGCGGAACTCTACGGTCATAAGGCGCGTTGTGAAAATACGGATGAGAATTACGACGATGCTTTAAAGGACGCGCAAAAAGCCGTGAACCTGGATAAGAAAGACGCGTATGCGTATTTTGAATTGGCGTACGCTCAATACGGTTTGGGAAGATATCAGGATTCCGCTGTTACTTATACGAAAGTCTTACAGTTGACTCCGAAGGACGAGGTCGCTTTTCACAACCGTGGTCTTGCCTACGTATTTTTAAAAAAGAATGCCGCCGCGTGTAAGGATTTTCAAAAGTCCTTAGACTTGGGTTACGCCGACGCAAAGAATCGACTGAAAGAATACTGTAGCAAATAATCGGAGAAGGATCGTTGTCGAAGCCTTTTGTGTGAGGACGCGACTGAGGCGGTTCCGCGCCGCGCGCACTACGGTTGGGTTTTGGCTCTGATCTTGATTTCAGTTTTAGTTTCGGATTCGGGTTGATCCCGACGAAGAAGGCCGAAACGATCCGTTCTTTGAACCCAACGCAACTTTCCGGAACGAAGATCCGATTCCATTCTTTGCAGAATTTTTTCCGAACTCAAATACGGAGAATTGTATCGCAGATCCAATACGATCCATTCTTTCCAATCTCTAGTTTCACGGATCGGATATACGGAATTCTTCAAAGAAATGAACGGAGAAATATGAAACCCCGCGGAAACGTCCACGTTAGGCGGAATCTGTTCGAGAATTTTTTCCAGCTCGGCCGCTCGATCGGATTCGGGCGAAAGCGGAATCGGATAATCGTTTTCCTTCGTGTTTCGATACACGGTCAAAAAGAACGCAAGAAGGATCCATAGGATCGTTCTTTTATCGTTTCGTTTTTGAATCCAAGTCGTTCCGGTTTTCAAAAAGTAAATCAGAAACGGAATCAAAGGATAAACATAATAGCTGTAAAGATCCCGAACCCAAGGATGAATCGACAAACGAAACGCGGAATACAAAGCGAAAAAAGGAAACAAAACCCAACCGCCAGTCAGATTTCCGAGACCCCATTCCAAACTGAGATCCCGAAATCCTTTCCAATACTGGGATCTACTTTCCGAATTTTGAATGTAGTTGACCGCGGTCGTAAAAGGATTTTCGCTTCCGGCTCCCCAATATTCTTTCCAATTTCTTTGTGCGGATTGACCGGCCCAAGCACCGAGAGCCGGAACCAAAATAATATAATAAAAAATGCATATACAAAAAACGGAAATCCATTCCTTTCTTCTTTCGAAATCCGCGAATGCCGCTCCGACCGCAAGCGCGGCCAAATAGATCGAAAGATCCTCTTTGATTCCCAGAAAAAAACAAAGACCGAGACCTAAGATCCAATACTTTCTTTTTTGGATTCCGATCAAAACGCACAAACACAAAAACGGAACCAAAACCTCGAAGTGCAAAGAATGATTCAAACGATAAAAACCGGACGAACCCGCCCACAAAAGACAGGCGCAAAGAGAAAGATCTTCGGAGATCGAACATTCTCTTAAGTAAAAAAACAAAAGAGGAATCGTACTCGAAGCAAAGAGGAATACTCCGATTCCGAAACCGAGTTTAGAACCGAATAAAAAAGGAAACGGAGACAAAAGAAGAATGGAAGGCGCCATGTGATGCGAAAGAAAATTCGCGTTTTCATCCACGCCGTAATACTGCGTTTGAAAAAACGTTCCGTCGGCGACGGGAAGGATCATTCTCAGCTGAGCGGTATAATCCAAGTCGCCTAACAAAAAAGAATCTGCGGCATTCTTCGTATAAAAAATCCCTTCCGCAAAAACGAACAAGGACCAATACGATATCCAAACCATAGGAGAAACAAAAAAAGAACCGAATGTTTTCTTTTCCAAAGAGTTTTTGGAATTGAAATACCAAAAAACAATTCCGCAAAGAATCAAAACGATTTCGAGGATCGGGCCGCCGATTCCCTTACTTCCGAACAGATATTGAACGGGAAGATAGAGTATGAAAAAAGGAAATAAAAACGACACAAAGCGCATGGATGTTTTATCCAAATCTCATACCTTCTTTCTAAATTCTTCCGAAAAAAATATGTCGATCGTTCTTTTAAACGGAAATCGAATAAAAAATTATTTACAAACCTTCGAATCTGCGGAGAATCACACAGCTTCCGCGTCCCGCGGATTTGAAAAAGTTTCCACATACAATCAAAAGGAGAAAATCAATGGCCTTTGAAAGCCCGGACGGAATGTCCTCAACCGAGAGCGTAGGTTTCTTATCCCAGATGGGAAATTCATTCAAGAGTATTCTTACGGGAATCGTTTTGTTACCCGTATCGTTTATCATCATCTACAACGTGGAAACCTGCGAGCAGGCAAGCGCGGCGTTGAAGAACGCGGTTCCCGCAGGACAGGCAAAAGAAGGCCAACCTTCGTATGTAACCGGAACCTTGAAGGCGAGTCCTCTCGGCGGAGAATTCGTGAAGAGCGGTCCTTACATTTCTTATTCGGTGAGTTCCGAAGTCTATGCTTGGGACGAGGAAGTAAAAACCGAAGGATCGGGAAGCAATAAGAAAGAAGTGAGAAACTGCGTTCTTGAGTGGACTTCTTCTCCTGAGAATCCTTCCAACTTTAAACTTTCCGGATGTCGCGCCAAGGCGTTTCATAGAAAGTCCGTAAAAGACCAATCCGAATCCGCTTCCGGTGGAAGTATTCTTGCGGACGGTAAGAATTATGCGGTCAATCTTTCCGATGTGAACTTTACTTCTCAAGTTTCTTCCAGAGACGCGAACGAAGACGAAATTCATACCAACGGTTTCGTTTATGGAGACGGTTATCTTCACAGTTCCAAGTCCTGCGCGGAAAGCGAAAAGGAAGGTTGTGAAAGAGTGAAGGTCTCCGTGACTCCGATTCCCGAAGGAGATATGACTTTTATCGGCGACGTCAAAGGTTCCAAAGTAGGTCAGTTCACTTCCGCGGAAGGAAATCAATTCTTGAACGCGAGCGTGGGCGGTTTTGCGGAAACGATGGCGGATATCAAATCCGACGACAATACGATGAAATGGGTCGGGAGATTTTTCGGATTTCTCGCGATGTTCGGCAGTTTTACTCTGATGGCCGGTCCTCTGACCGCTCTTTTGAGTTTTATTCCTTTCGTGGGCGAGCTGGGCGGCGGACTCATCAAAGTCGTGTTAGGCGTGATTGCTTTTGTGATTACCGCGATCACCATTCTTCTCATCAAATTCTGGTATATCTGGTTGCTTCTCCTTTTGGGGGGAATCGGCTACGCGGTTTACAAGAAAAAATACGCACCTCAAAACGCCGGGGCTTGATCGATTTCGAGCTAGTTTCCCGTTTAAAAGCGTTTTAGAAGCGTATAGCAAGGCCGGCCTCCTGCTAAGGAGGCCGGCCTTTTTTATTTTCTCTCCAAGTTGGTTTAAAAATAACGTTCGTTTTGCAAAATGTGAGCCTAAAGTCACGTTCTGTAGCGTTCGATATAAAATTTGAACGATTGATATAAAAAAATATTTGCATATATTTATAAAATAATTAGAATCTAGTATATATATAAAACCCCGTAACGATCGCTACAGGGTATTGCCTCCAGGGAAACCGACGAAGAGGATTTTAGGGATGAATTTGAAAAAGAATAAGATTCGAAAGCCCACATTTGCCTTAGCCATTTCTGAAAAAGGAACTCTATTTTATAGATTTCTAATAATCTTTCAGGTGGTTTTCCTGCTTTTTCTAGGGTGTAAACCTCAATCCACGAAATACGATTCTAAGATTTTCTTTGATAATATCAATTCGTACGACGGAATTTCTCTTTTCACCGTTTTAAACGGATTTCCCGTTCTCAAAAGTTTTTTTGTGAGTTTGGACCCGGTTGATTTCAACAAGGCCTTGGGTGATAACCTCGCAAAGGCGACTCGGGAAGATAATCTCGGAACCTTGAGAGCGAGTCAATCCGCGCTTCTTGTAAGCAGAACCAGCATTCAAAACCTGGGTTTGGATTCCGCTTCTCTCATCGAGAAAATGGAAACCACAAATCCTTCTGCTTACGATCAGGTTCAGCCGCTTTTCGAAAAGATCCGTCATTATCCGAAACCCGTTGTGCGAAACATCGTTCCGATTTCCGCAGACGCGCTTCGTCAGGAATATCTTTCCAAGAACAAGGATCAGGTCACTCAATCGATCATGAACTTTTCTTCGGATCTGAAAAGCCAAAGCACGCACGATCTTTTGGTCGAAATCGAAGACGTCGCGTATAAGGGTTTGATCGCGAACGCGAACGCAAGAGCGGGCGTGGAAAGTCTTCTCAACGGCTTTTTCGATCCTGCGTTAGTCGCCGATCGTTCCTTAAAAGACGGTTTTATCTCCATCATCTACGATCTCGGCGAGATGATGTTCAAACGCGCCGGTTTCAGCGATTTCAAAACTCCGAACACCGCGATGAAGGAACTCGTTTTCAATTTGGATAAATACTTCACTGCGGGCGGCGCTCAGTTTAACGCGGACTACAGCGATCCTCTTCATCCCGCCGAACTGAAATCCTTTATGATGGAATCCTTTCAGATCGTTCGCAGTCTTTTGGACACAGGAACGTTAACCGCAACTCCGGTCAATTTATTGCAAAAGACGGCGGAGAATTTAAGTCTTCTGAGTTTTGCGGTTTCTCCTTCGAACGTGGACGGTTCTTTGAAAGAATTGATCCGCATCGACGTGGACGGTAAGGACCGCGCTTACGACGGAACCAGTCGCTCCATGTCCGCTTTGGAAACCCTTTTTGTGGTTCTTACGATCGCGAACAACTACGGTTTTACCTGGGATACTTCCAATACTACGAACGATTGGATCAACGGAACCACCGGCGGGGAATTGACCGTAGGTGACGCGATCCATTCTCTCAAGTCGGTGATGGGTTCTTCGGATTCATTCAATTTTAAGAATATTACGAATTTAAGCTACAATAGCGATAAAGTTTTTAGATATAATCCAGTAACTGGCTTAATGGATGTACATAAATTTAATTTGAATAGTAGGGTCCTTTCTCTACTGGAGGACAATGCTCGTGGTGCAACGGCGCCGATTGCCAATCCTGCGGCCGGGAACTTTGATCGTGTTTATAACAAAACTCTTCCCTGGGCTTTGAACTGGATCAAACGGGTGACCTACGGAGGTTACGGTCCTTACTACAATAAGAATCGGAGAGACGGTTCCGGGAATTATCTTTCTCCGGACGGAACGATCACGAGAAACAACGATCTTTCCGAGACTCTTTACAAACCGACTTGGCAAACTCGTCGATATGAAATTCGTTTAGATATTCCAGATTCAGTAGCGAATGACACACCTACAAAACGATGTTTTGACCCAACGGCACCTCCCGCAGCAGGACCAAATTTACCCAATGATTCTTATTGTTTCATTGGTTTAAGAGGAATAAAATCTGCAAATTCTATAAGTACCGCCGGTAACCTAACAAACGCATATTATACAATTACCGAAATTCCAAAGACGGATGCGCAACGCGCCGTGGACAGCGACGAGGAAGCCTTTTACAAAAATCTTCAGTGGTTGATGTATGAAAAACGTTTCGTCGCGGTTCTCCCCGTAAGAGCGAAACTTGCGGCGACCGTGGCTTTTGAAGAGGCCCTTTTTATTACTGCGATCGGAAACGGTCTCGTGGGAATGCTCAGCTTGAAGCCGAACTGTCTTCCGAGCGCTTGTGCAACCGACAACGGACGTTGGACCATCGACAACGCGAACTACGTAAAGGCGTATAACGCTGCGGGCGCCGATCTTACCTATCTTTCCAATACTCCGGGAGATTCCGTGATGTTGCTCGAAGGTTGGGGATTCGGCGCGGACGGTCAACAGGCATTTCAAGTTACGTTCGTTTATCCGGCTCTTTGGTCCTTGATCGTTCCGAATCCCGATTTGATCTACGGAATGCTTCCGCCCGTAATTTCGCTCAACGTTCCCGTCTTGGAACGATTGGGTTTTACCACGGCGACTCGTGTGATTCCCGATTTAGTAAACGCGAACTGGGAGCAAAGAAATACTTTGACTCCTCTCGTTGTCGCATTAGCAAAAGCGATGGACGATCAGGTTTCCGGTCAACAAACCGCAGGTTTCAAAAATCCTTATACGCTCCTCACCGGTCTTGCGGAAATTCTTTCCAGGCCCTTGGTGTTTTACGGTCCGGATACGACCGCAACCAATCCTACGAATCCGACTCCGCCAAGTTTTACTCAGGTTCGTACGGTCGGTATGGCGGACGGTTTTAGAAATCCGATCGCTTCGACGATGGAATACTTTCCGATGACGAGTTCCGGTCCGCAAGAATATCGAACTTTAATCAGCGTTCTTTCCGAAAACACGAGACGTTTTCAGGATGGGGCCTTGAATCTGATCGGTAAAACTCAGCTTCTTACGGGGCTCGTTAAATTCTTAGGTCAACTCGGTCTTCCGGCTAACGTAAACGTTAAAACGAAAGTCTTTAACGGACTGAAGTTGGTGATGGGAGAGATCAAACTCAACGCCGAAACTCCGACCGCGGTTCAGTTCAACATCGAGACTAAGTTCACGGAGTGGAGAGACAAGGTCGCGAACTATCCGACCGTAAACGGAACGAACATCTTCGATCCTCTTTGGAGCGGAGTGGACGACGTCGTGAATCTTTTCAAAGATTATCTTTCCAGAAGTTCGGGCTGGTCGATCGTCGCGAGTTTGGATTTTCTTCTCAATCTTTTGTTGGACATTTCACCGAGCAGTACCGATATCACACAACTTTTGAATCTCGGTTCTTCCCTGTTTTACAATCCGGACAACACAAGATCTTATACGATCACGAATATTCTCACCAAGAGCGTTCCGCCCGTGTTGGAAGCGATGGCTCCGTACGGAAGATCGCTTTACGGAACCGGCTATTACATCTCGACGCCGGGCGGTTTTTTCAGTTATCTCGAAGCGAGAATGTTTATGAATCCGGACTTTGCGGTGAAAGATCTTTTCGCGGATCTGAAGAATTTTTTAAGATCGGACATCATTCAAAACACACAGGATACGAATCGTTCCTTTCTTTTTTCCACGGGAACTCTGATTCGTCAGATGGCGGACATCTATCAGGCGGGAAGAAAATTCTCCCCTGTGGGTTTTTATATGTATGACAATTGGAACAACGATCAACCCACGTCGACGTTGTGGGACGATATGAATTTTATGTTTTCGGTGCAACAATGATACACAAAGAGAAGAGCGGGGTAATGAAGATGAACGAAAAGAAAGCTTTAAGATTCGCGGGTATGTTTGCGATTTCGATTTTCTTAGGAATAAGTTGTTCCGCGGATAAAAACGCGGGGTCTCCTCTCAACAGCGTTCTTTCCCTTTTCGGAGTGGCGACCGATATCACGGTTTCGACTAACGTGGTCGCGCCTTATACCGAAACGGACACTCCTACGAGTCTTCCCGCGAATTTCGGAGCGGTGGCCCCCGAGGCCGTTCTTTTTATTTCCTCGTATTCGGACGTGGATCGTTACAAAAGTATCGAGATCCGTTTTTCTCATCCGATGAACAAGGCGACGGTTCAAGCCGATTTGGTTTTGAGTCCGAGCACCGGAGTTCTCGCGGGTCCGGGTAAGGGCGGAGAATTCTACTGGGCTTCCAGTTCCCGTTTGGTATTCGATCCGTATCGCGAATTCAAAACCAACGAACAATATACGTTCAGTCTTACCAACGCTTCCAAAACCATCGACGGTCAAAGTCTTACGAGTTACAGCCAAACGTTCAAAACGGAACCGGATTATCTGATGACCAATAAGATAAACACGACTAACGTGCTCGGTGGAACGAACGACGTCACGTTCAACAAGGCGACGACTCCGACCCTGACTCTGACTTCCACGTTCACCAATCCGGTTGCGGGCGCGAATTCGATCCAATCCATCAAACTCAAACATATGGGCGATACGAACACGGCCGGAATTACGATCTGCAGCAGTTCCGGCGTCGCTTGCGATATGACCGCGACGATCAATACGAATCTGAGTGCATCCGCTCTTCCCCCTTTCGTAGGCGGGAACGTTTATTATTACGAAATCACCGTAAACTCGGGCAAGGTCTTTAAACGTTTTGCCACATTCAATTATGGTAATGTGAATACTACGCCGAATAACATGATCGCGAAAGGCGGTTCGATCATTTTGGATCAAGCTCAGGCGATGCCGTTTCTTTCCAAGGTTTTGGAAAGATTCACCGCGGGAAATTTTAAGGTAACCAATCAGACGTTCAATCAGTTCGCGGGTCTTCCGATAACGACGGCTCGAAGAAGCGGTTATTGCATCGACTACAACGGAATCGGAAGTTTTTCGATGCCCAACTATATCCGTAACTACGGGGACGCGGCGACCGGATACGGAGACGGATATTGCGGACCGGCCGGAGACGAGCCCGGAGGTTTTACGCAGGAAGGTTGTGCGACTTTGATCTTTACGAGTTGTACGGATTTCGACATCGACGTTTATATCACGGGAATTAACGTTTATACGAACGTTTCCGGTTATCCCGCGTTGCAGAACATCGGAGTATCGATGGTCGCAAACAATACGGGAGAATTGGGTTTTAACTTCAAAGGCAAAACTCTCGCGGTCGACATGGTGATGATCGCAAGAAGCCGGGGTTCCTTGTTTCTCGTGATCGGCGCGGGGAACCGTTTCGTATTCTCCACAACCGCTTATTTGAATTACAACGACGCTCCGCCTGCGGACCGTTCTACGATCGGTAAGGCGAGTTTGACCGTGGATACGAACGGAGACGCTTCGCTTAACATTTTTACTCCGATCACGGATCTTTCCAACTTCAACACGACCGATTGGTCGAACAATCTTACCGTAAAGGATCGGGACGGAAGAGTCAATCAGGTGAAACTCGAGGCGACCACGAGCGGACTCGCGGGTTGGCTTGCGGGAACCACCGAAGGAGCCGCGAACGGAATGGTTCCCTCTTTGACTCCTCTGATCACACGTTCGATGTTGCGTAACTTCATCGAAGACGTGGCTCCTTCCGTTTTGAATTCGATCATCGGATCTTTGAAAAATCCCGGAGTGAACATCGCTCTTCCTTCTTATCTTCCCGCTCCGCTTGCGAACTTTCCTTTGAACGTTAAGATTCAATTGGGAAGCGATTCGGAAGTGAGAGTCACCGGAGTCAATAAGGGAATCGTAGGTTCCATCGATTTGGGAATCACCGCGGCGAGCCCGATCGGTTCTCCTCGTACGCATCAGTTGACGACCGGCTTCGTGGTTTCCAAACCTACGGGACCGATGAGTAATATCTATCAGTTCTCCAAAAGCGCGGCGAACCCGGGGCTTTTACTTTCTTTAACGGTCGATTCGATCACACAAGCCACGTATCATCTTTGGAAGAACCGCGCCTTGGATCTAAACATCGACAAAGGATTTATCGATACGATCAAGTTGTATGCGGGAACCGATCCTCTCTTTCAGTTGACCGAGTCCTTGATTAAGGTTTCACCGATCATCAACATTCTCGCTCCGGGAAGATCGCAGTTGATCGGAATCAATCCTACGACCGGAACCTTGGTTCCCGCGATCAGCGGAACCGACGATATCATCATCAAGGTCGATCCGATTCAAGCTCCGAACGGAACGTTGAAGCCGGTGACCGGAACCGCGAAACCGAAATTGGAAGTGAACTTCACGGACATTCAACTCTCGATCTTGGGAAAAAGAGCGGATAACTCGACGTATCTCATCAGCACTGCGAGAGCAAGTTTGAAGGGGATCGCGGACTTTGATTTCGTAACCTTCTCCAATCCTACGAACAATCCTGCATACGCAAATTTGAATGCGCTTAAGATCGTGATCTCGAACGGACCGACCCTTTCTTATACGCTGGATATTTTAGAAGGATCGGCGGGCGCCGGTGCACCCAATCCGTTCGGTCTGGATCCGAAGGGAATTCTCGCGGTGGTCGATCCGTTGGTTCCGTCCTTGATCGTTCCCTTGGTCAACAACGTTTTGAAGGAGATTCCGCTTCCTGCGAGCATCAGTCTTCCGGCGCTTACCAATCCTTCCAACGGAAACGCTTGCGGGATCATTACGAAAACCACACATTCCTTTCTTTACACTCTTCCGATCGCCGATACGGAACCGTATCCGTACGTATTCGGA
Organism: Leptospira kmetyi serovar Malaysia str. Bejo-Iso9; assembly: GCF_000243735.2. NCBI lineage: Bacteria > Pseudomonadati > Spirochaetota > Leptospiria > Leptospirales > Leptospiraceae > Leptospira > Leptospira kmetyi. The sequence continues at coordinate 1,906,319 of NZ_AHMP02000003.1, read as the reverse complement.
GGACTTCGTCTGACTGCGGGAGGACCTGCGGCTTCCGATCCGGGGGTTCTGATCACTTGCCCTTAATCGATTCCGGAAAAGAATCAGTAGATTAGAATATTCTAATCTACTCAAATAAAAAAGACCGCTTGTAAGGGCGGTCTTTTTTTGTCCTAACTGGTTTGGGGAGAATTTTAGGACTTAAGAATTTTTCTTTTGTCGAACGAGATCATCTCCAATAGGAAAGAATCATCGCAACGGCCTGCAAGGCGACGAAGTTGTATCCCGCACCGATGGAGAAAAATTTCCAGGATCGACCTTCAAAGGCCACGTTATTGATGAGCATCGGAACGTAAAATCCGAGCCAAGTATAAAATCCGGAAAAGAATCCGTAGAGATACGCTGGATTGTCTTCTCCTGCGTGCCAGGAAGAGGCTCTCCAAACGTTCGTCGTATAGAACAAAACGTAAGACATTAAAAACGAACCGATCACCATCAGTCCCATCGACTTATACATTTCCTTTTTATCGGGTTGGAAGTCCGCTGGAATGTTCATTTCCTTCATCCATACTTTGCCGAAGATCGGTCCGTACCATAAAAAACCGATGATAAAGTGAACGACCACCGCGGCGAGCACCGCAAGGTAATTGATATGTAATTCGGGCATCATAAATAACTCCTATCTCTTTTTTGGAAGAATTATATCTAACGGAGGAAAGGGTGGTGTCAAGTGATTCTCGCATCGCATCGAACTTCGGCGAGGGCGGGAAAGAATCGATCGATCTTTCGCGAACCATCGAATTTCTTCGCAAGAACGAATTCGAATTTGTAACAAAAAAACAAAAAAGCCCGGCGTGAACCGGGCTCAGAGAATGTTGGTTTCTGGTTTAGAAGAAACTATTGTTTGCCGTACGTCTCGTCTTTTTGAATGTCTTCGGGAGGAGTCCATCCTTCCGGAGTGTGACAAGAGAGACAGTTTTTCAAAGAGAGATTCTGTTTCAATCTCGCTTCGAAACCGGGAAGAGTTTTCATCTTCTTAATGATTCCGTCATATTCCACTTTTTTCATCTCGGATTGTTTCGGAGAAACGACGGTTCCTTTTCCTTTTTCCTGAATGACTTCCTTTCCTTCGGAATCCGAAACGGCAACCTTACCTTCGCAGGTGCAAAAGGAAGAATCCTTGGTTTTCGGATCGTATAAAACGGAGAACGCGGTTCCACGCACGCCCGCCGTGGACGTTGCGGTCGATACGTCGAATTTTTTTCCTTTCAGTCCGACGATCTTAAACCAAGCGAACCCGGAGTTGACTTCGACTTTTCCGTCCTTGTTTTCTCCGTAAAGACTTGTAAGTTTCACCTTACTGTTCTGTTGGATTTTAAACTCCGAACCCTTATAAAGAACCGTGACTCTGGATCCGTTTCCCGTGGAGATCAAATCCCCTTCGTCCACAAAGTCGTTCGATTTGAGAGGTTCCCAGGAAGTTTTTCCCGCTTTTTGAACATTCGCTTTTCCTAATAGAAAGCCGATCTTTGCGTCTCCCGTTTTCGATTCCTGGCTGAGGAGTACGATCGAACTTCCCGTGATCGTAAGGGAAATCAGAATGGAAGCGATCTTTACCTTGTGGTTCATAACAATCTCCTAATTTAAAACTCTATCGTGGTTCTTAAGATAATCTGCTTATCCACGGAGGAATAGGAAACGATTCCCGGTCCTCCGATACTATACTGGTTTAAATAATCCTTTTCGGTTTTTTCGACGCCGTTTTGATCGACGTAAACGTTCTGCGCGATTCCGTTCGAGTTGTAGTTCGTATTCTCCACATAACCGAGCGCCATCTTAAACTGGGGAATCACGATCCATTCCATAAAAAGACTGACTCTTCGAAAGGAACTCTTGCTCGAATAACCGTTGTTAGACGTTTCGGGAACCGACGTCGAAAGCGCGGTCGGCAACGTTTGAGTCGAAACGGGAACCCCCGTTCCGGGAATCCATTCCCTTTGTTGCGTTTCGGTCGCACCGACGATTCCGTTGGATCCGGTTCCGCGTTCGATTCTTCCCAGGATGCTGAAGTTTCCGATTCCGACCGAAAGCCAAGCATAACCGCCTTTTCCAAAACGATCCTTGCCGTAGACCAACGGTGCGGAGAAGGGTTGGAATCGATCCCGGATTTCGCCTCCGTATTGTCTTTTTGCGAAGGCTCCGATTCCCAAGTTGAATTTCACCGCGCCGTTCCAGATCAGATCGAATTCGGAACCGGCCGTATCGGATTGAAGGGAACGACTTCCTTTAAAAAGACTCGTGTTCGGATTGAGGTCGTTCGGAAGACAATTCGTTCTTCCTTCGAAACACTCGTTTTTACGGGCGCCGAACGCATTCTCCCTTCTGTAAAAAAAATGAAAACCAGCCTTACCTTTTTCGCCTAACTCCGGTTCAACGGAAAAGCGTGAAGATATATCCATTCCCGCCGAATTGGTGTTTTGCGATTCTCTATAACCTTCTCCGTTGCTCACCATCACCTGAGAACTTACGATCGACCATTTGCCGAGCGCGCTCAGTCCGATGTCCGCGGGTTGGGGGGAGAAGCCGAGTGATTCGAGAGGACCACGGTCGATGTATCTCCATCTCCAAAAGTTGCTCCACTGCGTATAAGTATGGGGGAGTTCCTGCATTCCGAAATTCAGGGTGTATTCTCCGGCGGAAGTCTCCCAGGTTTTTTTAATGCTCGCTCTGCGTATGCTGAGAATATAAGGATTTTGTTTTGTTCCGCCGTCGACTCGCGTATCCGATGTTAGCTGGACGTTGCGGATCAATTCTCCCCAGAGTTCGGTTTGAATTCCGGTATCTTCGAACTTTTTGGAAATCATCAGAAGAGTCCAAGGAGTCGAAAACCCGACCCGGTCGTTCGGATTGAGATACGGATTGGCTCCGTTGTTTACGGTTCCGCTCGAGTCGTTGTTCAACTTCGCGCCGTAGGACGGAGAAATAACTCCCCTTATGTCCAAACCGTAATAGGCGTCCGGTTCGTCTTTTTTCGATGTGACTACCTGTTCAGAGTACATATTCCGGGCCAAAAATAAGGATAAAAACAGAATTAGGCAAATTCGATGCGAGTTCATGATTCCCCTGATCAGTTATTAACAGGGAAAAACTTATTTCCGTCAATTGATTCTGTTTTTTTTTCATCCTACCTCTTTCTTCTTATTAAAACAAACACTGGCAATTCTTTTACCGAAAGGTTATCCTTGGAGGAAATGAACGTCAGATTTAGGGGAACCAAAGGATGAAATCCGGAATGACGGGAAATAAATTATGCGCTCAAATGCACATCTAAGCAGGTAAATGAGAAATGAACTCCGGTAAGCGTATTCGTTGGTTTAAACTATTTTTTTGGTTCTCCATCAACACCGTAATCGGAACCATGAACGCCCTATTAATCGCCCACAACTCCGATTCTCCGTTTTGGAAAGTCTTCTTTGCGACACAGATTACGACGCATTCCGTTTGCGGAATCGTGGAGATGACCGTGGAATCCCTGAACTCCTCGAGACAAAAACACGGATTTATAAAATCGGGTGTCATTTTAATTTTAGCATCTTGTTTCGCCGCGATCGTGGGCGTGGCCGCGGGAGGAATTCTTCATGCGATCGCTCTCACGGAGGAATCGCCCGGAAGACATCACAGCGGTTCTTACAATATTCTTCTGAGTTCCCTGATCCTCGCGTTATTCATCTCGGTTTTGGAAAAATCGATGCAGATTCTGATCGAAAAAAAGAAAGAATCCGAAAGCGCGCTCAAGGAACTTCATTACGCGGCTCTTCAATCGAGAATGGACCCTCATTATCTATTCAATACCTTGAATACGATTCACGCGTTACTCGAAATCGATCCGGCGCGCGCCGATCGAGCGATTCTTCTTTTGTCCGATTCGTATCGGTTTTTGACGGAAAGACATTCCGAACGTCTCGTTTCCTTTAAGGAAGAATGGGAGTTTACGAAGAATTATCTCGAACTTCAGAAGATTCGTTTCGCCGATTTTATGGAGCTAAGAATGGAAAGTAAGGGGGATTTTTCGGGGATTTCGATTCCTCCTCTTTCGATCCAACCCTTGGTCGAGAATAGTTTTAAACATTCGATCAATTCCGAAAACGTTCAAAGAAGAATCTACGTAAGCGCGGAGATCAAAAACGGGAAGATCCGGATTTCCATAGAAGATAACGGAACGATTTCCACTTCGAGAAGGCAATATGCTGGACCGGGAGGAGGGTTCGGGATGCAGGCGATCCGAAGTACGCTCAGAAATATTCAGGCAAGACTCGATTATAATTTTCGGGACGCCATTTTAAAATTAGAGGAAAGGGAGTCCGGGGGAACCATGGTTCTTTTGGAATATTCTGTATGAAGGATTTATTATATTCAGTTTTGATTGTGGAGGACGAAGCTCCCGCCCGGGAACTTCTGCGTAAGTATCTGGAAGAATGGCCCTCGTTTAAGATAGAATCCGTCGCAGGAAACGGACGTCAGGCTCTGGAAATCCTGGACAAAAAAAGTTTCGATCTCGTTTTTTTGGACGTAAATCTTCCGGAAAAATCGGGGATTCAAGTTTTGGACGAAAGGGGAAAACCCGCGCCCGCGCTCGTGTTTACGACCGCGTATCGGGATCACGCGTTACGCGCCTTTGAGGCCGGTGCGCTGGATTATCTTTTGAAACCATATTCTCGCGAAAGATTTCGGGAAACGATGTCAAGGGTGGAGGAATTCTTATCCGTCCGTAAAAAGGGCAACAAGGCGGAGACCTTTTTGTTTTTCCGCGAATCGGGGATCCTGCACAGGATGAGTCTTTCCAAACTTCTTTATCTGACCGCAAACGGTAAAAAATGCGTTTTACACAGCTTGGAAAAGGACCATGAAACCCCGAAATTGTTAGGCGACTTGGAAGCCGAACTTCCGAGCGATCGTTTCGTGAGAATTCACAAAAAGTATATTCTTAATTTGGAATATATTTCCGGGATGAAATCGAACGCGGGCGGCGGCTACGAGGTTTTTTTAAACGACGAGGACGAAACCGTTCTTCCGGTCGGAAGGGAATACGTCTCGAACTTAAAGGAAAGATTTCGGGAGAACGTTTCCTAAAGAACGATTTATCCTTTGAACCAGTGTTTTTTACGAAACCAGTAGATCATTCCCGGCGGAATGAGGGACGCGAGTCCGAGCGTAAGAATTAAAAACGGCTGGCTGTCATACGGGATCGCCGTGAAGTTCATTCCGAAAAAACCCGTGAGAAAGGTCAGCGGCATAAAGATCAAACTGATCAAAGTAAGTCGCTTAACAATATCGTTCGTTCTTTGGGAGATCACTGAAAAATACGCGTCCATCGTGTTCCCGAGAAGATCCCGGTCCATGTCGATCGTTTCATACAATCTGCTCAAGTGATCGTAAACGTCCCGGAAATAGATCTGGATCTTCGGACTTAGGAAATTACTGTCTCGCCGGATCAGACTGTTTACGATTTCCCTTTGCGGAGAAAGAACCCTGCGAATTCGAGTCAGATTTCGTTTTAAAAAAAGAATTCCTGCGATCGTTTGTTGGCTGTCCTGATTGACGAGGATCTGGGTCTCGATCCGAACGATCTCTTCGCTCATCTTATCCAAGATCGGAAAATTGGAATCCACGGTTTGATCGAAAAGCATATAAAGAATCTGATCGGTTCCTCTGGAAAGGGGGTTTCCTTGTGTCATACAACGTGCCCGAAGTTGTTCAATCAAAGGTTCTTCCTTTTGATGAACCGTTACCACGAACTTTTCGTTGTAAAAGATGTGAATCTCGTTGCTTCTTAGGATTTTTTTATCCGCGTCGTATTGAAAACGGTGGAGAACGATGAAGATGTAAGTTCCGTATTCATCGAGCTTCGGTCTTTGATTTTTATTGATGCAGTCTTCGATTGCGAGCGGATGAAAGTTGCATTCTCTTGCGAGAAAATCCAAGTCTTCGCCTTCGGTGGAATCGAGGTCGATCCAAACAAGACCTTTCGAACAAAGCCAATCCAACTCGGGAAGACCCGCCGGTTTGTCGCCCGCTTCCAAAAGGACTTCGCACGGGCTTGCGACCGATTTTTCCTGACTTCCTTCGGGGAAGAATTCCGTAAATAAGATCCGCTTCAAAGGAAATGTCTCCGACGGTTGAGGGTATTCGTCTCGGCACGGTTGGCAAGGAAATAAATTTGAGGAGAATCTTGTCGGAGGTACGACAACTCGGCAAAGAATTGAACTTGCGGAAAGAGCGATTCCGTGACGGGGAGTTTGGTCGGAGGTTTTCCCACCACCTTGCAACTCGGCGACTCGCTTCCTACGGGTCGCTCGGATTTCCCAACTTCGCTGGGAGCCAACGAGAAACTCAATCTCGCTCCCGATGGGTCGCGAGATAAGGCTCGGCTATCAATTGGCTAATTCGATTCTAACGGAATCGAATTATGTATTCTTCAGAGTGTGAACGAGGTAATTCCGAAAGTCGTCGAGGGAGAATTCTTTTTTGTTCGTAAGATAATTGATCATATAACCGATCGTGGTCGACGCGAGATTTTTGATCTCGAATTCCGTGTAGTTCGGTTTAATGGAGCGGATCGTCTTTTTCGAAGTTTCAAAAAAGATCATATTCACAAGATGAATGTTCCGGCGTTTCAAACGATGGATCTTCGGTTGAAGCATCAGATTCCAATAAAGACGAAGATAATCCTCGTTTTCCTTTACTAAAGTGATGATACTTTCCGAAACGTTCACGATCAGATCCTCTCGGCTCGGATTTGCGACAACCTCGTCCGTCACGTAACGTTTTAGAATTTTATCATGTGATTCGATGATTCCTTCCAAGATCGCTTCCTTGGAATCGAAATAACGATACGCGAGCCCGAGAGACATGCTCGCTTTGGAGGCGACCTGTCTCATCGTGGTTCCGTGATAACCCTGTTCGGAAAAAAGTTTGAGGGAGGTTTTGAGAATGAGATCCCGGGTATCTTTCGCCATTCTTATCGAATCGAGTAGAGAACCTTTCTCGCTCCGATTCTTTCCCGGTTGGTTTCCATTCTATTCTTATAAGAGAAAGCCTTTTCGGGTTTTAAAACGGAGAATAGATCGTAGAGTTCGATCTCGAAAAACAACATCGCTTCAGCTACTTCTTCCGCGCTCTTTTTCAACGAATCTTGAACGTTTACGACGACGTGTCTCGAGTTGACCAAATCGGGACCGATGACTTCTGCGATTTTTCTGAAATTGGATTTCGTAATCGTGCCGCCGACGGAGGTTCTTTTGCCTCTTTCTCTGGAGAGATAGACGATATTCTTCGTTACTCTCATCACTTCTTCGTCGTCCGGAATCAAACCCATGGAAGCCGAAAGATCGGAACGAGCCGCCGTAACCTGATCCAAATCCTCGAAAGGACGGGAGTCGGCGATTTCCATAAGATTCTTATAACCCGTGATCGTTTCCAAGTTGATCGACTTGGAGACCTTTCCGTAGTTCACGGGAGTGAGCATACTTTTTAATGTCTGAATAAAATTCTTAAGAGCGTAAGAGGATTCGATCATAGGGGCGCAGATCCCTTCGATCTCCTCTTTGACGAGCATACGGATATCCGTCCTCGCCTCCGGTCCTCCGATTTTAACCGTGACCGGGATCAGATCCTTAGCCACCAAATGGAGAATTCGGATTTCATCCGCGTCCATATCCTCCGTTTCGGTCCCGCCTTTCAGTCCGCAGATCGGATACTGATCGGTAAGAGAAACGAGGGTCCTTCTGAGTTCGATGAGTTTGCGGTCTATCTGCTCTTTCACAGTAGAAGTATCGACGGTTTTTGAAAAACCGATAGAATTTTTAACGCAGGATTGACAACTGAAGTGAGATTCTTTTTGCTTTCCCTATGAACCTGGAACCCGAGGTAAAAACAAAAGATTCGTCCCCAGGGGAAGAATCTCCGCTTAGCTCTACTTTTTCCTTTATTCTCATCGTGATCCTGGTATTTGCCTTCAAATCCTCGGTTTTAGACGCGAATAACATTCCCTCGGGATCGATGATTCCCACCTTAAAAATCGGGGATTTTCTATTCGTAAATAAGATGAGATATTCGATTCGAATGCCGTTTACCGAATCCGAACTTTTCCGAATCGACGATCCGAAACGCGGAGACATCGTAACGTTTGCGCCTCCATTGCGCGCTCTGAGCCTCGGAGACAGCAGGGACGGATTCTTTGCAAAACGATACGTAAAACGTGTGATCGGACTTCCGGGCGACACGATCCGAATCACTTCGAAATTTCTTTCCACGAAAAAAGGAAACGTAAACTATTCGGTCATCGAATACAAGGAAAAGGGTTCCGATACGTTTCAAGGATACGATCCGGTCGAAGTGGAAGAAGGGGATTTGCTCGGTGACTTGGACAATCTTTACGCGCCGACGAGATCCTTGTTTTTGGAAAAGAAACCGGGATTCGAACACTACGTTCTCGAAGGATACGAAGAAGACCGCAAACGACTCGACGGTTACGAATGCAATTTTTCGATCGGGTGCGAAATTCCCGAAAATCAATACATGGTCGTCGGGGACAACCGCGACGATTCTCACGATTCCCGCGCTTGGGGATTCGTTAAACGCGAAGACATTCTCGGGAAAGCGCTCGTGATTTATTTTTCCATCAACTGGAAGGACAACGTCTGCGAATATAAAAACGGAAAAGAACTTTCCGAAAAAGGTCCCGAGTTCGCCGAACGATACCAAGGCGAAGAGTTGGTAAAGAATTGTCATCCGTCCGAAATCGGCTTGGTGCGCGAAGAAAGCAGGGCGGGTTGGATCGAACGCACTCTTCGTTATAGAATCTGGAGAATGGAAGTGCGTTGGAATCGGATCGGTTCGATTCTCCGCTGATTCTGGGAACGTCGACCAAAAACGTCTTAACCTGATACGAGGAATTAAAAACGTATGTCCGAAAAGAATTCAGAATCTTCCGATCCGGATCAAGATAAGAATAAGGAAGTTCGGAACGTTCCGGACGCATCCGGATTTCAAAAAGATTCTAAACCGAAAGAAAAGGAAGTTTCTCCTTGGGAATACGCGGGGCTCGGAATGGAGTTCGCGGTTATCGTGGTCGGTGCCGTTTATCTCGGAAATTATCTGGATACGAAATTTCATTCTTCCCCGTTCGGTTTGTTGGGCGCTTGTCTGCTCGGATTTTCGTACGGAATTTATTATATCATCTACAGAACTACTTTGAAGAAATAAGAATCAACTCGACTTTGAATCGCGGATTGTGCAAATGAAACGATAAATCGATAGGCGATATTGTAGCGTTGTTCTTTATAAGAATTTCTTTTTCGAAGCGAGTTTTATATTAGAAAATCATTATGTTTTGCCGCCTTACTTTGTTTGGAATAAAATCGATCACGCTTTAATCAGTTCTTTGTAATGTCGAATTCCTTCCAATTCCGGTCCTATTTTGCGACGTTCCTCCCGGATTTCGAATTCGTCTTGGATTCCCATCCAGAATTCCACCGAGTTTCCGAAAAACTTCGAAAACCGCAACGCCGTATCCGCGGTAATTCCTCTTTTGCCGCGAATGATTTCGCTGATTCGTGTAGGATTCAGTTTTGTTTCTTTTGCAAGTCTATACGCGGTGATTTTCATCGGAAGCAGAAACTCTTCGTTTAATATTTCAGCTGGATGGACGTTCGGGATCTTTTTCCTGTTTCGTTCTCCTAATGATAATCTACGATTTCCACGTCTTATGCTATGCGTTTCCTTCTTTCCATCCAAAACAAATTCGCCATTGATCGTTGATTCGGATGCCGAGTTGTCCGAATCGATTTCCTGTGAGTTTTTCCAAACGGTTGGAAGGCGGTATTTTAAGATAGCGGGAGATTCGAAATTGATCTTCGGGTAATCTTGTCGCATGAATTCGCTTTTTATTCTACGGTCCATCAAGTTGAACATTTGTTCGCTTTTGAAAAGCCACAAAAAGGCTCGGTTTCAAAAAAAAATCTTACGAAACAAAAAACCGGGAAACTTTTCCAAATCCTTTGGTTACTCTTTCAATCGATCAACGACTATGAGCTTAAACCGTATTTATCCTTTATTCCTTGTTTGTTCTGCCGGGTTTTTCCTGAACTGCGCAGTTTTGTTTCCGATGAAAGCGTCCGAACGTTGGACGAAATCGGTGCAAGCCATGGAACGAAGCGAAGGACAAGAACGGATCGCCGCGGAAAGAGAATGGATCGAAAACTTGGAAACGTTTCGCAATGAAGATTCTCCCGAACTCAAGGAATCTCTAAGAAATTTTATTCTCGCGGAAACCGCTTCCAAATTTAATTCTTATATTCAACAGAAACAATGGTCGTCCGCCGCTTTGATCGCGAAACTTTATTCGGAAACAATTCCGTTTCTTGGGATCGGCGATAGCGCCATTCAGGGAACCAAAACCGGAAATCTTTATTCTTCCCGAGAATACTTTACGGCGGATCTCATCGCTTATACGAGCGCTAGTAAGGACTTTCAATTTCTTCCTTTGATTCAAAAAATGATTCCGAATCCCATCGGGGACGCGAGGCTCGCTTTCAATCTTGCTTGTTTACACGCGCTTCAAGGGAACAAACAAGAGATGCTTCAATATATGAAGATGGCGTTCTTTTTGGGAAAACAAACCGTGGATTTCGAAAAGGACGAGGATTTCAATTCGTTTCGTTCCGATCCGGATTTTATCCGGATGATTTGGGACGGCCCGGCTTTGGATTCGAGTTTGATTCCACCTTCTTCTAAGCCTTCGGTTTCTCCTCGCCAACGTTAAGGGGAGAATGGAGATCCCGACCGTTTTCGGTAAAGTGTAGGATCTCATACAAACCGACGGACTCACTACGAAGTGTAGGATCTCATACAAACCGACGGACTCACTACTAAATGTAGGATCTCATACAAACCGACGGACTCACTACTAAATGTAGGATCTCATACAAACCGACGGACTCACTACTAAGTGTAGGATCTCATACAAATCGACGGACTTACTACACAATGTAGGATCTCCCACCGAATTTTAAAGAATTTATCAAATTTGAATATGCTTTCGTCGCGATCCATTCTTCCTGGAACCAGAAAGAGAAAGGACACAAAGAAGAATCTCATGAGTTTAAAAAAGTATCTTATAGGATTAGCGATTCAAGTTTTGATTCTGACGATCACTTACGAGCTCAGTTACCCGGATCGGAAATTTCTTTCGGGAAGTATTCTTGCATTGTCCTTACTTGTTCCGTTTTGCCTACTCAAAATACTTGTGATTCTCAAATATCCCGAAAAAGGTGTGGGAATTCAAATGGGCATTTTGACGGCCTCGTTCTTTTGTAACGGAATAGCCCTTTGGATTACAGTTTCACAGAACGATAGTTCTGATCTTATAATTGGTTTTTTGATTGCTCATTTCAGCCACTTTCTAATAGTTGTATTCGCGAGCTGAATTTCCGGAATCGCTCATACATATAAAAGATGCCGGAAGACCGCCAATTCTGTGCAAGTGGTTCGTAAATTCGCGTTTCCGCTTTTGACTCGAAAAATGGTTCTAAACAAGACTTCTTTTATGACAAAAAAGTTTATCTTCTTTGCGCTCTTAATCGTATTATTTCAACTTCCAATATTTGCATCGGAGGAATCTTCTCACGAAGCTGCCTTTGATCTAAATGAAGTGATTGTTCATCACTTGATGGACAACGCGGAATTTCCGCTCAACTTCGGAGGTGTGCAGGTTTTCGAAGGGGAGAATGGTTTCGATCCTTCCTCTTCTTCGATCTTCACCGATCACGAAACCGGAAAACGTTTTCACTATGTCGGCGGTTTCGACATGCACATCACGAAACGAGTCACGATGATGTGGATCGTCGCGTTTCTTCTTTTTATCATCTTTATTCCTGCGGCGAAAATCATCGCAAGAAATCCTTTGAAGGTTCAGTCCCGTTTCGCGAACACCGTGGAAGTTTTCGTAAACTTCTTACGCAAGGACATCGTGGATGAAAGTATGCACGGACACGGTCACGGCTATTACCACTACATCTTCACTTTATTCTTCTTTATTCTTTTTTGTAACCTGATGGGATTGGTTCCTTCCGTCGGAGAATTGCTCGTTGTCGGTAAAGACTTCGGTATTCTTGCGGGAACCAAACTGGGAATTTTCACCCCCGTTCCGGAAACCTTGGTGCATCACGCGGCTCATTCTTCCCATGAAGCTCCGTTTCTGGCGAAGATTTGGAGCGGTATCACGGTAACCGGAGATATTTCCGTTACGATGACTCTCGCGCTTCTTACGATGTTCTTGATCTACTCCGCGGGTTTTATCTATCAAGGACCGAAGTTTATCTGGCATTCCGTTCCGAACGGAGTTCCACTTCCTTTGTATCTGATTATGTGGCCTTTGGAGTTCATCGTTTCTCCGATGGCGAAAACGTTCGCACTCACCGTGCGTCTTTTGGCGAACATGACCGCGGGACACGTTATCATTCTCGCTTTGATGGGATTTATCTTTCAGTTTCAATCTTGGGGAATCGTTCCCGTTTCGGTGATCGGCTCCGGATTGATCTACGTCTTGGAAATCTTCGTGGCTTTCCTTCAGGCGTATATTTTCGTTCTGCTTACTTCCCTTTTCGTGGGATTGAGCATGCATAGGCATTGATTGTAGAATATTGCAATAAACACAGGAGGCAATGAGCAATATGGAATTTGGATTAGGATATATTGGTGTAGGAATCGCAGCAGGAGTCGCAATTCTCGGCGCGGCTCTCGGAATCGGAAGAATCGGTGGATCCGCTACGGAAGGGATCTCAAGACAACCGGAAGCAGGTGGAAAGATCCAAACTGCTATGATTATCGCCGCAGCTCTTATCGAAGGTGCCGCTCTGTTCGCTCTCGTGATCGCTTTCCAAGCTGCGGGAACTCTGAACGAAGGTCTGAAAGCTACTGTTGCTAACCAAACAAAAGCTTCTGCACCTGCTGCAACCGAAGAAAAAGGAAAGTAAAACTTGGTACTCTTAGCTGCTAAGGGATTAAGCCTCCTAGATGTAAACCCGGGTCTGGTAGTCTGGACTCTGGTTACCTTTCTAGTTGTAGTCTTAGTTCTGAAAAAGTTTGCCTGGGATGTAATTCTGAATGCTCTCGACGAAAGAGCTGAAACCGTTCAGAACGATATCAAAAAGGCCTCAGAACTCCGTTCGGAAGCGGAAGCTCTTCTGAAGGATTACGAAGCTAGGTTGAACTCTGCGAAAGATGAGGCGAACGCGATCGTCGCTGAAGCCAAATCCGATGCTCTGAAACTGAAGAACAAACTCTTGGAAGAAACCAACCAAGAAGTGAAAGCTCAGAAAGATCAGGCAGTGAAAGAGATCGAACTCGCTAAAGGAAAGGCTCTGGAACAACTCCAAGCGCAGATGGTCGATATGACGATCTCCGTCGCGAGTAAGGTTCTGGAAAAACAACTTAAAAGCGAAGACTACAAAGCTTTCGTTGAAAACGAACTAGAAAAACTCAAAAAACTGAGCGCATAAAATCATGAACGACTCCGGTGTCTCGAAAATATACGCGTCTGCGCTTTTAGGAGCAAGTTCCGCTCCGGAAGAAGTGGAACAAGAACTCGCGGATTTAGTTCAGCTTCTCTTTCAAGAGGAAAAGATCAGGAATTTCTTTCTTTCTCCCACGGTAACCGTGGAAGAGAAAGAAGCGATTCTTGTAAAAAATCTCCGGGGGAAGGTTTCAGAGATCACTTTGAATTTTCTCGGAGTGCTTTTAAACAAGGGAAGATTTATCAGTTTTCCCGAAATTCAAAAGCAGTTTACGGAAGAGCTGGATAAGAAGAAAGGAAGAGTTCGCGCGCAAGTAAGAAGTTATCCTTCTTTAGAACCTTCTCAAATCACCAAACTCGGATCCATACTTTCGGAAAAGTTCAAATCGGAATTCATCCTGGAAGTCTCGGAAGATAAGTCTCTTCTGGGCGGATTTGTCGTACAATTCAATGACTTAAAAATCGAAAAGTCAATCGCTTCCCAGCTCAAGGAAATCAAGAAAGCCATGCTGGAAAAGAAATTACCGGTTGGAGCCATCTATGAAAATTAAAACAGACGAGATTACGTCCGTTCTCAAACAGGAAATTTTAAATTATAAGAAAGACCTCAGCGTAGAAGAAGTCGGAACGGTCCTCGAGATCGGAGACGGTATCGCTCGGGTTTACGGACTCAAAAACGTGATGTCCGGCGAGATGGTCGAATTCCAAAACGGAATCTTCGGTCAGGCGTTCAACCTCGAAGACAACTCCGTGGGTGTGGTCGTTTACGGAAATTACCTCGAAATCCAAGAAGGATTCAGCGTAAAAAGAACGAACCGGATTCTCGAAGTTCCGGTTGGTCCGGAACTTCTCGGCCGCGTAGTAAACCCGTTAGGTGAACCACTCGACGGAAAAGGTCCGATCAACGCGAAACTTACAAGACCCGTTGAATCTCCCGCTCCCGGTATCGCGATGAGACAACCCGTCGGCGAGCCGATGCAAACCGGAATCAAAGCGATCGACGCGATGATCCCAGTCGGACGCGGACAAAGAGAGCTCATCATCGGCGACCGTGGAACCGGAAAAACTTCCATCGCACTCGATACGATCATCAACCAAAAAGGAACCGGAGTGATCTGCGTTTACGTTGCGATCGGTCAGAAAGCTTCTACCGTAGCTTCTACGGTTGAGATGCTTAGAAACAAAGGCGCACTCGAATATACGATCGTGGTTTCCGCAACCGCTGCCGAACCCGCTCCGCTTCAATACATCGCTCCTTATTCGGGATGTAGTATGGCGGAATACTTTATGTATAACGAAAAGAAAGCTACTCTCGTAGTTTACGATGACCTTTCTAAACAAGCGGTTGCCTATCGTCAGATGTCCCTTCTGCTTCGTCGTCCTCCGGGTCGTGAAGCTTATCCTGGAGACGTATTCTATCTTCACTCCAGACTTCTCGAAAGAGCGGCGAAACTCGACGACAAATACGGCGCTGGTTCTTTGACCGCGCTTCCGATCATCGAGACGCAAGAAGGCGAGGTTTCAGCATACATTCCTACGAACGTGATTTCGATTACCGACGGACAGATTTATCTTCAATCCAACTTGTTCGCATCCGGTAACCGTCCCGCGGTAGACGTGGGGATTTCGGTTTCACGGGTCGGATCTGCGGCGCAGATCAAAGCGATGAAACAAGTCGCCGGTAAGATGAAACTCGAACTCGCTCAGTTCCGCGACTTGGAAGCGTTCGCTCAGCTCGGAACCGAACTCGACCCTGCAACCCAAGCACAGTTGGATCGCGGTAACAGAATCGTTCAGATGTTGAAACAGCCCGTATCTTCTCCGTTTCCGGTGGAAGAACAAGTTGTGGAAATCTTCGCGGTAACCCGCGGTTTTATGGATAAGATTCCTGTCGCGAAGGTTCAAGAATACGGAAAGTATCTCCTAACAACGATTAAAGAGAAATACTCCGAAGTATTGGATGCAATCCGCAAAGAAAAGAAAATCTCCGACGAAGAAAAACTCGGGGAAGTTTTGAGCGCGATCGCTGAAGAATATTTAAGAAAGCACTGAGATAGAGGTTCGCTTTGGCAACTCCAAGGGAAATAAAAAAAAGAATCACCTCGGTCAAGAACACGAGAAAGATCACCCGGACGATGGAAATGGTTTCAACGGCCAAGTCCAAAAAGATCAGCGACCGGGTAAACGCGTCTCATCCTTTTTCCAACAAGATTAAGGAACTCGTGTCTTCTCTTGCGTCTCTGGGAGGAGTGGTGCATAGCCCCTTCCTCAGAAGACCGGACAAGATCAAAACCGTCGCGCTTCTCGTCATCACCGCAAATCGCGGTCTTTGCGGAGGATACAACTCCAACGTAAACCGACTCGCAAAAGCGAAGGTGGCGGAATGGAAAAAGGCGGGCGTGAACGTTCGACTTTTTATCGTAGGAAAGAAGGGGATCTCCTTCTTTAAATTCGCCGGTGAAAAAGCGGAAAAAACCTACACACATCTCGACGACAAGTCCGGATATAAGGAAGCCGAAGAATTCGCGAATCTCTTCTTGGAACTTTTCGCCAAGGAAGAAGTGGACGCGGTCGAGATCGTATCGACCGTCTATTATTCTTCCGCGTCTCAAAAGCCGGAAGTAACGAGAGTTCTTCCGTTCGAAGTTGCAAAAGAAGGAAGCGTAAGCGACATGATCGCGTATGAACCGAGCCCGGAAACGGTGCTTGAGTCTCTGCTTCCTCTTGTCGTAAAGACCGCATTCTTAAAGGCGATTCTCGAAGCGAATTGTTCGGAACAAATCGCAAGAAGAATCGCGATGAAGTCCGCGACCGACGCGGCTTCGGAAATGATCAAACTGCTCACTCGCGGATACAACCGCGTAAGACAGGCAAAAATCACTCAGGAAATTTCCGAGATTGTTGCCGGAGCGGATTCACTGAACTAATCTACATGGTATTGGAGCGACTTGGATGAATAAAGGTAAAATCAAACAGATCATCGGATCCGTATTGGACATCGAGTTCGAAAACGGAGAACTTCCCGAAATTTATAACGCGTTGGAAATCGAAGGAATCGTTTCCGGAAAAAAAGAAACCATCATCGCGGAAGTGCAAACACATATCGGCGGTAAGGCGGTTCGTGCGATCGCTCTTTCCTCCACGGACGGACTCATCCGCGGTCAAGAAGTGACCAACACCGGAAAGCCGATCAGCGTTCCCGTCGGAGACGCGACTTTGGGAAGAATCTTCAACGTTCTCGGTAAAACGATCGACGAGGGTCCCGCAATCACCGTAAAAGAAACCCGCCCGATTCACAGACCTGCTCCCGCGTTCGACGAACTGACTTCCAAAACCGAAGTCTTCGAAACCGGAATCAAGGTCATCGATCTTCTCGCTCCTTACATCAAAGGTGGAAAGACCGGACTTTTCGGTGGAGCAGGGGTTGGTAAGACGGTTCTCATTCAGGAACTCATCAACAACATCGCAAAACAACACGGTGGATTCTCCGTATTTGCCGGAGTGGGCGAAAGAACCCGCGAAGGAAACGACCTCTGGAGAGAGATGAAAGAATCCGGAGTGATCGACAAGACCGTTCTTTGCTACGGTCAGATGAACGAGCCTCCGGGCGCTCGTCTTCGCGTTGCGTTATCCGCTCTTACAATGGCGGAACACTTCCGCGATTCGATCGGAACCGACGTTCTTCTGTTCGTGGACAACATCTTCCGATTCTCCCAAGCGGGTTCCGAAGTTTCCGCTCTTTTGGGAAGAATGCCGTCCGCGGTGGGATATCAGCCGACTCTTTCCACCGAAATGGGTGCGCTCCAAGAAAGAATTACATCCACTAAAAAAGGATCGATCACTTCCGTTCAGGCGATTTACGTTCCTGCCGACGACTTGACCGACCCGGCTCCAGCGAACGCGTTCGCGCACTTGGATGCGACTACGGTTCTTTCCCGTGCGATTTCCGATAAAGGGATTTATCCTGCGGTTGACCCGCTCGATTCCACTTCCCGCGTGATGAACGCGCAGGTTCTCGGAGAAGAGCATTACACCGTAGCGCGTGAAGTTCAGAGAATTCTTCAGAGATACAAAGACTTACAAGATATCATCGCGATTCTCGGTATGGACGAACTTTCCGAAGACGACAAGGTTCTCGTTGCGAGAGCGAGAAAGATCGAGAAGTTCCTTTCTCAGCCTTTCCACGTTGCGGAAGTGTTCACGGGAGCTCCCGGAAAATACGTGAAACTCGCGGACACGGTTCGCTCTTTCAAAGAAGTGATTTCCGGAAACTACGATCACCTTCCCGAGCAGGCGTTCTACATGGTCGGATCCATCGACGACGCGATCGAGAAAGCGAAAGGATACAAAGGATAAGTGCATGTCCGCACATAAACTGAACGTATCCGTAATCTCTCCCGAAAAGATCCTCTATAAGGGAGAGGTGGACTCACTCGTAGTTCCCGGCAACGAAGGATTCTTCGGAATCCTTCCCAACCACGCGCCGCTCGTCGCGGTTCTCGGAATCGGCGTTCTGGAAATCCGTAAGGGCGACAAGATCAAGGCGCTTTCCGTGGAAGGCGGCTTTATCGAAGTGAAGGAAAACTCGATCAGCATTCTCACGGATCACGGCGCTTTGAAAGAAGACATCGATCTGGAAACAGAGAAAAAGGCATTGGCGGAAGCCGAAAAATTACCTCCGTCCGCATCTAAAAATCTTCTCCTCCAAAAAACAAAAACCCGAATTTTAGTCGCATCGCGCTAACTTTTAGGGGTCCCTCTAACCGAAAATAGTAGCAGAGATTCCCTTTTCTCCGAATACAATGGAGATCAGGGAATAAGATGCTTATGAAAATAACCGTCCGAATGATCGGCTTATTGGTTTTATTTCTAAGTGTCGGATTTCTTTTGAGAAGAAACCGGGACTGGGTTCGAAGCATATTCGAACCCGAAAGTATTTCCGCGGCGATCCGTGGAAATATAAACAAACCCGGGGTTTATAAACTCAAAGCGGGGGATACTCTCGCGGATTTGATTTTCGCCGCGGGCGGCGTTAAAAAAAACACTTCGATTGAACTGGACCTGAACCGGGAAATCCTGGATGGACAGGTCATTGAATTGAAAGAATAATGTTATTAGGAAGATGGCGGAAGACTACGACATGATAAAGGATGATAATTCTCCCGGTGGGAGCCAGGATTCCGGTATGGACGAGCTACAATTCGACGATATCGATTCCATGTTGGGCTCGAACGAACCGGAGCCGCCATCCAAGTCGGGTGGATTGGAAGACATGTCCATCGAAGCCGATCCGTTAGAAAGTCTGATCGCGAGTTCGGGAGAGGAATATCCGACGAGTTTCGAAAACGATTTCTCCTTTCATCCGGAAGAAAGTTCTTCTTCCTTATCCTCTTCCTCCGGAGAATTTAACCTCGACGAGGATTCGCTCGATCTCGAACTTACCGATCCGCTCATCGACGCGGAAATCGACAAACTCCTGGACATAGAGGGATTGTCCGGTTCGGGAATATCTAGTATTTCTAATTTAGAAAATGATGATTCGTTTTTTATACCCGCTGACGAAGCGGAACATTCCGACGAGGATTTTTCCGAGTTGGACAGTTATCTTACCGAAGAACCCGACGCGATCAGTTTCGGGGAAGAATTGGACGATCTCGACGAGTTCGGATTGCCGGACGATCTTCACGACGAAGGTCCGATCTCCTTACACGAAGACGATCTGCAGGGGGTAAAACCAGACTTCTCCCTTCAGGATTTTACAATGGACGACGATCATCCCGTCGAGGAACTCGATCACGGAGATCTGTCCTTTGACGAAGACGATTTTTTAACCGAAGAAGAAGGCCCGATCACACTCTCCGAAGACGAGTTAGGCGAAATTACTTCCGCAGAATCTTCGATCGCGGACTTCTCGAATCCGGGTGCGGATGAAGAGGAGAATATCACCTTATCCGATTCCGAACTCGGAGGAATTTTGGACGAGGGCGACGGACCAGATTGGGGTTCCGCTCCGGCATCGATGACGTTAGACGACATGGATGACGAAGGTCCGGTTTCTCTGAGCGGAAACGAACTGGACGATATACTCGGAACGAGCGCGCCCGAACCTACTTCGGCCAAACACGATGACGACGACTTACCCGATTTTATCACTCATACGGACGACCTTCCCGAAGAGGATGGACTTCCTTCCCTGTCGGAAGAAACTCCTTATAGGGAAGAATCCAATTTTGATTTTCAACCCTCCCTCGATTCTCTCGACAACGGAGACGAGGAAGGTCCAATCGCTTTGTCGGAAGACGAACTCGGAAATCTTCTCGCGGACGATTCGTTGGAAACCGGAGAATCGAACGAATCGACGGACTCTACCGATTCATTCGATTTCTCGTCCAACATTGACGACTTAACCTCCGCCGAGCCTTCTACGACTTCCGATTTCTCTTTGGATGCGGAAGACGAGGAACCGATTTCCCTTTCGCTCGACGAACTGGATAACATTCAATCCGATACGGGTCTTTCGGAAGACACGTTAGACGAAATTTCAACGGCGACCTCCGAATCCGATTTCGATTTTCAACCGGTCGATTCCTTGGATTCCGAAGAGGACAACGAGCCGATCGCACTTTCCGAAGAAGAACTCGGAAACTTATTATCGGACGACGCGGCTCCCTCCTCGTCCGGGGAAATTTCGAGCGACGGTTTTGCGGATCTTTTGGACGGAGACTCTTTGTCCGAAGACACGGGTTCCATGTTCTCGGAGGACGATTCATTCTCCCTTCCCGTTGAACAAGACTTAGGCGGACCGGACGAGTTCGGTTTAACGGAAGAAGGGGAAACGATCCCGGATCATTCCGATTTTTCTTTCGAACCGGACGATTCCATGACCGCAACGGAAGAATTGAACGAGGACGACGGGGAACCGATCGCATTGTCCGAAGAAGAACTCGGAAATTTATTATCCTCCGATCAGGAAGAATCCACAAACGTAGAATCCCTTTTTGACGAAAGTTCAACGGGTGAAGAGGACGATCTGATTTCTCTTCCCGTGGACGAACTGGATGGAATCGGCGAAACGTCCGAAACTACATCCACCGAAGACGATTCTCTTTCCTTTGACGACTTTGAACTTCCCACGAACGATCTCGACGCTTTGGAAACACAAACTCCGACCGATTCCTTTTTGGAAGACGGAGAAGAGGAAGGTCCGATCGCACTTTCCGACGAAGAGCTCGGAAATCTTCTCGCAGACGAAGAATCCGAAGTCGCAAGCGACGACGTTTCTTCCTTTGACTTTTCTCCCGAGACTCCGTCCGTTACGGACGAGGAAGAAGCGGAGGAACCGATTTCTCTTTCACTCGACGAACTAGATCATATTCTTACGGACGAGGTAGAACCCGCAACGTCGGAAAGTTTTCCGGGCACCGAAGACGCAGTCGATTGGGATTCTCCGTTAGCCGAAACAGCGGATTCCGATCTCGAGGCGGAAGAGCCGATCGCGCTTTCTTCGGACGAACTGGATCACATTCTTACGGATGATGCGGAACCCGCAAGCGCCGAAGCGTTTCCCGGTTCCGATACGGAGATCGATTGGGACGCTCCTTTGTCCGAACAGGAAGAAGTTCCTTTGGAAGACGAGGAACCGATCGCACTTTCCACGGACGAGTTGGATCATATTCTTACCTCCGATGAAACGTCGGAAGAAGACGAAGGACCGATCGCTTTGTCGGAAGACGAACTCGGAAATTTATTATCGGATGTGGAAGCTCCCGAAGAAGAGGGCCAGGATCTGAACGAAATTCTCGGAGAACTTCCAGCATCTTCGGATCTGGACGCGTTCGAATCCATGGACGAAGACGTCGCCGCCTTACAGCCGTTAGGTTCCGGAACCGATATCGTTCCGACCGCGGAAACCGTGGAAGACGAAGAGATGATCATCGTCCTCGACGAATATGCGGACGAGGAAGAACTTTCTCCGATGGAGGAATTGCGTAAAACTCCGGACGAGGATTCGGCGGCGCAAACTGCGGCTCCGACGGGCGAAGCGGTTCCTTCCAAAGAGGAAATGAAACGGATCATGACGTATCTGGACGAACTCCTCGGAAATCTTCCGGACGATCTGATACGCGAATTCTCCCAATCCGATTATTTCGAACTTTATAAAAAACTAATGAAACAAATTGGCGTATAACCGATGGGTTTGCTCGAGAGGGTCAGTAAGTTAGTCAAATCCGATTCCTCGGGTGCGTCCTCGTCACAATCCTCTTCCGATTCGGAAGAAAAAAAATCATTATTAAAAAAATCGGAATCTTTCCGAGGTAAAAAAAGTTTTTTACAAAAAGCTCTCGGTATGAGGAAAGAATCGCCCGAAGATTTTTCTTCGAGCGAGGAAACGCAGGCTCCGATCGCGACGATGGCCGCACCTCCTTCTGCGGACTCTATTACGGATTTTGAATCCGATTTGGGAAGCTCGGATGACTTCGATACTCAGATCGAGTTTCCGGATTCTTCCTTTGAAACCGATCTAAACGCGGGCGAAGGCGATGAAACTATTTTGGATCTTCCGGACGAACTCGCAGCACCGGAAGGAGTTCACACGGAAGAGATGGGCGAGGATCCGTTCGGCGAACCGACGTCGATGCACGATTCTTCCTCCGATGCGGAAGATTTTTCTTTGGACGAACTTTTCGGAGAAGAATCGGATTCGGAAACACAAACCGAATCCAACGTTGAATCCGAACACGAATCTCTTTCCGATTTGGATGACGTAACGGCTTCGGAAGAAACGTCGACGGACTTGGATGAGATCGGAACTCAGGATCTCGCAAACGAAGATCCGTTTACCGATTGGGTCAAAGAAGCGGAACAGGAAGCGAATCGAACTCCCGCGAAAAAAGATTCGAAGGCGCCGTCCGCAGAACAGGGAGAATTTTTATTCGACGACGATTCCAACTTCTCCACGTCGCCGATCGATCTTCAAATCGCTTCCAGAAAAAAATTGGATAACTACGTTTCCGTTTTCGAGATCAGCAAAGAAATCGGAGCGTCGACGGACTTCGCGAACTTCTTTGAGAATCTTCTCTTTTCGATCATGGGTCAGATCGGAGCCGAGTCGATCGGAATCTTTTCCTCGAAAAACGGAAATCAAGAATTCTTCCGTTTGGAAGATTACCAAGGCGAGAATTTCAATCAAGAATGGACCGTCTCATCCGAAGAGGAAATTTATCACGCGGTGCATAACGCGGGTTCCGTTTTATATGCGAAGGAACTTTTAAAGCCGACTCTTCCCGCAAAAGAAAAAGAAATCATCAATCGCTCCGAAGCGGAACTACTCGTTCCGATCCGTTACATGGACGATTTTTTCGGAATCATCATCTTAAGTAAAACGATCAGCGGTGAGGATTATACGATCGAAGATCTTGAATTTTTAAAGATCATCGGAGAAATCGCAGGTTCGGTTTACAGAAGAATTTACGATACGGAACAACTGCATCAGGAAAATCAAAACCTGAAGGAAGTGATCCGCGCGAACGAGTTGATCATTTCTCTCGCTCGGGATTTCGCATCGATCCGGGCGATGGACGAGGCTTACGATAAACTCATCGCGACGTTTAAGGATGAATTGAAGGTACGTCGAGCCACCTTTATGATTTTAGACGGACATACGAAAAACGAATTCCGAGTTTTTGCTTCCAATCTTCTAACTCCAGAACACGTGGGGACTTTCACTCTTCCGTTGGAAAGTTCGATCGTAGGGATCGTATCCAACATCCCCGGAGTTTTTCGGATCGAAAATTTTCGAAAGCATCCCGAACTCATGCGTAAGTTATCGAACGACGAATTGGGGCTGATGTCCGATTTTATCGTGATTCCTTTTATCAACTTACACTGGTTAGTCGGAATGCTCATCGTTCACGAAACGGACGTTCCTTGGACGGATTCGGATCGCGAAACCGCAGTGGGAATCTCCGAGGTTTTGGCGCCCGTGTTCTCCAATCTTTTGCTCATTCAGGAACGGGATTCCGTTTTTAAGGATCCGTTCAGCCCCGTGGAGGAAAAGATCCAGGAGATGATTCTCAAGGCTTCGAGACTTGCGAGCTCCTTCAGTTTGACTATATTCAAAGTTCAGAATGTATCCAGAATGGTAAAACTGAAAGGTTCTGGATTTTTCGCGTCGTACAGCGAAGAGTTGCGCAAGGCCATTCAGGAGAATCTTTCCGAATCCGATTTCAATTATAGAATCGGTCAGGGGAAATACGCTGTGATTCTGGACGGAAAGGATCGGGAGGAAACCCAGATTCTGATTCGTAAGATCAAAAATAAATTGAACGACACGGATCGAAAATCCAAGGACTTTCAAACGTCCGTAATTCAACACACTCTTTGTTATCCGGCAGATACGAAAGAAAAGGAAAGAATTCTCGAACTACTCGAAGAATCTTAAGAGAGAGAATGTTATTCAATTCTCTGAATTTTCTCGTTTTCTTTTTTATCTTTTACGTTATCTATCTTCGTCTCGGAACCATCGGACAAAACCGTCTTTTGTTTTTCGGAGGATTGTTCTTTTACGGTTTTTGGAAACCGGAAATGGTTCTTCTTCTTTTGTTCTGCATCGCGTTCAACTACGCGGGAGGAATTCGTCTCGGTAACTTAGAAGGCCGCGACCGCTCTCGATTTTTCACTTTTTTGATTTCCTTAAATTTAGGGATTCTGATTTTCTTTAAGTATATTCTGTTTTTATTAAGTATTTGGAACGATACTCTCGGAGTCGTTTTGCCGAAATCGGCCGTCGCCTTGCCTGAAATTCTTCTTCCGGTTGGAATTTCGTTTTATACGTTCCACAATATCAGTTATCTTTCGGATATACGTTCCGGAAAAATTCTTCCCTGCAAAAACTTTATCCGCTTTGGAGTTTACGATCTATTCTTTCCTTTGCTTCTTGCGGGACCGATCGAAAGACCGGATTCGCTTTTGCCTCAGATCGAGACCGAAAGAAGAATAACGAGCGAAGGATTTTTATCCGGCGCCGTTCTTTTCTTGTGGGGAATTTTCAAGAAGGTCTTTATCGGAGATCATCTTTTGCTTTTTACGGGGAAGGCGATGGAAGCGGGAATGCAATTGCCGCCCGGAATGATTTTGTGGATCGCGTTTTGTTTCGCCTTTCAGGTTTATGCGGACTTCAGCGGTTATACGGACGCGGCGCGGGGACTCGCAAAGATGATGGGCTTTCGTCTTTCTCTCAACTTTAACTTTCCGTTTATCTCTTCGAGTCCTTCCGAATTTTGGAAACGCTGGCATATCTCCTTGTCCACTTGGTTGCGCGATTATCTTTACATTCCTTTGGGTGGTAACCGAGTTTCGGTGTTTAGACAGAACGTAAATCTGATGATCGTATGGGTTTTGGGAGGATTGTGGCACGGAGCCACTTACGGCTATCTGGTATGGGGTTGTTATTGCGGACTTCAAGTGGTCGGATACAATCTGTTTCAAAAATACGTTCTTAGATTCGTTTCTTCGAATATTCTAATTTTAGAATGGACTTTGAAGTTGTTCGGAGTTTTGCTCACGTTTTGGATGTTTGCGCTCGGGCTTTTGTTGTTTCAGGTTCGTTCCCCAGGAGAACTTTGGGTCTTGGTTTTGAATGCGATCGGAGGAGGGTATTGGAATCCGATCTTTGCGCTCAAGTTGTTCTTTTTGTTATCTCCGTTGATTTTGGTGGAACCTTGGATGATCCTTTCCAGTGGAACGGATTCGTTTTTGGAAAGAATCGTTTCGAGGCCGCATCGATGGATTCCCTTGTCGTTCGGAGTAGCGGTTTTATTTTTTCTTTTCGGAGTGTTTGAAAAGAAAGAATTTTTTTACTTTCAGTTTTAGGAACGTTTTATCAAAGGCTTGATGTGCGAGTGCGATACGGATTTATGAATTATAAAAATCTAATGCTTCCAACGATCATGTTTTTGATTTTGTTGATTCTGTTTCAGGCGATCTCGTTTCCGTATTTGGTTCCGTTTCAGGAGAAAAATTCTTTTTTATACGATCGTCTTTCCCTTTTGGATGATTCTCTGTTTACAAAATCGACTTCTTTGAAGACGAACGAACAATACGGTCCCGTTTTATTTTTGGGGGACAGCCAGATCCTTTCCGGGATTCATCCGCAGGAGTTGGAGAAAAAAATCGGACGATCGATTTGGTTTCTTCCCAGGCCTTCCGAACAACCGGAGGGAATTCTTTTGCGTTATCGGGAATACGAAAGAAAAATCGGAATCAAACCTTCTCTTATCATCGTAAACGGCTCCGTGTTTTCGCTTTCCGATATGGACGTAGCAAGCGCGCATAAAAGTCTCGTATTGAACTACGATTCCTTTCATCCCGAAATTTTTACAAATGTTCGTTTCGGAGATTTTTATCTAAAAAATATTTCCACGGGTTTGTATTATCTTTTGGGGAGAATCTTCCCTTTTCTGCGTCTGAACGCTTCCGTTTCTACGACCGTAAAAATCGTGGGAGAAGGGGACGAATTCAGCTATACGGAAAGGAATCTGGAACGCCTTCTTTCCGGAAACCCTCTAGATAAATGGAACGCAAATCGAAACCGAAATCGATTTCTGGAAATGGAATATTCAAAAAACAAGGGATACTTGGATTGGGGAAAACAGATTCCTTACGACGGGGTTTGTGTTCCGAATTCCGATCCCATTCCTTTGCCTCCGAGTCCCGAGGCGGCGTTACAAAGGGTTCGAAAGTCTTCCGTAGACGCTTGGAAAGAATTATTTTCCTATTGGAGAGAAAAAGGAATTCCGGTGCTCGCGTTGTCCTTATCCTTTCGTCCCGACTTTGACGCGAGAGTTTCTCCTCTTCCGCAAACTCAATTATGGGATACGATTCTTATAGATCAGGAAGTTCCGAGTTTGAAAGTAGGTAGTCGGCATTTTTTAGAAAGTGATTTCGGGGATTACACGCACTTGAATACATGCGGGATGCAAAAGCTTGTTCCGATTTTGGCAAAGGAAATTCTCGCGTTAGATCAAAGTAAAAAATAAACGTCGAAACTAACTGGACCGGAACTTTCGCTTCGTTGCTTGTTTCGTTTTAATGTTTTAATCCGAACGGAATGTCGCTTAACAACGAGCCATCTTTTTTTTGTTTCCGATCTTCCCCATCTTTTTGATCTTTAAAATGTATTCGCGGGCTTCGGGAACGTTGCAAGCGGTTTTTCCCGTAAACACTTCAACGGTTCCGATTCTTTTTGCGGTTTCCAACGCTTCTTCGGAAAGTTCCTTGTAAAAGCCGCCGACCGCGATGACAAAACCGTTCATACAATATTTCACGCGGTTTTTGGATTTGTGAATTTTCGTTTCGACTCGTTTGAGAAGTTTGGAAATTTCTTTTTTGTCGATTTGTTCGTCGGGAACGATCGATAACAAACTGGAAAAAGTGCTCCAACCCGAAGACGCGATTCCTTCCTGATCGGATTCGATCCATTCTCTTGCGAGCTCCCAACCGTGATCGCTTTCCGCCGCGATCCACGCGACTGTGCATTCACTGATCATAGGCGATCCGGCGTTCTTTACCCAAGATTGAAGATCTTTTTTTTGAATTCGTTTTTCGTCCGCGATCAAACCGGCGAGATACATCGCGTCCACGTTTCCGGTTTTATAAAGACCGAGAGAAAGTTCGTTATCCTTTTTGATCTTCTTCTGTAATTTTTTCAGATCTCCGACCTTAACGCCGAAAATTTCTCCTTTGGCTCCGTGGTTGAGAAAAATCTTTTTAACGGATTCCGATCCGAGTTTTTTCAGTTCTTTCATGACTTCTTCGACGTTCATTAAAATCCTCTCGGGTTTGAATTTGGTAAGGAACCGTTCCGTTTTATGCGATCTTCGATTTTTGAAAAACAAAATTCGCACCGAAGTTTGTCCGAAAAGATCAATCTTTTTTTAGAGCGGATATTTTGTCGGAACAACCGATTCGCGTTTTAGAACGAACACAAATTACTCGTACTACCGGAAAGTGTAGTAACTATTACATCCTACGCCGTTCGTTTGTTTTCAAAAATGTAGGAACTACCACAAAACATCACGGTTGACTCCAATCGAAAATCGGAAGGTCCATTCTTTTGTTTGCATATACTTTGTCGGAACAATCGATTCCGGTTCTAAAAAGTAGTTTTCAAGAACCCGACTTTTTCGTAACGAGGGCGCGGATTCTTTCCAAAACAGGAAACGAATAATGAACCGACAAAACCGCAAAAAGGAAACAGAAAGACAAAAGAAGATAATACTTGATCGTCCATTCGAGCGCAACCTTGATCCGGTGAAAAATTCCGATCTCGTCCGAGGATTTATTTTCGTATAACGTGAGTAAGACGGTGCAGAATTCGTTTTCGGAATCGAATTCTCCCAAACTGATCCCCAGTTTTTGAATCTCATCCTCGATTTCCAAAATCCGATTTTCGAGAGTTACGAACTCGTCGATTCTTCCACCCTTGCTTTTAAGAGAGTTCAAAGAATTTCTCGTTTTCAAAAGAGATTCTTTTTTTGCCTGAAGATCCTTGTATTCGTTGGTCTTATCTTTTTTGTCGATCGTCAAAAGAAGGGATTTTCCGATTTGTTTGAATTGATCCACGAGTTCGTCGAATTTTTCGGGAGGAACTCCGACCGCGAGTTTGACGATTCGATTTTTTCTTTGTTTGAGACCCGAGCTGTTTTCATTCTGAATGATCGAGCCGGATTTGTTGATGAGCTCGCGGACTTTCTTTTCGTCTTCTTCGATCTCGGAGGATTGGGATTCTATGGTCGCAACCTTTTCGTATTTTTGATCCACACTTTTCGGAGGAGATCCGGCGTTTTCGTATCGGATCTTTTTGGAGGCGATGTTTTGTTTGTAGAACGCACCTTCTCCGTTTGCTCCGGATTGTATGTTGTAAGAGAGATCCGATCCAGCGGTTTTGGAACCGTATGCGTATCCGTAGGCGAGACGAAAGAAAAATAAGAATATAAAAATTCCGCCCGCGATCGCCGCGCCGAGTTTGAATTTTGGATTCATGAAAACCTTCTCCTGTTGTGCAAAATAGAATATTATTAATTTTGAATGTTTTTGACCTCGGTCGATCTCTTTTCGGTTCCGTAAAAGTTTACGGTGCGGTCGTAAACGCGACCGAATATCCGAAGGTTTCCTCGAAGGCTTCTTTTTGTTCCTCCGCGGCCCAGATTTCCAAAGAAGGATCGTAACCCTTGTTCGTTTTTAATGCGAACTGGATTCGATTCTTTTCGATCCTGCACTGTACGGAAGAAACGAGTCCGCCTCGATTTCGGTTTAACGCGGAGCTGATTCTTAGGATCGCGGAGAGTTGTAAAACGAGGCTCCGGTTTTTTTCCGCGAGTTTGTTGAACTCCCGATGTTTCGGTTTCGGAGTATTCTTTCTGTGATAACGCGCGGTCAACGCGATGATCTCGATTTCCAGAAACGTAAAACCCACGAGCATCTCCGAATTTCGAATCATATAATAGCTGTGTTTGTGATACGCGGAATGCGATATCGATTGACCGATCTCGTGAAGAAGGGAAGCGGCTTCCAAAAGTTCCCTTTGTTCTTGTCCGAGTTTGTGAAGAGGTTTCAGCTGATCGAAGATCTGAAGACTCAACTCGGCCACGTGCTGGGAATATTCTTCGTCCCGGGAAAAGGCGCGCATAAAGTTGTGAACAGCGGTTTGACGGATATCGTCCAGGTGTTTGGAATGTTCCGTATTCTCGAAGTGTTCCCATTTTCGGATGGCGTCGTAGACGATTCCTTCCCGAAGCGCAAACTCGGAAACGGTCAACGCGGGAACGTTAGCGAGATCGAAAATTTCCTCGAGGATCAAGGTTCCGCCCACGATGATGTCCGCTCGTTTTGCATCCAGGCCAGGGATTTTGGCTCTTTTTTTGGAAGTGTCCGCTTCCAAAATCAGGTTGCGGATCTTTTTGAATTCCGAGGTAACGAAGGAGAAATTGTTCAAAGGAATTTCCTCGGTTTCCCCTCGGGCCGCGAGAATCATTCCCGCGATCGACTGGATCGTTCCCGAAGAACCCACGACCAAATCCGGTTTTAAATCCCGGAGAATCTTTCGAAACGGAAGAAGCATTTCCTCGATATAAAGTCTGCACTTTCGTATATCGGAGTTGGAAAGAGTTTCTTCTTTGAAGTATTTTTCGGTGAGTCGAATGGCCCCTAACTTAAAACTTTTGGAGAATAGAATGTTGCCTCTGTGGCCGACTAAGATCTCCGTACTTCCGCCGCCGATATCGATCATCATGATCTTCCGATCGAAAACGGGGATGCCTTGAAGGATTCCGAAGTAGATCAAACGGGCTTCTTCATAACCGCTCACTACGTCGATGGATATACCGGCTTCTTGATAAGCGGCTTCTAAGAATTCTTCCTGATTGGAAGCCTCTCGTAACGCGCTTGTAGCAACCGCTCTGATTTCGGCTCCCGCGTTTTCGGCGAGGATCTTAAATCGTTTGAGGCAATCGATGCCTCTTCGAAACGAATCCGGATCGATGGGTCCGCCTTCCTGTAGACGATTCCCTAAACGAACGGATTCTTTTTCTCTAGCGATGGCTTCAAAGGTTCCGTTTGTGCGAACCCGAACGATGATCATGTGGAATGAATTGGTGCCGAGGTCTATGGCCGCGAGAGGTTTTTCCTGAACCATGGTTGAACAGAATGCTTTTCCGCTAAAATCGAATCCAGCTTAATTTGTTTTCTGATTTTTTTGTTTTGAGGTTGCCGGGAACCTTACCGCTGAAATTATTGAAACCGGTCCAAGCCGGAAAGTTCTGCAGGAATTTCCGTTTTAAACAGATAATAAAGATAAAAAACCTCCACGGTTGAAAGGTACACGAAATGATATTTGATAATCTCTATGCCCTCTTTTCCAACGATATGGGAATCGACCTGGGGACGGCAAATACTCTGGTGCATGTAAAAGGACAAGGGATCGTTCTTTCCGAACCTTCCGTAGTTGCGGTTCACGCGGCCACCGGTAAAGTTCTCGCAGTAGGGCAGGAAGCAAAACGTATGCTTGGTAGAACCCCCGGAGAGATCGTTGCGATCCGTCCGATGAAAGACGGGGTAATCGCCGACTTCGAAACCGTCGAAAAAATGATCCGTTATTTTATCGCTAAAGTGCACAACCGCACCACTTTCGTAAAACCGAGAATCGTGATCGGAGTTCCGTCCGGAATTACCGAGGTGGAAAGACGCGCCGTTCGCGAATCGGCGGAACAAGCGGGCGCGCGAGAAATCTTCCTCATAGAAGAAGCGCTTGCCGCTGCGATCGGAGCAAACATCCCGATCAACGAACCTGCGGGAAATATGATCGTGGATATCGGCGGTGGAACCACCGAGATCGCTGTCATTTCTTTAGGGGGAATGGTAATCGCGGAATCCATCCGTACGGGTGGGGACGAGTTCGACGAAGCAATCATAAAATATCTCAGAAACCAATACAACCTGGTCGTCGGGGAAAGAACCGCGGAAGATATCAAACTTACGATCGGGAACGCTTACCCTGAAAAGAAAGCGGAGACGATGGAAGTACGTGGTCGGGATGCGATCTCCGGTTTACCGAGAACTCTCGAACTGGAATCCAACGAGATCCGCAAAGCACTCAAGGAACCGACAGACGAAATTCTCGACGGAATCAAACGAGTTCTGGAAAGAACTCCGCCCGAGCTTGCATCGGATATCGTGGAAAGAGGAATCGTTCTGACCGGAGGCGGTTGTCTTTTGAGAGGATTGGAAACGTATCTTTCTAAGGAAACCGGGGTTCCCGTTTTCCGTGCGGAGAACCCATTGACTTGTGTGGTTCTCGGAACCGGAAAGTATCTCGACGAGTTGAAATACATCAAACCGGGAATCCGTTAATCCGTTTCGAGAAAAACGCGCTTTAGTCCCGGACCTTTACGGTTCGGGCAAGTCGGGGAGCAAAAGAAGATTCGATGTTATGGTTTCAACTCAGCCGAAGTAAAGAGACTGTCTCTCTCCTCTTTTGCGTTCTATTCTCCATTCTTTCCTTAACCTTCCGAAGCAACGTAATCGTACGAGGAATCGCAAGTTTCCAAAGAGTCGGAGATATCGTATCCGGCTCCATCGATTCCTTCGGCGGATTTTTCAAAGGCGCGTATAACAAATTAGAATCTTTTGAAACCGTTCGTAAGGAAAGGGATTCTTGCGTCGCGGTCATGGAAGATTATAAACTTCTTCCTCAGGATTTGGAAAAAGCGAATCGCGAGAATGATACGCTTCGCAAAGAACTTCGTTTTCAAAGCAGACAAAAATACGCGAGTTTAAAGGCGGAAGTTTTATCCGTTCGATTGAATTCGATCTATAGAACCATCATCATCGACAAAGGCGCCGACGCGGGACTCAAACCCTATATGCCGGTGACCGCAAGAGCCGTGGATCAAAAGGGCGCGATCATCGAAGCGCTTGTCGGTAAAGTGATCGCGGTTACGGGCGGATCGGCGGTCGTACAACCTCTCATCAACTCCAACTTCAACATGGGAGTATCGATGCCCGATACGAATCTTTGGGCCAATCTTTCCGGAAACTCGGGAAGAGGAACCGAAGCTCTTTTGAATTATATCGACAGCGGAATCATCATCGATCCGAGAGTCTTCGGAGAATATCCGATGGGACCGAGCGAGATGATTCAATACACGGAGTCCTTGAGTAAAATCGGAAAACCGGTTTATACTTCCGGCGGGGGAGGAGTTTTTCCCGCGGGAATTCCCGTGGGAATCATTACCGAAGAAGGACAAAGAAACGGAAGTTTCAAAACCGCATTCTTAAAACCGTTCGTTCGTTTCGAGATGCTCGAAAGTGTAACGATCATTCTCAAGTTGCCCGAAAAATGGCTCGAGACTTGGCCGGAAGGACAAAACATCACGATCGAAAATCCGTATTTCGGAGAACTCAATTATCCGGGAGAGGATCGTCAAAAAGAGAATCAATCCAAAAATCCTCTTTCGCCTAACGGCAATAAGCCGCAGACAAACGCGCCGAAAAATCCGGGCGCGGCTCCGAGCGAGGACGACCTGCAATGATCTTAGAAAAACTCGTTATCGCGGTCGGTATCTTAATCGCGCACTTCTTAAACGGTTCCAATCTTTTCGAGATCGGCTCCGCGATCAAACCCGACTTCATGATTCTTCTCGTATTGTTTTTTGCGCTACGAAGAGGTCCTCTCTACGGTCTTTGGATCGGATTTTTCGGAGGTCTTTTGACGGACTCCGGTCTCGGCGGTGAAATCGCCGCCGGCAATGTGGTCACGTATAAGATCGGTTTGCATTCTTTGACGTTTTGTCTGATCGGTTATCTCGTGGGTAAGTTTGCGCGTTCCGCGTATCACGAGAATTATCTTTCGATCACGATCTATTCTTTGTTGATCACGTTCGTTACCCGAGTCGCTACGTATTATCTATTCTCCCTTTTCTTTCACGAGAATATGAGTTATTCCTTATTCTTCACTTCCATCTTCAACGCTCTGATCGCGCCCGCGTTTTTTTACGCTTTGACTTGGATCTATCAATTGGATCACATGGGGGACGCGTAAGTTGTTAGGCGGAGCGCAGTCTGCGTCGGAATACCGTCTTGAAAGAAGTTTCCGTCTTCGTCTTTATATCTTTTCCGGGCTCGTAGTTTTTACGTTAGCCGCGTTTATCTTTCAGCTTTTTAATCTTCAGATTTTCAACGGAACGGACAACGCTCTCAAAGCGGAGAAGTTCGTAAGAAAGAGCGAGATCATGCCCGCGGCTCGGGGCCAAATGTTCGATCGGAATTTTCTTACGCCGGAAACTTCGATGGCTCTCGTTTCGAATTATTCTTCCTTGGACGCGGTTTTAAATACGTCCTTGTTTAAATACGATCCCGCATCGGTAAAAACGTTCATTCACGAATTTGCAAGAACGCTTTCGATTCCGATTTCGTATTACGAAGACGAACTGATCGAACCGCGATTTTCCAGAAATCTCAAATCCAAAAAACCGATCGTTCTTTTGGAAGGGATCACCACCGCTCAACAGGAAAGAATATCAGTATTCGATAATATATCAAAATACATCATTCTTCTTCCTTCTCCGAGAAGAATCTACAAGATGGGACCCGCGCTCGCGCACGTCACGGGTTATATCGGAAAACCGACAAGGGACGATCTCGTAACCGGAGAAATCAAATCCTATCAATATCTCGGTAAGAACGGTCTCGAACTCGAATACGATTCCGAACTTCGGGGTGTGGACGGATTTAGAATTCAAAAACGAAGTTCCGAAGGAAACATCGAAGAAGAACGCGTGGTGGAACATTCTTCCCCGGGTAATAATTTAATTCTTACGATCGATAAGGACATTCAGATCGCCGCTCACAAGGCCCTCAAAGGCAGCAGAGGAACCGCGATCGCGGTGAAGGTTGCAACCGGAGAAATTCTTGCGATGGCATCCAATCCGAGTTACGATCCGAACATTCTTTCGGGTAAGAATAAAGCGGATCGAACCGGCCACTTCAAACGTGTAAAAGACAACGGCGGATTTTTAAATCTTGCGATTCAATCCAAGTTCCCTCCCGCTTCGACATATAAAACGTTAGTCGCACTTGCCGCTCTTGAAAGTCAGCACAAGATCGGTTATACTCCGGAAACTTCTTATTCGTGTAACGGTAGTTTTGTGCTTAAGTCTACGTTCGCCGGCGTTCCCGATCAGGTTTTTATGTGTTGGGAAAAGGGCGGTCACGGAACCAACGATCTCGCGCACGCTCTTCAAAAATCCTGTTCGGTTTATTTTTACAATCTCGGATACAAGCTCGGTTCCGATGCGATCTTGAATTATTCCCGTCTTTTCGGATTGGAAAACAAATCCAAGGTCGATCTTCCCGGAGAGATCACCGGTTTTGTTCCTTCTTCCGCTTGGAAAAAAAGAACTTACGGAACCAAGTGGTTCGACGGAGATACGATCAACTTGTCCATCGGTCAGGGTTTTATTTCCTCGACTCCGATGGGAATGGCCTTGTTTTATATGGGCTTACTCAATCGCGGACAAATCTATCAACCGTACGTAGTGAGCGAAATCCGCGATCCCGTGGATAACTCCATCATCAATAGAACCACTCCTCAAATCCTAAGAGACATTCCGATCAATCAGTCTTCGGTCGAGGCGATCAAAGAAGGATTGAAACTTGTGGTCAAAAGCGGAACTGCCGCATACGTTTTAAATAAACCGTTCTTACCCGATATCGCAGGAAAGACGGGAACGGCTCAAACCAGAAGAAGAGGCGCGTCCGGTTCGAACCACGCTTGGTTTGTGGGTTACGCACCCGCAAACGCGCCCGCCAGCGAACAAGTGTTAATCGTGGTGTTCGTGGAATACGGAGTCGGTGGGGCCGCGGGAGCCGCACCGGTTGCAAGAGAAATGTTTCACGCCGCGTTCCCGCCGGGAACATTCAAAAAATCGCAAGATATAGCTCCACCTTCTTCACCGTCGACCGGACAGGAGGGAACGCTTGAAGCCAGATAAGTCCATTGAAAAGATCGATTACTTTTTGGTGATCTCGGTCGTGATCGTAGTTCTTTGCAGCGTTCTGACGCTTTACAGTCAGGAAGTCAATTTCGAAGACGGACCCGGTAAGTGGTATCGTCAGTTGTTCTATTTTATCATCGGTCTTGTGATCATGTATTTCGTATCACGGGTCAACTATCAGTTGTTAGGCGCTTACGCTCTCGTGATCTACGTCTTTACGGTTTTTCTTTTGATGATCACTCTGATTCCGGGGATCGGACACCTTCCTTCTGGAAGAGGGGCTCGTTCTTGGTTGAAGATCGGACCGATCGGGATTCAGGCTTCCGAGTTCGCGAAGTTGTCCACGGTGATTCTGCTCGGTCAGTTTATGGTTCTCAAAGAAAAGGATATGAAGAACCTCGTGGTTCTCGCGATCCCATTCGTCATCGTGATCGTTCCGATGGTTTTTATTCTTCTGCAACCCGACTTCGGAACCGCGGTTTCTTTTTTGCCGATCCTTTTTACGATGCTCTTTCTCGGAGGAGCGGACATTCTCCATATCGGATCCTTGCTCGCGTTCGGGGGAATCACCTTGATGGTTCCTATGTTTGTGGAATATTCCAGACTGACTTTGATAAACGACATCTCCGACTTTTTACAAAGAACCGGAAAGACCGATCTTTTATCCGTGGTCAATCGACTCGGCGGAAAAATCTGGCTCGCGCTCGACGGAAAGGATTTGAAAGCCGCGAATCTCACGCCCAAGACGTTAAACGCTCTTAAGGAAGTGGTCGATCAGGTCGTGGAAGTGGAAGGCGGATTCTTCTTTAAGATTTTATCCAATCAAAAACTTCTTTTGACGTTCGGTGCGATCTTTTTGATCGCGAGTCTCGTGATGGTGGGGATTCGAATCGCGAGAGGAAGTAGAACATTAAGACAATATTATATTCCTCTCGGGATCTTGGGGATCAGTCTGATCTCCGCGGTGGTCGTGATGAAAACGGTTCCGTTCCGCGAAAACCAGGTCGTACGTTTGACCGCGTTCCTGAATCCGGAAGAATTCAAACAAGGCGCGGGTTATCAACTACGCGCGTCCAAACCCGCGGTAGGTTCGGGAAGATTTTTCGGAAAAGGAATTATGAACGCGGAGATGACCGAAGGAAGAATTCCTCACGTTCCCGAATCCAGCACCGACTTTATCTTCGCCTCTTGGGCGGAACAAACCGGATTTTTGGGTTCGGTGTTTTTGTTGTTCTTTTTATTTTCGATTCCTTTGCGCGGACTTCAGATCAGTTACGAAAGTAAGGACAGATTCGGATCTCTTCTCGCTTCGGGGATCGTCGCCCTTCTTTTTTATCACATGGCGATCAATATCGGGATCGTCATCGGTCTTATGCCCGTGACCGGGATTCCCTTATCGTTTATGAGTTACGGCGGATCGCACTTGATCATGTCCATGACGGCCGTGGGAATCATTCTTTCCATCAAGAGTAGAAAACACGCGAACTAAAGTTAGGGCGCGTCGTTTTCAAAAAATTCTCACGTTGAAAAAAACGATACAACGTCCGATAATAAAAACACGCGTATGGACCCGGTAAGAGATTCCCGATTCTTTTTCGATTTAAAACATAAATTCGAAGCCATATTGGAAGAGGTTGAAAAAAAGACCTTCGACCAAAAGGACGAGATCCGCGAACTGGAATCCTTATGGGAGGAAATGTTCGGTCTCGCGGGTAAAAACGATTCTCCCTATTTTCAAATCCGACTGAAGTCCCTTAAAAAACAACTCGATACCTTCGTGAAGAACAAGGGTTACGAAAAGAACGAGTTCGATCGGATCTTTCATCAACTCGGAAAAATGAAACGCACGGACTCGGTGGAATTTTTGGACGAGTCGCTTCGCAATCGTCTCGGTAAAATCGCGGAGAATCATTATTCTCCCGGCGATATGATTTCTTCCGGAGTCGTTCTTCCTTCCGCTACGAGTAAAAAAGGAAATCAGTATATTACGTTTCGCTGCGGAACGATTTACTTCATCACGGATCGTTCTTCTTATACAATTCTCAAGGATTTGGACCGTAGAAAAAACACGGTGGAATACAAAGGGACCGTCTATAGAATTTTTCCGAGCGCGTTCGTATACGGACTCTACGAAGAGGAATATAGAAACGAAAGTTTTTTGACCATGAGTCTTTTGGTTCTCAAAAGGGAAACCGGTCTTGAGTTTTATAGATTCGATACGTTAGGCGAAATTCTTCAGATCAACGAAGGAACGTTTCGAAAAGGTTTGAAACCTCTCGACGCAACCGAGGTCCGAAGCGAAGACAATCGGATTCGGAATTATTTCAGAAAGGCCGGAGTTCGTTATTATTATATTCCGCCCGCTTCGTAGAAGCGCGGGTTTCAAAAAAGAAAGAAGAGTATTTGGGGAAAAGGAAAAGAACCCGGAGAATCGATTTTCCCCGGGATGATTTTTTTAGTCTTCCGAGTCTTCGAGAAGATTGTTCAGGCTTTCAATCAGAACATCCACTTCCACGCCGTAACCCATACAAACCTGCTCGATGGTTTCGAGTTCGTTGATGGAGCAGTGAGAGCAACCGCCTAAATGGTAGCTCGAAAAAACAAGCCCCGCTTCCGGGTGAACAGCCATAGCCTCACCTACAGTCATTTCCTTATAAAATCTTGGCTTGACCACTTCTGTCATTGAATATCTCCTATCACTAAAATACTCGCCCCTTGAAAAACTTTGCGAGATATTTTGCCTCTGCAAACCGCGAAAAAACAACCGAGCCGAACCTCGTCGAATACGAAACCGCCTCGAATTTGCAGTTGCTTCCAATATATAGACCTGGGAAAGAAAGTCAAGAGCTATGTTTTTTGAAGAATCAGGAAGATTTTATATCAGAATCGAGGAGCGCTTTGAATCCTCTCATTTCCTTTACCGGTATTTTCCGGACGGTTCGGACGAACCGATTCACGGACATTCCTGGAAAGTGGAATTGTATCTTTCGGGAAAAAAGAATATCGGAGAAGACGGAATCAGTTTCGACTTTCTCACTTCCAAACAGAAACTCAAAGAACTCGTAGCGAAATTGGATCATATTCTCATCAACGATTTGGAAGAATTTAAAACGATCAATCCGACTTCGGAAAACATCGCGCGTTGGTTTTATCATTATTTGAAAGAAAGCGTTCATACCGCGGGCGGCAAGGTGGATCGAATCGTGATCCACGAAGGCCCCGAGAACTTAGCCTATTTCGAGCCGACATCGTTTCCGTAAGAAACGATGTCGCCAAAAAGCAGCTGAGCGTTGCGATTGGCTCACAGCGAAGCTGTGAAACGAGTTTCCGTAAGAAACGATGTCGCCAAATACCGCGGAGCGATAAGCATTTGGTTTCCAACGTAGTTGGAAAATCTTCGGTTCCATACAGTCGCGATCCATAGAAAGCGACTCTTGAGTTTTCGCGAAATTGCCCGCGAACAAATTCGAATCTTGCTCATGAAAGAATATATCGTTCAAATCACAATCGGATCTTTGTTCAGCATTCTTCTTTTCTTCGGATCCAAATATTGGATTCAGAAGTTATTCGTTATCGATACGACAAACAATCCGGAAGCCACAAAGAATACGTTTCAACTTCCGAAAAGTTTCGTGATTACGGGATACATTACCTCGATTCTATTCTTTCTGTTTTTTCTTGGTTCTTATTTTTTGATCCCTCAAACCGAGAATGAAAATCTAAACTTTCTTCTATCGTTTTGGCTGCTTCTTTGTTTTTTCGGAATTTGGATTCTTCTCTATTCTAAGTTTTATTCCGTATCGGTGGATTCTTCGGGGATGCTGGAGAAGGGCTTTTTTACGAGGGACAAACGTATGTTTTGGCACGATGTCAAATCGGTCCGATTCAATTCCTACTCGGGTACTTTCGTATTTGGCGATTATTCTTTTTTGAAAATCAAAGTGAGCGCCGGGATCAAAAATCTGGACGTCTTTCTTGAAATGATGAAAAACAATCTAAGAGAACATTTGTATGCAAAGGCTCTTGAGGATTTTAGCAAATACCAAAAGAATCTGCGTTCTTAAACGAAGTTTCGTCTAACTTAGAATCGCAAACTTACCAGATAACCCGCCAAAACGATCGTAAAACCGAGGCTGAAAAAGAAGCCGATCTTTACGGGTTGTGTGTGAGTTTTGTAACCGGAAAGATAAATGTGAAGCGATAAGAAACCGACCGCGATCGCTTCGGTGATCAAGGTCGCAACGACCGCGGGTTGAGGGCCGAAAAATAAAATCAAAGCCGCGGGAAGAAAACCCAAAAAGCTCATAAACGCGCCCGTGGTGATCCACATCATCAGAATCAAACGGGATTGTCTGATATCCGGAAATTGGAAAAATCCGACGGCCGCGCCTACGATCAGCTGATGAATCAAACCGTGCAAAGTGTAAAGAATACCGGACGCGATCAAAATGATTTCTGCGAAATGAATGTGTTCGAATGAGTTCAATGGCTTTCTCGGAATTATTTTTTTCTAAACATATAGAGCGCGTCCCGTTTCTCAATCAAAATTCATGTTGACCCGACCTTTCGAAAAAAATGTAATAGAGAGCGAAAAAATAAAGAACCGAGATTTTACATGCATCAAGAGTTATGGGCGCCTTCCTCCGAGCGAATCGAATCATCCAATCTAATCCGTTATAGAAAATTTCTAAAAGAAAAAAAGAATCTCGATCTAACCGCGTTCGAAGAACTCAGGGCCTGGTCCGTAAAGGATATCGGCGCGTTTTGGGAAAGCATCTGGGAATTTTCGGAAACGATCCATTCTCAAAAATACGAAACCGCTTTTCGCAAAGCGGAGAATTTTACGGATTCTCGGTTTTTTCCCGGGGCAAAATTGAATTTTGCGGAGAATCTTCTTCGTAGAAACGATTCTTTTCCCGCTCTGATTTACAGAGGAGAGGACGGATCGAGAAGGGAAATCAGTTATGCGGAACTTCGTTCTTATGTGGGCGCGGTCGCGCAGGATCTGAAAAAAAGGGGAGTGGTTCCCGGCGATCGGGTCGCGGGTCTTATGCCTAACGTTCCCGAAACCGTGATCGCGATGCTCGCGACGACTTCGATCGGAGCGATTTGGAGTTCCTGTTCTCCGGACTTCGGAGCCAAAGGAGTGTTGGATCGTTTCGGTCAAATCGAACCTAAGATATTGTTTACCACGGATCGATATGCGTTTAAAGGAAAGGATCTTTCTCTTGCGGAGAATCTAACGCAGATTGTCGCTTCCATACCTTCACTCGAAGCGGTCGTCGTATCGGATTACAAAAAAGGGATTCTGCATTTCAAAGAAGGAACGACGACTTCCTTACCCGAAGGATATCCGAAAAAGAATATTCATTTTTTTGAAAGTATTCTCCGGGAAAATCAAGGCGCGGCTCTTGAGTTTTATCAAACCGGTTTCGATCATCCGGTTTATATCATGTATTCATCCGGAACGACCGGACTTCCGAAATGTATGGTGCAGGGAGCCGGAGTGTTTATCAATCACTGGAAAGAATTGGTTCTTCATTCCGATCTGAAACTCGAAGAAAGAATTTTTTATTATACGACATGCGGTTGGATGATGTGGAACTGGCTCGTAAGTTCCTTGTCCGTCGGCGCGACGGTGGTTTTGTTCGACGGAAATCCGTTTCATCCCGGACCCGAAATTCTTTTTCAAATCGCCGCGGAAGAAAAGATCAACGTCTTCGGAGTCGGAGCGAAATACATTCTTACCTTGGAGAAATCCGGCTTTCAACCGAAGGGATTGGATCTAAGTTCGATGCGCGCGGTTTTATCCACGGGTTCTCCCTTAACATCGATCGGCTTTCGATACGTTTATCAAAATTGGAAAAAGGATCTTCAACTTTCTTCGATCTCGGGCGGAACCGATCTCAACGGATGTTTCGCTTTGGGGAATCCGATTCTTCCCGTTTACGAAGGAGAAATCCAGTGCAGAGGACTCGGCATGGACGTGGAGATTTGGAACGAAACCGGAAAACCGGTAATGGAAGAAAAGGGAGAACTCGTTTGCAAACAACCCTTTCCGTCGATGCCTTTGTATTTTTGGAAAGATCCCGAAGGAAAAAAATATAAGTCCGCATACTTCGAAAGTTTTCCGGGAGTTTGGTGTCACGGCGATTTTGCGGAGCTTACGAAGAACGGAGGTCTTGTCGTTTACGGAAGATCGGACGCGACTCTCAATCCGGGAGGAGTGAGAATCGGAACCGCCGATCTTTACAGTTTGATCGAAACCTTTCCCGAGATTGCGGACTCCGTCATCATAGGACAGGATTGGAAAGAGGACGTAAGAATCGTTTTGTTTTTAAAGATGGCGCCCGGAAAGACGTTGAGCGATTCTTTGGTTCAAGTTTTGAAAAAAGAAATCAGAGATAAGGTTTCGCCGAGACACGTTCCTTCCAAAATTCTTGCCGTTGCGGACATTCCTTACACGATCAACATGAAAAAGGTGGAGATCGCCGTAAAAAGAACCGTTCAAGGGGAACCCGTCACCAACAAGGAAGCTCTCAGCAATCCGGAAAGTTTAGAATATTATAAAAATCTTACGGAGTTGCGGGAAGACTGAAACGTTTTCCGTAAAATTACCGAACATGAGATTTCCGATCTTCCGAATTTTTTATTCGATTCTTTTGACCGTCTTTTGTTTTATCGGATCGTTTGAACGTTCTCGTTTGAACGCGGAAGAAGAAACATTCAAATTTTATAATTCTTCCCGACTCAAGGAAATTTTGGAAAAGGGAGAATTGAAGGTCGCAGGCAATCCCGCCGACGAACCGTTCTACGTTCCGAACGCAAAGGAAGGTTTTCCCGGTTTCGATTACGAATTGGGAAAGGCCTACGCGGATTTTTTGGGAGTGAAGTATAAATTCATTCCTTATCCCGAGTTCAGCGAATTTGCGGATGCGATCAAAAAGAAGGAAGCCGATATCGCGTTATCCGGAATCTCGAGCAATCTCGAACGATCGAAAAAGGTGAGATTCAGCGCGGCGTATTTGATTTCCACTCCCGCGGCTTTGATTCGAAAGACTTCTTTGCCGCCTCCGCCGGAAGGAAATATCATCACCACGCAGAGTTTTCGAAGTATTCTCGACTTGGCGGACGTAAGCGGTATTACGTTTGCGGTTCGATCGTTTTCCAATCGTCACGAATATCTTCTGAAAAAATTCAAAAACAATCGAATCTTCACATACGGAGACACGCCGTCCGCTTGGGAGGCCGTAAAAAACGGAACCGCGAGTTGTTTAGTGGCGGATTCTTTTTATATCAAGGGACTTCTTCTCAAGGACAAATCGGTCGCTTCCAATTTCAGACCGCTTTTGGAACCGGTGCAAAGAGAGGATATCAGCGCGGCCTTTCCCCTTTCCGATCCCGTGTTTATTCGGAATTTTGAATTCTTTCTTTCCGAGATCGGGCGTTCCGGCGTTCTTCGGGAAATGGAAGACAAGTATTTCAATAAATCGGATTGGGTTCCTTAATTCTTTCC
The DNA here is from genome assembly GCF_000243735.2 of Leptospira kmetyi serovar Malaysia str. Bejo-Iso9. NCBI lineage: Bacteria > Pseudomonadati > Spirochaetota > Leptospiria > Leptospirales > Leptospiraceae > Leptospira > Leptospira kmetyi. Next base: position 1,863,700 of record NZ_AHMP02000003.1, on the reverse strand, counting down.
TCCTTCTTGTTGTTCGTCGGAGAATGCCCACCTAATTGTTGTTAAGTGTTGATCGATCACTCGAGAAAAGGATCGGAGATCGGAAGCGGATACGAGCCGAAGACGAAAACCGCATCGACTCGCATTTCAAAGTTACGAATTATAAAAAGTTACTGAATCGAATTGGAAATCTTTTCTCTCAATTCCAAGTAACGGGATTGGTTGCTCAAAATGATCTCGTTGTATTCCGGAACCCCGCCCCAACGATCCACGGCGCCCGGTCCGGCGTTATAGGAAAGAAGCGCTTTCGTGGTATCGCCCTTTCTCAGATCCAAAAGAAAGTTTAGGTAAGAAACTCCGAGATGGATGTTTACTTCCGGTTTGTGAAGATCCGATAGGTTGATTTTCCAGCCTTCTTTTTTGGAAAGCCAGGTTGCCGTTGCGGGCATGATTTGCATAAAACCGCGGGCGTCTTTGGGAGAGCGAGCGGTCGCCTTGAACTCGGATTCGAGATGGATCAATCCGATCAGTAGGCTGACTTTGTCCGTGTCGGAACAACGGAACGTGCAGGACTCGAGTTCCAGTCTTCTGGATTCCTGGAGAATGACTTGGGATAGTTTTTGCAGGGATTCAGAGGAAAGGGATGGTCGGACCTCCGCCACGTACGCCTGGATGGCTTTGATTTCTATGGATTCTTCGTCCAGGGCGATCTTTTTCTGATTGAGAGCTCCCGCAAGTGGTGCGAGAAGCAGTTGGAAGCTCAAGGGTAAGAGCAACCAAAGTAAGTAACGGAAACGAAATCGGGTCATCTTGCGAAAATTCATGGGATGCCTCCGTAGATTCAAATTTGTGCGTCGCACAATCTGAGACCAGTTTTTTGGCGGTGCACTACAGGTCAAGGATTTAAAGTGAGCTTAGGATCCGTTTAGAGGACATAAAATTGGGTCGGAACCCCGGCCATTTTCGAAAAAAATCTAGAAATCCCTACCACAACCACGACGGGAACAAGACTCGAGCGAGGTCCCGCCGAGGTCCTGAAGCCGCGTCCGACCTAAGAGACTGTAGAAAACAAACCATCTCGGAACTCGCCTAAAGCCGTGGTCGGAGAAACGTCCTTTCGAAACACGAAAAAGGTCCGAACCTGCGAAAATTCTTTCGGAATTGGAAAACTGGAAATGAACCGGTCCAACTTTCTGGATTTCAAAATGGATTCGGGCAGCAAAGAGATTCCCATCCCGGCCATAACGCAGGAAAGAATGGAATCCATCGAATTCAATTCAACGGCCGACCTCGGCCCGATCTTTTGAGAAAGGAGCCATTGCTCCAAACGATTGCGGAAGATGCAGCCCGGTTTAAAAACGAGAATCGAAAGATTGTCCAAAGAAGAGGCCAGCGCTCGGATCGTTTTAAAATTTTTCGGAGTTACGACCTTTAAATTCTCCGTAAAAATAGGTCGGGAAACCGTCGTCGGATGGGAAAAATCCTCATACAAAAAAGCTCCGTCCAATTCCCGTTTGATCAGCCCTTGTAAAAGATCTCCGGTGTTCCCCGGATGAATCGAAAGTTTTACCTTCGGAAACTTAGAATGAAATTTCGCGATGTAAGAGGGAAGTCGAATCGAAGACGTCGTTTCCCCCGAACCGATTCGAAGAACGCCTTGCGGATCTCCCGACGAAGAAAGCGCCTTGCGCGCTTCGTCGGAAAAGAAAAGGATCTTCTCCGCATATTCCAAAAGAATTTTTCCCTTCGGAGTCAGAGTCACACCGGCCTTCGTTCTTTGAAACAATCGATCGCCGAGTTCCCGTTCCAAAAGTTGAATTCTCATCGTAACGTTCGATTGAACGTAGTGAAGTTTCTCCGCGGCCTTGGTAAAACTTCCTTCCACGGCGACTTCCCTGAATATCTTCAGACTTGAAATTTCCATACTATCAATTTTACTGATTTTAACTATTAGAACAAATCATTTTTAAGAATAGTATAGATCCTTTATAATCTCTGTAGATCGAAACCGACAGAAACGAAGACGAAAATTCTTGTAAAGGTTTCGAAATATGGAGGTAAGAATGAATTCATTCAAAAAAACGGCGTTGATTCCGATTCTATGCTGGATCGTTTCCTGTTCAACGATCGACGAAAGGGAGAATCCGGTTTCTTCCGAACTTGCAAACGCGGACACGGCGCTTTTGATTTTGGACCTACAAAAGGATTTTTTTCCCGGAGGAAAATTCGAATTGGAAGGAGCGGAACAAGCGGCGAGTCGAGGAAAAACCGTCTTGGAATACTTTAGAAAAAAGGAATGGCCCGTGATTCACGTTCAACACGTTTCCACTCGGAAAGGGGCCACCTTCTTCTTTCCCGGAACCGCAGGGGTTCAAATGGAAGAATCAAACGGGCCGATTCCCGGAGAAACAATTCTGATCAAACACACGGTCAATGCGTTTATCAACACGGGATTGGAAGAGGAGCTGAAACGTAAAAAAGTAAAGAAGCTCGTTGTCTACGGAATGATGACTCACATGGTCGTCGATTCTACCGTACGCGCCGCCTTTGATCTCGGTTATAAGGATATCACCGTCATTGCGGACGCATGCGCGACCAAGGAACTTTCCTTTGAAAAAACGAAAATTCCCGCTTCGTATGTGCACGCTTCGTTTTTATCGGGACTCGGATATATTTTTGCGAAGATCAAAACTTCTTCGGAGTTTGTTCAAACTCCAATCGATTTAGAAAATTATAATAAACTAATATTATAATCGGATTTTAAAACAGATCGAAAGTGTTCTTGAATCGGTCCTCTCCGAGAGGACCTTTCTGTTATGCGTTTCGTTCCACCTTCGATCTTACTCTTCGATTATTTCACCTTTTCCCACCAAGCTTCGAAAATGAACGGTGCTTTTGCGTCCACGACTTCGCCCGGTTTCGGCGCGACCAAGTCTACAGAAAGATTTTTTGCCGCGTCGACGCTTCGACGAATCGGTTCGTCCCAATCGTGAATCGCAAGATTGAACGTTCCCCAATGAACCGGAAGCATTCGTTTTGCTTTTAAATCCACGTGCGCTTGAACCGCTTTCTCGGGGTTCATGTGAATTCCTTCCCAAGTGACGTCGTAAGCTCCGACCTTGATCGAAGTCAGGTCGAAAGGTCCGAGACGTTTACCGATCTCGGCAAAATGAGGAGAATAACCCGTATCCCCGCTATGAAAGAATTTATTTTCGGGACCGATTACGCTCCAAGAAGACCAAAGAGTAGACTTCGCGTTGAACATTCCCCGGCCCGAATAATGAACCGCGGGCGTGCAAATGATTTCCACTTTCCCGACGTTTCCCTTTTCCCACCAATCGAGTTCTACGATCTGTGACTCGGGAACGCCCCAACGTTCCAAGTGCGCGCCGATTCCCAAAGGAACGAAATACTTGGTTCCTTTGGAAGAAAGATGTTTTGCGGTGATCATATCCAAATGATCGTAGTGATCGTGTGAAATCACGACCGCGTCGATCGGAGGAAGTTCTTCGAGGGAAATCGGAGATTGGAAAAATCTTTCCGGACCTACGCTCGTAAACGGAGATACTTTCTCGGAAAAAACGGGATCGGTCAGAATTCTCACTCCGTCGATTTCCACAAGAACTCCCGTGTGACCGAGCCAGATCGCTCTCAGTCCCGGTTTGGGAACTGCGGAAAAACTTTGGCGATCGGGATGAATTACCGGAATCGGAGAAGGAGGGGTTCTTTGTTCGTTACCGAAAAGTTGTCTTCGAAGAATTTCCGTGTAAGAACCGGAAATCAAATTCGGAACAAAGGGATCGTTTTCGAACTTTCCGTCCTTGAACATTTTGGAAGTCTGCATTCTTTCCAGTCGTTTGCCTTCGGGAGTTCCGCCGAACGAACTCAAACAACCCGTCTGCAAAAAAATCAAAACGACGATTCCCGAAAGAACGATCAAAGATAAGAAAGAAAATTTTTGAATCCGATTTCCGAACATACTCTCTCCTTATACGCGGAATTAAAGTTAAGCCGCTTTCGCGGATCTAAGCAACGCGAGTTTCATCATGGAGAATAGAACTCCGTCGGAAAGAAATTTCCGCAAACTTAAAAGCGCTTTAGCGTCCATTCCTACTACGTAACGAAGACGTTTGGAAGAACTTTTTGCGGCTTTGAAAATTACTTTCGCAACGGTTTCGGAACGACTGGTCATCATCGCGTCTTCCATGTTCTTAAAAACCGCGTCCGAAAATTTCTTATATTCTCCCGGAGCTTGATCGGAAGTGGAGTCGGAGGAACGGCCGATAAAATCGGTGGCGATCGCGCCGGGTTCAATGAGCTTTACTCGGATTCCGAACGGAGACAATTCGTATTGAAGAGATTCGGTGAAACCTTCCAAGGCCCATTTTGTGGAATGATAGAGACTATAAAGAGGGAAGGTGATTCTTCCGCCCATAGACGCGACGTTGATAATGAGTCCCTTTTTTTTGTTTCGGAAGTGGGGGAGAATTTTTTGAATCACGTCCATCGCTCCGAATACGTTCGTATCGAATTGTCTTTGGATTTGTTCCTTGCTCGCTCCTTCGAACGGTCCTACAAGTCCGTAACCGGCGTTGTTTACCAATACGTCGATCTCGCCGAAGGTTTTGATTCCCTCTGCGATCGCCTTTTCGATCGTGTCGGGTTTGGTTACGTCGAGTTTTGTGCAGAGTAGGTTCGGAAGATTTTTAAGGTCCTGATCGTTTTCGGGATTTCTCATCGTTGCGATCACGTTCCAGCCCTTTGCTTGGAAATACTTTGCGGCCGCTTTTCCGATTCCGGAAGACGACCCTGTGATTAACACGGTTTTACGTTTCATTCTTCTTTGACTCCTATATTAATGACTCAAGGTCATTAAGTATTGACTTTCGGTCACTTTATAATGACCTTGAGTCATTGTCAACCACGTACGTCGGAAGTTTTTATGGAAAAGGGGATTGTTTTTGTAATCGGCGGAAAGATTGTTGGAAATAAGAAGACTTCGTGTTCGAAGAATTCTCCCTTAAAACGAAGAATTGCCTTTATGAAAAGCCGAGCCGTAAAAGACGACGATAAGAAAATCAAAAAGGAACTTTTGGTTCGGGCCGCGATTTCCCTTTTTAACAAATCTTCTTTTGAAAAAATTTCCATGGATCAGATCGCCAAAAAGGCGGGGGTCGCCAAGGGAACTCTGTATCTTTATTTCAAAACCAAGGAAGAACTTTTTCTCGAAATTCATAGAATGGATTACGACGCTTGGTTCGAGGCGTTTCAGAATTTTCTTCGTTCTAAAAATCCGGGACTTTCTTCGGCGGAACTTGCGTCTTGGATCACGAATTCTCTAAAGGAAAACCAAAGAACGGTCCGTTTGATGGCGATCGCTTCTGCGCTTTTGGAAAAAAACGTGGTTTTTGAAAGCGCGCTTCGTTTTAAGGATTCGGTTCGAAAGAGCGTTCTCGAATCCGCTCCCGAACTTTGTCGGGCCTTAAAACTCAAAACGTCGGATGAAGCCGTTTTGTTTCTGACGTATTTGCACGCGCTGATCATCGGGCTTTGGCACCACGCCGAACCGGCTCCGATCGTAGTGAAAGTTCTCAATTCTTCCCCGGATTTTGCGGTCTTTCGGATCGACTTTTTCCAAACCTTGGAGCTTGGAATCATTTCCATTCTTTCCGGAATTCAGAAGAATTCTTAAAATCCTCTCGTAAAACTCGAAAAGTGGACGTGGTTCCGACCACTTTCCTCGAAAAAGTCTCGATTTTCTCTACTGATTTCGAAATCGATCAGATCTTTTCAGAGATCGGCGCGCGCTTCGGTTTAGAATATTCTATAGTGATCGCTACAAAGATATAGTAAGTTTGAAGGAGTGAAATCATGACCGTTGAAACGAAAACGAAAAAGAGAAATTTGAAACCAATCAACGCGAATCAACCTACGGTTCGTAAGATGGACTTTGAGGGAATGGGCGATTTGCCGAGTCACTATTTTGATGGGAATTCGTTCATCACTCATATCATCAACGCGTATCACATTCTTTTTCCGGAAGGCGAAAGATTCTTTATCAAAAGCGTAAAGGCTTACGCGGATCAAGTGAAAGATCCTCAGCTCCAAACCGGAATCAAAGCGTTTATCGGACAGGAAGTGCAACACGGAAAAGAACACGAGAAGGTTCTCGAAGCTCTTGCAAAACAAGGAAGACCGGTCGCGCGTTTCGTAAAATTTTTCGAATGGAGCGCGTTCAAAGTGATGCTTCCGTTTTTTGAATTCTTCTTCGGAAAAAAACTGAAACTTTCTGTTACTGCAGGGATGGAACACTACACCGCTACGATGGGGGAAATCACTTTAAGACACGGATTTCACGATCACGCTTACGGAGAAATGAGGGAACTTCTTCTTTGGCACGCTTGCGAAGAGATCGAACACAAATCCGTTGCTTACGACGTTCTTCAGACGGTTTCCAACAGTTATGCTTTGAGAATTTTCGGATTCTTTTTGGCCTCTTGGATTTTCTGGGGTTACGTTTTGTTTTTCCAACACTGGTTTATTTTGACCGATCAGGAAATCGGATTCAAAAAATACTTTCAAGATATGAAAGTTTCCAGACCGTTCGGGAGAATTCTGTTTTTGGAAACTTCCAAAGCGTTCTTTTTGTATTTGAAACCGAGTTTTCATCCGGCGCAGACGGGAGGTTACGATCTCGCGAACGCCGCGTTGGCCACAATTTAAAAAAAATTAGAATTTTAGAATATTGTAAAGGTTGAATCCCTTAAGGGATGCCGCGAAACGGAGGTGCTACCTTTGTTTTCGCGGCAAATCTTGCCTCAGTTTTGAACCATTCTTAAAAAAACGAAATCGAAAATCCTGAAATTTTTTACAAAACAGCCGAAATGACCGAGTTCTTCGGCATTATTTAAATAATTTATTTCATGGTCGTAATGGCATCATAACGCGATTCTATAGATTCGAAAAAGATTTATAAAATTTTTTACGTCTTACTATTCAATCAGTTTCAACAGAAAAATTTCTCTTTCGTTTGAAGCTACATTCTTTAGAATCGTGAGGTGGTCAGATGAAAACCGAATCCGCAATTCTTCCTAAAATTATGATCCTGGAAGACGATTCGCTTTTGAGAGCTCATCTCGGCCGTTTCTTTCGGAACCTAGGACTCGAATACTGCGAGGTTCAAAACGGAATTCAAGCCTTGGAAAAAAAGGAAGAATTCAAACCGGACGCTTATTTCGTCGACTTGGAAATGCCGATGATGGGCGGAAGACAGTTTATCGAAACCGTAAAACAGGAACAACCCGATTCCATCTTCGTAGTGATGACTGCTAACTCGGAACCGAATACGATCATCGATACGATGAATCTCGGAGTATTCGATTACATTCTCAAGCCGATCGATCACGCCGAATACAAAGCCGTGGTGGATGAAATTGCACAAGAACTTTATAAACGAAGACTGGCTCGTTTGCTCGAAGAAGAATCGGATATAAGGCTCAAAAAACAATTGGATTGGGTTTCCTATAAACGTTCCAAACTTACGGAATTGGATTCCTTACTCGAACTTTCCAAGATTACTCTCAACAATATCAAATACGCTCTCTTTAGCGGAGGCGGAATCGGCGCTTTGATCGCTTTGGTTAAGATGATTCACGGTTCCGCGGAAAAAAAGGACTCCGCATACGAGATCTCCGAAGATTTGATGACGATGCTTGCGGAGAATACGGAATACATCGAAAAGAACGTTACGCGCCTCGAAGACACTCTGACCTTGCTCAATCGGGACGTCGCTCCCAAGTTGGAAATTCTATCCGTAAACGAACTGGTCGAAACGTTGACCGAATGTTTTCGTACTTTCGAAAAGGACGAATGTGATTCTATTGAGGAACGAAAGCTTCGTTTTAAAATCGGGAGTAAAAATAAGATTTCCCAGAAACAATTCGTGAAAGTCGATTTGCATTCTTTTACGATCGTGTTTCACGAACTGCTCGTAAACGCGTTGAAGTATTCGGAAAGCGGAAGCGTAGTCGACGTGTATTTTTCGTGCGGTGCGGGGCTTTTCAATCTTTATGTTAAGAATAAGTTCGATCCCTCGTATCTGAACGGAATTTCCGCAGAACAAGAGGACCTCGTCAAACAACCGTTTTATCGTTTGGCGAAATTTATAGACGAGAAGGTCAAAACGGAAAAGGTATTTTCGGGTTTGGGATTGACGTTAGCCGATATCCTGATTCGAAAACACGGTGGAACGTTCGGAATTAAAAATCTGATGGATCATTCCATCGGAGATAAACCGGAAATGGTCGTACTTGCCGCCACGACCATTTCCACTCTTTGAGGTTACCGTCAAAGCGCGTTCCCCATCCTTAATACGGAAGCGCGTTAGACGAAATCGGTTATTTTTTCTTTCCGATCTTTTCCGCGAGATCCACCAAAAGGCGAACCCCGTAACCGGTTGGTCCGTTTCCGATCTGAGTTCCCGAGGATTTTTTTCTCCAAGCGGCGCCCGCGATGTCGATATGCGCCCAAGCGATTCCCGGATCCACGAATCTTTCCAAAAACTTAGCCGCGGATAAGGAACCGCCCGCTCTTCCCGCTACGTTTCGGATATCGGCGATATCGCTTTTGAGGTCCTCCGAATATTCGTCCCAAAGAGGCATTTCCCAGATTCTTTCGTCCGAACTCGCGGAAGCTTCCTTCAACAAATTGGTAAGAGTTTCGGAATTGCTCATAACACCGGCCGCCTCGTGTCCGAGAGAAATGATGATCGCTCCGGTTAAGGTTGCAAGATCCAGCATATAGTCCGGTTTGAATTTTTTTCCCACATAAGAAAGAACGTCTCCCAAAACCAAACGTCCTTCCGCGTCCGTGTTTTGCACTTCGACGGTGATTCCGTTGTGAGCCGTATAAACGTCTCCGGGTTTGATGGCCGCAGCATCCGGCATATTCTCCGCAACTCCGATCGCCGCGATTACGGGAACGCCTAATCCGAGTTCGGCGATCGCTCCGATTGCGTGAATCGCCGCGGCGGCTCCGCACATATCATATTTCATTTCGTGCATGTCTTGTGCGGGTTTGATGCTGATCCCGCCGGAATCGAAGGTAAGACCTTTTCCGATGATCGCGAGTTTTTTCTTCGTGCTCGGTTTTGCGGGAGTATATTCCAAAAGAATCATCTTCGCTTTTTTATCGGAGCCTTCGCAAACGGAAAGAATTCCTCCCATCTTTTCCTTTTTCAACTGCGGTTCGTCGAAAACTGTGATCTTCAGTCCGTTGTCCTTCGCGATCTCTTTGGATCTGGATACGAATTCTTCCGGTGTGAAATGATTTGCCGGAAGATGTGCGATGTAACGCGCTCCGTTGATGTAACGGCTGACTACTTTTCCGCGTTTTAATCCTTTTTCTGCTTCCTTTACTTTTGCCGCGTCTTGAAGAACAAAGGAAACGTTTCCGGTCTTTTTGGAATTCTCCTTAAATTCTTTTGCAAGAACGTTGATCGCGTAAGCGCCTTGTTCCAAAGAATTCAGAATTTGATACACGAGCAATTCAGCGGAAAGGGCGGTGGTGAGAATTTTCGGAAGGTGAATTTCCAATCCGACCCCGTCCCATTTTTTCAACTTTTCTCCGAATTGAAAAAAATGTTGTGCGACCCCGCGGATCTTCACTTTGGAAGAATCGCCTAACCCCAAGTAGATGATCTTTTCGGATTCATCCGTAAAAACTTGTCCGTTGTCTCCGGTGAAAATTCCGGAAGATGTTTGTAAGGAAAATTTCGTCTTTAGATTCTCGGGAAAATGATCCTTGAGTAGAATCTGTAGTTTATAAAACGCTTTCGACGGATTTTTTCCGATCGAGGTTTGGATTTTATTCTTATCCAGTTTCATTTTTTCTCCAGTGATTTGATATCGGAAAGGATCTCGTCGACATGACCTTTCACGCTTACCTTAGGATATACTTTTAAGATTTTTCCGTCGGCTCCGATGAGGAAGGTGGAACGGACGATTCCCATAAATTCTCTTCCCATAAACTTTTTCATCTGCCAGACCCCGTAGGATTCGCAAATCTTTCCGTCTTCGTCCGAGATCAGGGTGAAGTTCAGCTCTTGCTTTTCAATAAATTTCTGATGGGATTTTACGCTATCTTTTGAAACTCCGACCACGTTATACCCGGTCTTTTTGATTCTCGAAAAATTATCCCGAAAATCGCAGGCTTCGGTCGTACATCCCGGGGTTTGATCCTTGGGATAAAAATAGAGAACGGTTCCTTTGGTCCCGCTCAGGTCGGTCAATTTGACCTTTTCCCCTTTTTCGTTGAGTGCCGTGAAACCGGGAGCCTTGGACCCGGCTTTGAGTTCGCTCATGAAGTACCTCTTTGGTGCCAGTCTTTTCCGGGAGCTTTAAAAAAAGAATGAATTTCCGAAATTTCCTGAAAGTGGTCGTAACCCCGGCCATTCTCCCTCGCGTTTTTCACTTGCGGAATTCAGAAAAATATCCGATGGTTTGAGTATGGATTCCAGAGAAAGGGCCGAAACGATTCGAGAAGGAAACCGGGCTTTCAACGAAGGCGATATTCGAAAAGCCAGAGATCTTTTTATAAAAGCGGACTATAAGGACGGTCTGATTCGTCTCGGGGATCATTTTATGTATGAGAAGAAGATGCCCTTGCTCGCATACGGGTATTACAAAAAGGCCGGTTATCAAAAGCGGATCGACGAAATTTTCCAAAGAATGATGTGGGCTCTCAGCCAGTGGATCGGCGCGGACAAGTTTAAGGCCTCACCCGCGGACCCTGCGGTTTCGGGGGGCGGGGTTACGACCACTTCCAGTTTTCCGGACGCCTCCGAGTTTCAAATTCATCCCTTGTTACGACAAACCGCGCTCGATATTCTCAAGAAAAAAGGAATCCAGGTTTAAAGATCCGGTTCTCAGGGAAAGTGGGTCGTAACTCCGGCCAACTTTCCGATTTCGACTTTACTTTCCGATTCCATTCTTCCTTTCGAACTCGGTCACATTCCCGCAAAGAACCTCTTCCTTGTGATACGGATCAAAATCCAAAAAAGGCATCTCCTTTTCCCAACGATAAACCACGGTTCGTTTTCCCTGAACGCAATCCCAGAGAAAGTAATCGTATCCCATAAAGGTTCCGGTTCGATCGTGACGATCCGGTTTCGGCATACCGATCGTCTGAAATCCATAAGAAATTTTGCAAGTGCTTAGAATAAAAACAAGAAAGGGGATAATAAAGAGCTCAAAACGGAAAAGAAATTTCATGACATCAATGGATGAAACCTAACGGCAATTAAATCAAGTTATAAAAACAGATTCCTTTTTTGCAACGTATGAAAGTCGCGGTTTTTCTGAAGTCGGTTTAAAATAATCTTCAAAAGAATCTATTTACAAGGTTTTAAGTCGGATTAACTTACGGTAGAATGGTTCGCGCGAAAAAAAGTTCAATCTTTCTTGTAGACGATCATCCCGTCGTACGAACCGGATTGCAAGCGGAGATCGAAGCCGATCCCGAATTCGATTTCGTAGGTTCCGCGCATTCTTTGAAGGAAGCGATTCGAAGAATGAGCTTTTCAAGAGTGGATCTTCTGATCAGCGATATCTCTTTGCAAGAGGAGAATGGAATTCAAGAACTCGAAACGATCAAAAATAAATTTCCGGATTTGAAGATATTGTTCCTAACGATGCACAGAGATTGGTCTTATCTTCAAAAAGCTTTCGCGCTCGGAGCCGACGGATATATTCTAAAAAGCGAATCTATGACCGCGCTGATCTCAGCGATGAAGACGGTCTTAAACGGCGGCAAAGTGTTTCCGGAAGAAGTAAAAAATTTCAGACCCGAAACGGAAATCACGAAAGAGATCGGAAATCTGATCAATCGATTGACGAAACGAGAAAAGGAAATTCTAAACCTTCTCGCAAACGGAAAGATGAACCGTGAGATCGCGGAAGAATTGGATCTCAGCATAAGAACCGTCGAAACCCATAGAGCTTCGATCTTTAAAAAATTGGAAACCGAGAATCTCATAGAACTCGGACGTATTCTCGTTCAACTCAAAGCCTCCGGTCTTTTCTAACCGACTACTTACCGTACGACTTTTTCTCCGTAGTTCCCGAAATTCACAAAATCCGTGTTCGATGATAATCTTTCTTCAGAATCAGTTTTTGATTCGGAAAAAACTTTTTGAAAATTTTGGAGTTTCTTAAATGAAGAAATTAATCGTGTCCTTAAATCTCGCCGCCGTTCTACTCGTATCAGCGGATTGTAAAAAGAACGAATCGGACGACAATACTTCCTTGGTCGCGGCTCTTGTCGCATTAGCAAACGGAAACTGTTTCAACGTTCCTCAGAAAGTCGCGGTAAAGGACGGTAACTCCTCCGCAGTAACCACATACACGTGCGCCGTGGCCGGAAAAATTTACACCTGCGTTCCCAACACGGGAAACACCGTGGTCCGCACCTATTCGACCGCGGTTGCGGCCAAACTCGGAGTTGTGGATCCTCCTCCGTTTTCGAATCAGCACGTTCAAAGAGGTCTTGTAAGTAGAGTAGAGGGCGCAACGACCAACACGTTCACATACAACAGCTCGAATCAGTTGACCGCGGTCGCGTCTCCTACGGTTACGTATTCCAATTACGATACATTAGGATTTCCTAAAACGACTTCCGGCGGACAAACGATCACAAATACGTACGCGGCAGGAGCGACGAAACCCACCACTTCTTCGGACGGAGCGATGACGTATACGTATGATTCGAACGGGTGGGCGACCAAGATCGATTTCGGATTCGGTCAACCCACGACCGCGGAGAATACGGGTTCCTTATCGATCTGCGATTGAGAATGGATTCGAAGCGACGTCGCATCGCTTCTTTCCCTCCAGGATTCTTTGGATTTTTTTCGGGTTCCGTTTTGTTGATTTTGTTAAACGAAGTATTAAACGAAATGGAATTTTAAATCAGCAGGGTAGCAGAACGGTAAATCTGCTACCTTTTCCCGGACTGGAATCGATCAAAACTTCCCCACCGTGCGCGAGCGCGATCTTTCGAACGATGGAAAGTCCGAGTCCGCTTCCGAGAGGTTTTTTGGTTTCCATCATGGAGTTGTAGAATCTGATTTTCGATTCTTCGCTGAAACCGGGACCGTCGTCCGTAAAGACGATGTAAAGAATGGGTCCTTCCTTTTCCACTTGAAGAAGAAAATTGCCGCGATCGCCGATGGCCTCCAAGGAATTTTTGGCGATGTTCAGAATCAGTCTTTGAATCCGAAGCGGGTCCAATCGAACGGTTCCATCCGCGGCGATGTCGCAGGAAAAACGGATTCCACTTCCCTCGAAAAAAAGTTCCAAATCCTCTTTGATTCCCTGGAAAAATTTTCGGATATCCACTTCCTTAAAGTCGAGAATGATTACTTTTTTAGAAAATTCTAATATATCCAAAGAAAGGTTCGCCAACGCGTCCGTTTCCTTTTTGGCCCTTGCAAGATCGAAATCCTTCTTTTCGTTTTTGTCCGAGTTGAGATTTCTCAAAACCTTTTGGATGAGAATTACGTGATGTCCTATGTCGTGTGCGATCTCCCCCGATAATTCTCCGATGATCGCGAGTTTTTCCCGATCCTGTCTGAGAACGTTTTGTATCGAAAGCGCGAGCGCGTATGCGATTCCCTGCACCCAATCCATTTCGGAATCGGAATTCAAAAAAATTCCGATCGGAAGATCCAAGATGACGAAACTCGCCTTGCTGTTTTGTACCGGAAGCAGAAAACTTTCTCCGATGACGGCGGGAGAATGCAACGCTTTGAGATCGATCTCCAGAGATTCTTTCGAAATAAAACCCGAAACGTCGCGAATCGAAAGATTGTCCTCTTCATCGAGAGAATATTGTTTCCAAAGGGAGGAATTCGATTCCGGTAAATAAATATTCAACCCATCGTTTTTGGAAGGCAAAGAATTTAATATTCCGTTTTTTGAATGTCTTTCGATGTTCAAAAGTGAATTCTTCCGATTCATATCCTCGATGTTTTTGGAAAGAATTTTCAAAGTTGTTTGCGCCGCCGCGTTGAACGAAGCCGAGGTCATGATTTCCCGCGTGGAGGAAACGAGACTTTTCATCTTGTGGGAAAGGTTCTCCGAACGGTTTAACGAATTCGAAAAACGTTTCGAAATCAACACCGCGTGAGAAGCGATCATCGCGAGTTGTCCGTACGGAAGCACATACGTCGAAGTGTGCAGAAAACCCATGTTAAGCGCGATATCGTGGAACGTGCCGAACATGATCACGATATAACCCAAAAATAAAATCCACGCTCCCTCGTATTTTTTATGGATTCCGTAAAGAAGTAGAATGCTCCAACCCGGAATCGTTACGAAAAAACCGTATATCGAAATCGGATTGAGCGTCAGAGTGTAGATCTGATTCGGAAAAACCGCGACGATTAAAGCCGTGACGAAATAAGGAAGGTCGAAAAGAAGACCGTACTTTTCCCAGAATTTCGTATAACAAAATCTATGGAGGAAGGCATACAAAGCGGGCGCGGATAAATAAACGGAAATGTATTCAAGTCGGTTTAATATCTCCCAAGGAACGTTCGGAAACATAAGATGCCCGAGACGTTCGCCGGTGGTAAGACCTCGGATCAAAATGAGAATACAATGAGTCGCGAAAAAAAGCGGAGCGGGATCTTTTTTTCTGAAAAAGAAAAACACAAGATTGAAGACCGCCATAAGAACCGCGGCGATACAAACCGCTAGGCTGATTCCTTTTTTCGTTTGCGCTTCTCCGAGAATATCCTTTAAACTTCCGATTCGAATCGGAAACCAATAACCTCCCCATCGATTTTGAAAATTAGAAACATGTAATACTAGATGAAGAGTTTTCGAATCCGGGAGGACGACGATTTGAGGTTTGTAAAGCGCGTGCGAGGTTTCCGGTTTGTCTCCGACGTTTCCCGCGTTTGCGATCAACTTTCCGTTCACATACAGATTGTAAGCGGTGCCTATGTCCGGAATCGTAAGCGCCGAGTTCGGAATATTCTCCGGAAGGAGAATCGTAAGTTCGTAGGATGCGAATCCGTGACTTCCCACGGTATCTCCGTTAAACGACGTTCCGTTCCAAACCGAAGGAGTTTCGATCCATACATATCCTGTCGCATTATTTTTCGGATCAAAATCGTTCGGTTTTATAAAACGATTCCAGAAGAATTTCCATTCTCCCGTAACGGGAATCGTTTTTTCGCCGTGAAAATCCCAATCCGATAAATTCAGAATTCCCGATTTCGCTTTCGGAATCGAAGACGTCTCCGCATAAGCGACGTTCAACGGAAAAAAGTGAAAGGCGATTATGAGAAGAATCGGGGTCTTGAATTTAACTTTGAAACACACAAAAAGTCTCTTGGAAGAAAAGAAGTAGGATCGAAAAGATAACCCATCTTAAAAGAGCCGCTCGGCCTTTGAAAGAAAGTTTTTATTGAATCAAATGGAAACAAAGCGGCCAAGCGGAACGATTTCGGACGGGAATTCAAATTGCAGAAGAGGGTTGCCCGATTACGCTGGTTGAAAACCGAACTTTTACTCGGGATCAACGGCTTGAAATCAAAACTACTTATATCGATTCTTTCTTTTTTAATTGCAATTTTTGCGGCGTATTTCGTCTTTCAGAACGAATGGAAGGGGTTTCTTCGCGAAAAGGAAATTCCGTTTTTATCAAAACTCACTTCGCTTAACAATTCGGAAACTTCTTTCGAAAAAAACGAAAAGGAATTTCTCGCTTCTACTTGGTCCGCCGATATCGTCGCGATGACTCAGAACATAACTCTTTACGACGAGATTCATCCGTTTTTATACACTCTGGAAGGCGGAAGGAGCAACACCGGGAACATCAAATCTGTCTGGAACCCTAAGGCTCAGGAAGTTTACATCTGGGCCTTGAAAACGATTTCGCCGAAGACGAAAATCATACCGACCATCTTTCGATGGGAAAACGATTTTGAAAAGGTTTCCGATGCGATCGGTTTAAACGGAAATACGAAAATCAGAGACTATCATATCGGACAAATTCTCAAAGAAATCGAAACGTACGGATACGACGGGATCGACATCGACTACGAGGGAATGACCTGCGATAAAAAGGAAAGTTTCGAAACCTTCTTAACTCTTTTGTCCGGAGAATTAAAAAAACGGAATAAACTTTTATCCGTCGCGATTCATCCGAAAACGTTCGCCGAGGAACCTTCGGAATATCTCTGCAAAGAATCCGGAAAAAAGATGAACGTGGATTTTTACGAAGCGTATCGGGGGCAACTTTCGCACGACTACGAGTTTTTGGGAAAGGTCGCGGATAAGGTCAAGATTATGGCCTACGAATTGCATCCGAGAAAAAACGCGTTTCCCGGACCGGGGCCTCAGGCGCCATCCTGGTGGATCGAAAGAATATTAGAATATTCTACTAAAAAGATTCCTAATTCTAAATTGTATATGGCTATCCCCACCTACGGATACGATTGGCCCCTCAACTGCGACATTCCTTCCAAGGCGGTTTTTTATTCGAGGGCGCAGTATATTAAAGCGAACTGGAATCCGAGATCCGAAGAGCCGACCGACGTGACGAAAATATTTAAGGACGCGAGAAAAACCGGCGATTGGATTTATCTTCGTCCGTATTTGTATCGCCACGAAGGATATGTTTACGACGATCCTTCTCTTTGGTATACATTGGGCGGTTGCGACCGAGTCGCGTTTTATATGAACAAACGATCCTTCGAAACCAAGATGAATCTGTTGAAAAAATACAAGATCCGAGGATTCTCCTTTTGGCAGCTCATACAGGACAACGATCCGGAAATCCATTCTTACTTGAAGGAAATGATCGAAAATCCGAACGGAGCCAAGAAGGGAAGTTTATGAGCTTTTCATAATGCTTCCTGCAATGATCAGCTTTTGAATCTCGCTCGTTCCGCCTCCGATTTCGCCGAGGCGCACGTCCCTGTAAAGTCTGGAGACTTTGTATTCTTCCATAAAACCCGCGCCTCCGTGGATTTGAACCGCGAGATTGGTCACTTCTCTTGCGGAAGTGGTCGCGAACAACTTGCAGGACGCGCATTTTCCGGAAAGATGCATATTCCCTTTTCCTAATGAATCTGCTTGTTCCATTTCCCAGGCTACGTTGTATGTAAACCAGCGGGACGCTTCGAGTTTCGTATAAATTTCCGCGAGAAGATTTCCCACCGATTGATGTTGTGCGATCGACTTGCCGAAACTTTTTCTCGTCGAAGCGAACGCTTTCGATTCTTCTAAACAAGATTCCATCAAACCGATGGACCACGCGGCGAGAGAAATTCTTTCCATGTTGAACGTTTGCATGGTTTGTCTAAAACCTTTTCCGAGCGAACCGAGAATGTCCTCCGAAGAAACTTCCACGTCTTCGAAAAACAAAGCGCCCGTGGGCGAAGCCTTTAGACCTAACTTCTCCATCGGCGCGGATCTTTGAACTCCTTTGGAATTCAGATCGACGAAAAAATGCGTAAGCCCTTTTTCTTTTCCGTTTAAATCCTGAACCCTCGCAAGAACCAAACAATCGTCCGCGATCGGAGAATTCGTGATGTACGTTTTTTGTCCAGAGAGTTGATATACACCTTTGGAAATTTCTTTCGCGACCGTTCGAATCGAAGAAACGTCCGAGCCGGAATCGGGTTCCGTGATTCCGAGAGAACCGATCTTGGTTCCGGCGTTGATGGAAGGTAAATACTTTCTTTTTTGTTCTTCGGTTCCGAAATGAAGAAGGGGCAAGCCGAACAAACCGCCCGAAGCGCCCACGGAAAAAAACGTGGAGCCGCAAGCCTTTCCTAAAGTTTGCATCGCGATCAAGGATTGAAACGTTCCCGCGTTCGAGCCGCCGTATTGTTCCTCGTGCGGCAAACCGATATAACCTACCTGTGCAAGTTTATGAAAATGAGATCTTGGAATTTCCTTTTTACGATCCGCTTCTTCCGCAAACGGTTCGATTTCTTTTTTACAAAAATCGGAAAACGAATTGATGAACAAAAGTTCATCTTCTGATAAATTGAAGTCCATAACTTCTCCTTAAACTGAGGAGGCAATCTGAAACGGTTTATAATTTTTGCAATGGAATAAAGAATCTTTTTGAAAGAAGACGTTGCCGATTTCGAAAAGAATCGGGGCTATTTTCGTTTGCGACGGATTCTTCTTCCGTAAATCCAACCCGCGATCAGAAGAGGATAGCTGATCCAAGCGACGAGATTTGCGTAAAAGTTGGAATGATTTTCGGAGATGCTCGGAATCTGCAAGGCCAAACCCGCCAACAGAAGAATGATATGAATTTCGGTATATTCGGAATTTTGAACGAACATATATTTACCGAGACCGGCTCCTGTTAAGAATGCGAACAAACCGAGGACGATTCCGATCTTTCCGGAAAGGAGCGCGATCTCTTGCGTTGAAATCAAAAATGAAAACGAAGACGCAACCGAGGAAGGAAATGAAACGAGAGAAAGAAAAATTCTAAAACTTAAAAAGAGAATGGAAAGAATTCCCAAATAAGAATGAAGTCTGAGCCGATTCTTTGCCTTCAAGGAAGAAACGAGAACTAAGTTCTATGGTTCTCCGCTTGTTACGGGAACGGGTTCGTTTTCGGGAAGAAGGCTTGTCGCCAAAAGTTCGGGAGATTCGTTGTCGAGCGGAACCGGGGCTTGTCGTTGAGA